>CAZELK010000001.1:0-217691 GCA_964513145.1 Candidatus Woesearchaeota archaeon
TTGACGCATTAAGCGCATTGATTTGAGCAGTCTCATTATAAATCTGAAGATCGGACGCATTAACATAACCAACATCGTTGGTAAAATTGCTCAGTGAAGTGTATCCTCTATTTCCAAGATTGTCAGTGAAGTTTGATAGATGAGTGTATACTTGTCCGGAAGGAAGATTTGTCAGCAAACTACCATCTCCTATGAATTTAGATGCCGTAACATTTCCTGTAACATTCACATTATTTGAAACATCAATATCCTGAACAAACAACTCTGTAATTCTTGAAGTAATTGATCCAAGGGATCCAAAGAAACCTGTCTGTGTTGTTGTAATGTTGCCAGCAAAAGTTTCAGACTGGTTTTTCAATGCATAATTCACCAAGTTAGCAGAAGTCTGACGAGCATCGATGGTTGCATTAAGCTTGCTTTCATTCAAGCTTATTGTTTTTGTAGTGGAATCTACACTTAAATAAGGGCCAGAGCTTGAATTAATTGTTACCTTATTGTCAATTTCTGATTGAGTATAAGTTTCAGTCGTATTATAAAATCCTAATCCTTTAATATTTGCACTGGTGTTAACTGCATTTATTATTGCAGTTTCATTATATGCAGATGCTCTTGAATCTATTGTCTGATTAAGCTTTGTCTCATTCAAACTCATTTTCTTGTTGAATTCAGTTAGATAAATTCCATCACTTGAATTTAGGTAAGCCGAAGTTTCATCCAGCAATTTGATCCAATTTCCGTTATGTGCATAGTATAGTGCTCCTTCTGCATGCGAGTGAGCAACTGCTCCATGATAAGTAGAGGCACTTGGAAATACACTTGTATTAGCAAAATAGAAAGGAACAATGTTGCCTGTTGAAACTCCTTTTATAATTCCTCCAACATCTAAATTGCCTGTTGCATTAACATTCAAACTCGTTGAAGTTGTTGTACTTGTGTTAGCCCATCCACCTGTGCCATCAGGAGAACCTCCACTACCAGAAACATCACTCCAGTCATCAATAGTTGTTCCATTAAGAGTATAATTAGTGGCTTTTACATTTCCAGAAGCATCAATATCAGTTACAAATAACTTTGTTATCCTGCTCACTAAACTTCCTAAAAATCCGAAGAAACCTGTTCCAGCTGTAGTAATATTTCCCCCATCAAGCAAATTAACATTAAGAGATGTATTTGTCTGTATAGAATCATTAACCCATCCAGCGGCACTTGATTGATATCCTACAACTGGAATTCTAGCATCAATTGTATTATTCAACTGAGTTTCATTGACATTCAACACGCCAGAAGAATTAACAAGATAATTGCTTCCTGTAATGTTCCATATAGTATCCGTATCTGTAATATTTCCACTGACACTTTGGCAGACAACGCTTCCATTAGCATACACTTGCTTTATTGCCTGCCCACTCGGACAACCTTGAATCAAAGAAAAATTAATATAAGAGAAATTGTTGATATAACCTACAGGAGAAGTAAATTCTAGTCTATCAATTCCATCAAAGGCAAGATCAACCCCATTAATGGCGTAGTCCTTCCAATAACTTTTGCCAAACTCTAAATCAGGATTTATCATAACATTCCATGAGCCATTAAAGATTGCTCCTGTAAACGTTTGGTTAAAAATAGGGACTCCGCCGGTAGAAGCAGAATAGAGTAAAACAGTCAGATCTCCACTAGATAATTGCACTCCTGATTGCTTGACATCTGTTCCTTGGTCTGACAACAAAACAGGAGTTGCAGAAACAGAGCTAATAACAAATAGTGCAAATACGAAGGAGATTGAGATTAATAGTTTTTGGTTATTCATTTTTAAAACCACCATTAATATTTGTGCTATTAATAGGAGTGTCAAATGCGTTTACACTTCCAGATAAGAGAACCACCATGCAAATGCCGATCACTAAACTAGAAATTTTATCTCTCATTTCCTCACGCCTCTTTTTCACTCATTTTCCCCCTTTTTTGTTTTGATTATGTTCCTCATACCAATAAATATAGGAACTCTTAATCCGCCCGTTTTATTATTTTTAATGAATGTAATTTTGCCATGCCCACTTTTCTCATAGTTACTTTTCTTGCACCTTCCAATTGTGCAAGTATAGTTCTTACTCTGGATCGTGACAATCCTGATACCTCGACCAACTCTGTGATTGTCAGCCCTTTTGCTGATCCTCTTAGTGCTGATTCAATTCTTGTTTGATCTGATATGATTTTTCCTCACCTTTTGTTATTCACAATGTTATAAACAAAACCGCAATATTTATATTATGGCGATATATATCGCTTATGTATGTGGCAATTGAAATTTGTAGCAAAAACTGAGAATACTATTGTTGGAAAAATTGCTGCAAAACACCAAGTGGTAGTTCAGTTATATCCTCTTTTAACAAACAGAACAACAGATAGTGCTTTAGTAAATTGTTATGGCATTGTGTTTGGGCCTGAAGACAAAAAGATAAAATTCATTAAAGATTTCAGTAGATTAGAACAAGTAATAAATGTAAAAAAACATGATGACGCTTTTTTATTCCAATACAAAGAAAAAGAACATCATGCTGCCTTTTATAACCCGGAAGTTATTTTTATTGAACCTTGGACTATTGATGGTGGAGGAAACAAGCATTGCCTGCTCTTAGGCTCATGGAAAAGAGAAGTGCTTGTTGAAATGTTTCATAATATTAAATCGCATCACAAGGCAGATCTTTTGATGTTGAAGATGTCAAGAATAAATAAACCCTCGTTGGTATTTTGTAATGTACGACCGCATTTGACACAAAAACAACGTCTTGCTTTGGATCTAGCAATAAAACAGGGTTATTATGAATATCCAAGAAAAACAAGCGTCGAAAAACTCTCACAGCTTGCAGGCCTCTCATTTTCAACGTTTCAAGCCCATTTAAGAAAAGCAGAAAAAAAAATTATCCCTTATTCTCACAAATTAGTTTTCAGCGATACATATCGCTAGAAAGTATACATCTCTAATATCCTTCTTCAAACAAATGCTTAGTATTGATGATACAGTTACCGTTATGCTTAAAGAATACCCTGAACAAGTAAGGTTTCTTAGAACGGCAGAATATGTTGATCCGTATACCCTAAGAGGCAATTTTCGGTCTGATCCTGGTTGGTCGTACTCAGGACGTAATGGGGAAAAAACACCCGTTAATCATTTTACGTTAACAGAATCCGCCTTTGCCCACAACCAGATGGCGTATACCATATTAGCATATATGGCACAGCAAGGGCATCTGCAAGGCGTAAAACCGTTATCTCTTAATATTATGAATGAGAAGAAATTTAATGATATGCTTATTATCCAATATGAAGCATCATTCAGAAGAGCCTTTCCTTCGTCAGAACTCTTCACCGGCGATTTTTCAATCAGCAGTCAATCACTTAGAAGAACCAGAACAGGTATTTATGTTTTTACTGATAATGCGTTTCAATTTGGAGGTGGGAAAGCGCATGGAACAAGTAAATCAGTAATACGCATAGAAGAAAATGAACTCTCTCGATATATATGATTTTCTTGTTCCGGCGGTCTGTCCATTATATGCTGAGGCTATTGAATTATTTGTTGAAAGAACAAAACATGTATGTTCGGCGGTAGAGCTTGGTGTGGGAACAGGGCGCGTTGCCTCGGCCATTCTCGAATATTCTCCATCCATACAATATGTTGGTTACGATCACAGTGCGGCGGCTTTAGAAATTGCAAGAAGAAAACTAATGCAGCATCACTGCAGACTCATTGAGGCAGATTTTAAGAGTGTTGATCTGCCATCAGCAGACATAATTCTCAGCTCATTAGCAATACATCACTTAACTATTGAAAACCAGTACTGCTTGCTAAAAAGAATTCAGAAGTCTTATAGAACGTTCATTCATTTTGAACTTGTTGAATTGCCAACTTCAGAAGAAAAAGAAAAAAAAGAGGATTACATTTTAGACAGAGCCAAGCAAGCATCAAAAGAGTTAGGAGTTCCTTTTACTGAGATAGAAACGCTGCTTGAAACTTCTTCTAAACACGATAATCCTCTCACAATAGATGAACATATACGCATTCATGAAGTGTGTGGAGTAGAATTGGAAATATTGCTAGATGGACAGGGGTTTGTTATGTATCAAACGCACAAGAAACCAAAATAATCTTTTATTTTTAGAAGTACTTTTTCTTTGCATAGCAGGTGCATATTGTGTGTCGAACCTTCGATAACTTCCACTCTCATTCTTGGAGTAGATTTTTTTATTCTAAGGACATGTTCTTTTGTTGACGTTGGCGAAAGCATATCAGATTGAAAAACAAGAATGGGCTTGTTCAAAGAAACTATTTTCTCACGAACATCATACCCTTGGTAAATATAAAGATTGCGCTCTAAGGCGGATAAAGGAGTGTTTAGGAAACTTTTTTCTTGTATCTCTTTATCCGAATTCTCAGTGCCATAAATGTGATATGGTTTGTTGGGATAAAATTTTCCTTTAGCCGCGTCCAAGTATTTTCTCTGCAAATCTTCAATAGCTTCCCTCTGAAATAGCATCAGGGGGTTGACAAAAAAAGGATCAAATAGTACAAGCGATTGAATAAGATGCTTTGTTGCAAGAAGCAAAGCTGCTGCGGCACCATGAGAATGGCCGATAATAATGCTGGACTCTACTTTCTCTTTTTGAATTATTTGTAGTAAGAGATCGACCTCATTGAACAGGGTTCTATGCCCATAGTCAGTCGAATATCCATGGCCCGGAAAGTCTACTGAAATTTTTTTGTAAGAGTCGGGAAATAGTTTAAGAATATGCTCCCCTGCACTGTGGTTTTGACCATCGCCATGGAAAAAAAGCACTGATCTCTGTGATTTTCCCTGAACAAAATAGACAAGTTCACCAGACGTGTGACTGATGCTACAGTACCTCTTTTTTTTTTTTTTTTATAACCCCTCATCCAATATATCTAATCTAATATATATATATCGCTGTATGTATTGAATAACAACCCCATGATAAAAATAAGGGGCATGGATAAAATACAACCCCTTAAAATAATCCTCATCATCAATGAGTAAAATATTATAATTTCCTCATTATAAATGAGAAGATTTAAATAGTAGACACGTCCATAGTTATAATGATGCCGAAAGATATACTTAAACAAGTGTTAGTAGATCAAAGGGATGCAATTCTCCAGAAGCCATTAGGCATACAAAGAACTATTCTGAAATTCATTGAAAAGAAAGCTAGCTTGCCTCATGTAGTTGTCCTGACTGGCTTAAGACGAAGCGGAAAGTCCACACTTCTCAGACAAGTAATCAGTAAAAGATATAGTGACAAGGACTTTTATTATGTCAATTTTGAGGATGAGCGATTATTCAATTTCAAAGCTGAAGACTTTAATGCGCTCTATGAAGCTCTTGTAGAATTGTTTGGTGAAAAGAAGACGTTTTTCATAGATGAAATACAAAACGTCACTAATTTTGAGAGTTTTGTCAGAAGGTTCTATGATGCAGGATTCAAATTCTTCATAACAGGCTCCAGCGCAAAATTATTGAGCAAAGAGATCGGCACCAAATTAACAGGAAGGCATGTTGACATAATAGTAAGACCATTCTCATTTGAAGAATTCTTAATATGCAATAATGTCAGATTAGATAAGCAGGCTATGTTCAAGACAAGAACTCGTGCAGAACTCAAGAAATACTTCCAGGAATACTTGATCAATGGTGGAATGCCAGAATACGTGCAATATCATGATCCGGAAATACTGATAAGAGTATATGAGGATATCATCATTAAAGATATTGTAGCAAGGTATAAAGTAGACAATGTTAAAGAATTAAAGGAACTCTACCAATACCTGATAACAACAATATCCCAAAGATTCAGCTACAATTCCTTAAGGAAATTCATAAAAATAAACAGCGCCAACACGATCAAGAAATACATCGATTTCCTGGAAGAAACATTCTTTATCAATCAGGTGAGCAAATTTGATTACAGTTTAAAAAAACAAATAATAAACGATAAAAAAGCCTATGTAGTTGACAATGGATTCATCCAAAAAATTTCATTGAAATTCACTAAAGACAACGGGTGGCTGCTTGAAAACCTTGTATTTAATGTGCTAAAAACTCGCGGAGAAGTATTTTATTTCTCAGAAAAATCCGAATGCGATTTTGTTATAACGGAGAACAATAAAGTCAAAGAAGCAGTCCAAGTCTGCTGGAACATAAACCAGACCAACAAAGAAAGAGAAATAGCAGGGCTGCTTGAAGCCATGAACAAATTCAAGCTTACAACAGGCACAATCTTAACTAGCGACCAGGAAGAAGAAATAAAAGTAGACGAAAAAAAGATAATTATAAAACCTATCTGGAAGTGGTTACTCACAGAATAACAAGAATGCACTGAACTTAAAAATTCTTCCGTATATGCGCTTTTAGATATACAATTTTCTAAGATGAATATGTTATATTTGATTTGATCTCTTAATTAAAGGTCTTAGCTTCTTGATATATCAGATGTATCTCGACATCCGCTGCTTTCTTGAAGCAGACCAGCAGGTTGATATCTTTGTCTTTCTTAGCCCTATCCATCTAAACGTTTTTCCATCCTTCACTGCTAAAATAATATTAAGAAAAAAACAGATTTGTCTGTTTATGTCTGAACAAATCATTAAAGAGATAAAAGAATTCATCGATTCTGAAGAGTCACAGGACTCAAAGCAGCTTATAGACAATTTTATCTCTTACAATGATTCGACTGTAAAAGAGATCAATCTATTCATTGAATTTTTGCAAGAATTTGAAGACGAAGAGGATGAGCAAGACCCTGATGACGAGTTAGGAAAACTCGCTGAGCGATGGGAAGAAACGAAAAACGAAATTGCTTGCGTGTTAGAAGATTCAGGCATGTTCATTGGTGAATCTTTCAGAAGGAAATACTTAGGCAACGGAATTTCTATTCTCATCGGCGTTCTTAAAGAAGCAGGGACTGGGCAGTTTGCAATTCACAGTTTCAAGTTTGACAAAAGAGAACCTCATAACTGGACTCTTGAAAGAGCTCAGGAATGGATGGACAACAGACGAGTAATAGACAATTCTTCAAGGCTTCACAAGAACCTGAAATTTGTTCAAATTAAGAACATCAAGATCAAGCAGGTTCTCAAAGATGGAACTGCTCTGCGGATCACTGGCATTGCTTTGAGTGAGGGCGAGTGGAACGGCATTTATTATCCTGCTGAAGAACTTGAAAGATCATACAAATCTCTTGAAGGAAAGCCTCTAAGGATTGATCATTCTTCAAGTTCACGTGATATTGTTGGGAAGGTCATCAAGTCAGTCTACAACCCTGGGAAGAAGTGGATTGAGTTTGAGGCCATCGTAACAGATGAGGACATAGCACAGAAACTGCTTGATAAGCTGATAGATTCTGTGAGTGTCGGTGTGCTGATAGACAGCGAAGAAGAGAACGGGCGTCAGGTAGCTCGCAATCTTGAGTTTAAAGAATTGAGTCTGGTAGATGATCCAGCATGCAAAGATGCAAAATTTGAACCTGTAAAAGAAGGAGGAGATGATTAACAATGGCTGAACCAAAAGAAATGGAACAAGCAAAGTCTCTTTTGAAAAAAGCCTCAGATGAACTTGCTGCTAAGACGCAAGAGATCACAAAGCTGGAGAAAGCTGTGTCTGAAAAAGATAAGCTGATCTCTGAACTTACTGCCAAGCATGAAAAGCTTGCCAAGGGCTTTGAAGAGGCATCAAAGGAACTGAAGCAAATCAAGCAAGAAACACGAGACGTTGCACTCAAAGAAGTCATTGATGCTGAAGAAAAACTTGGCATCCTTGAAGTATCAAAAGATGATAGGCTGGCCGAGCTGAGACAGCTTGATGAATCTGGCGGATTTGATCTGTATGCCAAGCAGACGAGAAAGATGATTGGGTTGCACAAGAGTGTAGGCGAAAGAAAGACACTGGTCAACAACTCGAATCAGATGGCAGACAAAAAACAGGAGATTGCTCAAGCACTGGGCATCAAGCTGTAAGGAGGTAAAGCAAAATGACATACGATATCACAATCGATGATGGAAAGAATCCAAGCATGCTCGTTGCAGCTGCAAACTTGCAGAAGGGCCAGTTTGTAGGGCTGAATCTTCAACCCGCAAGCGCTCAAGCAGATGTCCTGGGTTTATGTCTGAGAGACACTGCTCAAAACAATCCTATCTCAATCGGCTGCATAGGAACATTCTATGTTGACGTTGAGGTTGCCGCAGCAGCAACGCTGAATGTGGGCGACGAGCTTGAAGTCAAAGACTCAAGCACACTGCAAAAAAAGAACACAGGAGTGGTCGTGGCAAAAGCTTACGAGAAAGTTGACAACTCATCTGGCGGAGGCGCTGTTGTCAAGAAAGTCCCTGTGAAGATCGTAAAATAAAGGAGGCAAGCAAAATGAAAACCATGCAAGAACTGTTTTCGACACAGGATGCTGCACCTCTCATAAAAGAAGTGATCGACTCCAATGTGTTCAAGGTTGCTCAACGTGAAAGGGTTGGCAGGAAGATATTGAGAGTTATCACTCTTAGCGAGGGTTCAGCCCTGAAAATCCCAAAGATGGGAAATGGTCAGGCGTATGTAGTTCCAGAACTTGGAGCTATACCTTTGGATGTGAGCACATTCAACGAGGTCGTCGTGACACCTTACAAGATTGGCAAAGCTTTCGCTATTGCCAAGGAATCCATTGAGGACTCAGCTTTTGATGTCGTGAGACTCAAGGCGGACATGGCTGCAGAAGATGTTGCCAGAAAAGAAGATGATGAAATCTTCAGGGTGGTGACTCAGACCACAAACACAGTCCCTCCAAAGACTGCCGGACAGTTTGTCCAGGAAGATGCCATCACACTGAGAAACGCTGTGAACAAGAACAATTACAGGGCCAAGTTCCTGGTAGGGCATCCTGATGATCTTGCCAAGCTGGAAAAAGACCTGATTAGCAAAGGCTACAAGGCTTTTGACAGGCTTGATGAAGAAGGCATCATGGGCAACGTGGCTGGCCTGCAAGTTGTCGAAACCACAGCTGTAGAGCCTGGTACAGTCCTTGCTCTTGATAATAGGGCAGTCGTGCTGGTTGAAAGACGGCCTCTCTCAACTGAGAACTTCACCGATCCTTTGAGGGATTTGGCAGGAGGAGTTACCATAACAGAGAGAGTAGCTCCTGCAGTGCTTGACGACAACGCTGTCGCAAAGATGACCTTGTAAAGGGTCATCTAAACTGCAGGACTCTGCTATCTTTTTGGCAGGTGATGTACTATGGACATAAGTAGCTTGAAGACTGAAATAATCGTGGAATCAAATAAGTACAGGATAGGTCAGAAGCTCCTTAGGGTTCAGAAGCAGAGCGAAGGATCAGCCACTAAGATAACCAAAATAAAGGGCATTAACGGAGCCGTTGTTCCCGCATTGGGATCTGCTCCACTTTCTCTTTTAGACGTTGAATCAGTCATAGTATTTCCTCTGACACTAAAGAGAGCAATTCTTTTTTCTGCAGAGAATTTTGAAGACAATGCGTTAAATGAGATTTTTCAGAAATCATTGCAGGAGACATTTCATTTTGCTCAGATTGAGAACAAGCTTGTTGTTGACACCCTCATTGCAGGAGCTGGCAAAACCATTGCTTCTCAAAGCAAGCCCAATGTTCGGGAAATTCCGATCCTTGACAACTTCATTGAAGCAATCAAATTTATTGAAGAGAACAGGTATCACCCTGACAAGATTCTCATCAATCCAGGAATAGCTGAATCATTAAGGCAAAGAGATGAACTCAAAGAGAAACTCATATCTTATGCTATCGAAGTGCTTGTCGAATCAAGTGTTCCTTCTGGTGCGGTTGTTGTTCTTGATTCTCAGCATGCTGGGATAATGATAGAACGAATCCCTTTAGAAATTGAGGATTACGCTGATCCTTGGAAAGGATTGAGAGGTTTTATTCTCAGAGAAAGAGTCGTGCCAGTCGTCATCAATGGAAATGCAGTGGCGGTGATATCATAATGGGAATGGATATCGAACTTCTGCAAGAGTTGAAAGCAGTCATTGCTGAACTCAAGTCATTTATCAGCACGCTGAAAATAGAGCAGGATGGAAGCATAAATACAAACATGACAGGAATTATAAATGTTGAATCAGTCTCAATCGCTGATCCTGTAAACCAGAATCAAAAAGCATTAGTTGATAGTTCAGGAAGACTTCTTGTATCTACACCACCCCCAACACCTCCACCAAATACGACTCCTATAATTTTGACTGGTTTCGGCGCTGTTTCAGGAAATTCAGACTCCTTGCATGTGATCACACCAGGCAAGAAACTCGTTATTGGAAGATTACTTGCAGGAGCAGAAGAGATGACTAAAGCAGGAAGAATAACCCTCTATGAAAATCCTGACGGGAATAATATCACCCTGAACCTTGTGGCAACATTGTATGTCAATGGCAGTTCTGATGTTGCAGACTTATCTGAAACATTTCAAGGTAACGGAACAAGACGAATGGTGCTGAGAAGAACTAATTTGGGTGGCGGTAGCAAGGAGCTGTTTGCACGCTTTGAAGGATACGAGGAATAAGAATGGCAACTGTCCAAGAAACATTATCAAGCATCGAGAACAAGACAGGACATATTCCAGGTTCATTGATAGTTCATAGCATGGACGAAAAAGGAGCAGTAATCAAATGGCTTGAAGATAATGCAGGAGCTGCTGAAAGAAAAAAGATGTTCCTTCAGCTTGATCCTAATGAGAAGGATTTGGCATTCGAACAAAGGACAACTATACTCATGATAGACGTCGAGCCTGCAGGTGGTTAAAAGTGGCAAATTGGAAGTACAAAGTTGTAAGCAAAAGGATCAAAGACATTTCAGAAGAAGCTCTCGATACATTAGGAAATAATGGATGGGAACTCATATTCATGAGTCAGTTATGGAACGGCAAAATCATTGCTGTATTCAAAAAAGAAAAACCTTGAGGTGAAAAACATGGCAAATAAAACACAAGAATACGATTGGAAGCTTAGGCTAAAACTTGGCCTGAAGAGATTCCTGAAAGGATTTGCAGCTACAATGCTGGTCGCAGGAGTTCAGTACGGAGTGCAATTTGTTCAATCAAGCCCTGACCTGTTCCCACAAGAATCTGCACTTGCAGGTATCTTGATATCAGGATTGCTTGCTTTAGAGAAAGCTCTTCAAAAGCAGAAGTAACATGGTACAAAAAGAATATTCGACAGTGGCAATAGTAAAAGCCAGAGTGGGAGAAACCCATATCGACTCTGACATTCAAGATAGTGAGATCACTCAATGGATCAGAGAAGCAAGTAATTTCATCGACGTTAGCACCAAGAAAGTTGGAACTGGCTTCGAGGAGACTGATGCCCTCTATCCATTAATTCAACAGATTGTGACAGATCTGGCAGTGATTAAGCTATTGCTGAGAATGAACACTACTGGCAAAGAAACCACAGCAGGATTGTCTTACAGAATTGGAGACTTTTCTGTCGATAAGAAAAACATAGAGTCTTCTTCTGTCAAGGAGATAGTGATCTATGAGAAAAGTGCCAAAGACAGTCTTGAAACACTGAAAGAATATTTAGGGATTAATAGCGGAGGATTTGTTGGGGGATCAGTAGTTCGTGGAGTTCCTGCTCCAAGCACTAATTACGGAAGCAATGACCCTCAGCAACCATAAACGATGGATATCAACTCGGAAGATTTCAACAGAATAGTCGACTTTGACATAGGTGTAAATGTAACTCTCAGACGAAAGACCCAAACGATTGATCCTGACTACGGAAGCCTTGTATCTGATTCACATGAAGATCATTCCATCAAATTAGTCTGGCAAGAAGTAACAGGAGAAGAGGAAAATTTCCGACCAGAAGGAGAGTTTAAGATTGGCGACATTAAATGCTATGCCAAAGATTCTTATGAAAACGAAACTCTAATCCCGGATAGCAAAACTGATTCTATTCTTAAAGAGGGGGTAGAATATAAAATTGTCAAGTCCACAGCAAGAACAGTGGGAGATATCATCATCTATCGTCTCTTGCAGTTGCGACTAAAATAATATTAAGAAAAAAACAGATTTCTGAATTGTATGGTTAAGATCAAAGTCATAAGCCCAGACCTCGCAAAACTGGGCAAAAAGGTTGCTGATCTTAATGACAAGGGTTTCAAGAAAGACGTGCATGAAGGAATCAGGAAAGTGCTTCCTTTGATTCACAGGGATGCTGTCCTGAATGCCCCTAAAAAAACAGGGCTGCTATCAGCATCGCTTCATGTCGGCTTTGAAGATGAAACCACAGGATACATTGCAGACGGAGTTTTTTATGGTGTGTTCCAAGAGGAAGGCACTCGATATATAGCTCCCAAGCATTTCATGCGTAATGCTGTCAATAAGAATTTCCCAAGTGTGGGAAAAGAAGTCACAACAATCGTGAAGAAGCACTTCAACCAATGAAGGCATCTCTTCAAGAGCGAGGAGGCCAAACGAATGGATAAAGAACCGATCATCATAGTGCAGGATCTCCTGAGAGGTCAGCTGTATGATTACAATACTTCTCGTTCTGGCGAATGGATATATCCTGATTTCCCAAAAATCAACTTGAGCAATAATTCCTATCCCAGGGTTTCAGTAACAGACTCGGATGAGCCAGCAAGAAAGTTCAGTGTTGGCACAAAATCTGAGATGCAGACCGTTGATATTGACATCAACATCTGGGTGAAAAACGGCATCATTTACGAGCGGAACAGTGAGCAGTTTGAAGGTGCAAAACTGAGAGACGCAATAGCTCGTGAAATAGTGGATGCGATAAGATTGAATCAGGATGCATTAGCCGCATCAGGGTTGCATAATTACGAGAGAATCGGGATGAAGACGATAAACTCCGAGATAACAGAAGGACTGTTGAGAAAACAGATTACTGTGCGGTTTTCAAGGCCAGTAATCATATAAAAAAACAAGGAGGATGAATCAAAATGGCCATATTTTTTGGAACGCAAGGTTCGATCACGATTGACACTGTTCAATCAAAGAACATAACCGAGTGGAGTCTGTCAACAAGTGCAGATGTCGAGCAAATCAAGACCATAGGTAACTTCACTATTTTTGATGAGAAACCGTTGGGCTTGCTCGAGGGAAGCAAAATAATCTTAGCTTCTTTGCATTTACAGCAACACCTAAAAATAAAACCCTCGAAGTCTTTGGCCATAAAAAGAATAACAGACCGTATCCGTTTCATCTTTATTCAATGCGGCAAGCCATAGAAGAAGGATTCATTTTGGATGTCCTAAAAAATTATACTACATATAAAACTTATTTCAAATTGTCGAAAGAGATTGAAGATGACCCTAAAATGAACAAGAAGAAAGCTGCCAGAGCAATAGCTAGGTTTTTGACTTTGCACCCCCATAATCTCGCACAAAAAACAGAGGTTATGGTAGAGCATTTTAGACGGGTTGTTATGCATAAAATAGGTGGAAAAGCAAAGGCTATGGTGGTAACTGCATCAAGGCTTCATGCGGTAAGATACTATCAAGAATTTAATAAATACATCAAAGAAAAAGGTTACACTGATATCAAGACACTTGTTGCTTTCTCGGGTGTTGTGAAAGATGAATTTGATAATGAATTCAAAGAAACTATCCTTAATGGATTTAAAGAGAAAGAGTTACCCGATAAGTTTAATACAAATGAGTATCAAATACTGCTCGTGGCAGAGAAATATCAGACAGGTTATGACCAACCATTGCTTCACACGATGTATGTTGATAAAAAGCTATCTGGAGTAAAAGCAGTGCAAACTCTTTCAAGGCTCAATAGAATATGTACTGGAAAAGAAGATACATTCATTCTTGATTTTGCCAATACTGAGGAAGAAATAGTTCAATCCTTCCAACCATATTATGAAATCACGACAGTAGATGAGATCACAAGTCCAAATAGATTATACGATTTAAAGAATGTGCTTGACCAGATGAGAATATACACCACCCAGGAAATCGACAATTTTGCAGGAGTGTTCTTTAAACCAAAAGAAAAATACACTATAAAAGATCACGCACAACTCAATGCATACATTGACCCTGCAGTTGATAGATTTAAGGCAATCGATGATGAAAACGCAAAAGAAGATTTCAAACACACTTTAATAGTATTTCTAAGGACATACTCGTTCTTGTCCCAGGTTATGCCTTTCAATGATGCAGAACTTGAAAAGTTCTTTGCATATGGAAAACTACTATCAAATAAACTTCCAAAAAGACAGCTCGGAGAACAATTCAAACTAAATGACGAAGTGGCTCTTGAATATTATAGACTTCAAAAAATCAAAGAAGGTAACATCACACTTGAAAAAGGAAAAGCTGGAGAACTAAAATCTTCAAAAGAAGCAGGCATCAGAAAAGAGAAGGAAGAAAAAGCCAAACTCTCCGAGATAATTGACATATTGAATGAAAGGTTTGGAACAGACTTTGCGGAAGCTGATAAGCTATTCTTTGACCAAATAGAAGCAGAACTTGTTGCAGATGACAAACTGTCTCAGCAGGCACAAAGTAATAATCTTGAAAACTTTAAATTCGGATTTGATGACGTATTTTTTAACAAATTGGTCGAAAGAATGGATCAGAATCAGGATATCTTCAAAAAGATTAATGATGATAAGGCTTTTGCTGCAGTTGTCAAAGATTATATGCTTAAAAAAGTCTATAACCGACTTAAAGAAGATGAGGGTAAGCTGAAAAAATATTTGAATCTGGGGGTAAATCAAAATGAACGAACAAATTGAAATAAAGGCAGAATTGCCAAAATATATAGAGATAGGCGAGATCTCTTCAGACGAATCAACACCTAACTTTGAAAAGTTTAGGTTTAAAGCATTCCATGATAAATCAGTTACACCAGGATCTGTTGTAGCTGTTGAAATCGGAAAAGATAAGCTGCTGCTTGGAAGAGTTGAAGCGTCTCATGAACATAACCCCCATTATTCCCCTGAACAATTAAGTGTAAAACATTCCTTGAAGGTCAACCCAGATCATCCAGGAGAAGAGTATTCTTTTACTGTTTACAGATTATATGAGGTTAATGTTATGGACGAAATCCATCACATCAATGGAAAGTGGGTTACTCGTCCTGCAGAAGTGTTGCCAAAAGCTGGATTAAAAGTAGTTATCCCTCCTCAAGATTTTATATTCCCTCTGTTAGGATTAGATTCAACTCCTGAAAAAGGTCTTAAAATAGGGACTCTTGCTTCGTCTTTAGCTGGAGAAAAAGATACGCCCATCATTCTCAAAAGAGAAACGATTCAAAGGCACGTCTTCATCGGAGGGACAACGGGTGGAGGAAAGTCTTACGCTTCAAAAGTATTGGCTGAAGAACTTCATAGACACAAATTGCCGATTATCTTTTTTGATACGCAGTATGAGTTTGTTCCAATTGTTGAAGCGTTGAACGGAACTATCCTTGAGCCAGGAAGAAATTTTACAGTGAGATTATCATCACTCACGCCTGATGAGATTAGGCAATTGATACCAACAATCGCCCATGAGCAGCATGTAAACATATTAACAAATGCTTTCCTGAACCTAAAATCATCTGGAAATAATTTTGGATTTGAAGAATTGATTGCTGAAGTCGATACAGTGGCCAATTCAATGAACGCACGAAATGCATCTGCAATAATGGGCCCAAGAATTAGATACACTTTAAGTTCGTATAATTTCTTAGGTGATGATTTCAATTGGAAAGATAACCTTAAACCTGGCAGTTTGATTGCCATAAATTGCAGGGGAGTAGACAGACAAAGGCTGCAGTTAATATTGGCTGCAACTTTAAGAGAGCTGCAATCATTAAGAAAAGCTAAACACATACTTCCATACACAGTGATGGTGGATGAAGCACATCTTTTTGTTCCAAACGATGAGGAAACTGCCTGCAAACAAATCATTCGAGAAGGAGTGCGTATTGGAAGGCATTATGGGATTAGTTTTGTTTTGATAACTCAGAGTCCCATTGATATAGACAAGAAAGCAATCAGACAATGTAACACTCGTTTGTTGTTTGCTATTGAGCCAGATCAGTTGATGGCATTACAAGGCGTGAGGTCTGATGCAACGCCAGATATGCTAAATAAACTGCCTAAGTCTCCAGTAGGAACTTGCATCTTATCTGGAACATATGAAACAGTTAAGCATGCTGTGCTTGTAAGAATAAGATTATTGGAAACAAAAGAATCAGATGGAGGACAAGCTCCTGACATCTTCAACGAAGTTGAGAAACATGGCCAGTGAACATACTCCCCAAAATTTAGAACTCGATGAGAAAAAGATTTCTTACGAAGAAATCTTATCAAGAGCCCAAGTAGAGAGGCTATACGATTCTTCTATTAATGAGACCGCAAAAGTGCTTTACAGCGCAAGTTTCTTGGAAGACGGGAAAGATATAATCAAGGATGCAAAAGAGAGACTCTTGAAAGAGGATCCACGAAAATTGTTCCTTAACTGTATCAAATATATAGTTGATAATATCCAAAGAAGTCAGCAATCGAGAAAATATTTTTGGGTTGAGAAACTTGATGTTTTAGCTATTCGTGGCTTGGGAATCAAAATTGATGATCTTGAATTTATGGGAAAAGATTCAAACAATATTTTCAGAGCACAACCAAAATGGGATAAAATTGAAGAGCATATCAATAAGGTCGTTCTAGGAAAAACATTTATTGAGGAAGTTTCAGTGCCAAGTGATACAGAGTTATGGGGGGATGAATTCCCTCTTAGGATGAGTTCTTGCGATGCTTCACAACACCGACTAAAATTAACAGTCCCTTTTTTTAACATAAATTTTTCAACACCAATAATAGTCAATAATGCTGCAGGAGTCGTCAAAGAAAGAAAGCAAGACCGCCCCGAATGGTTAAATATTGTCGTACCGAAGAATACTCAAGATTTTGAGGATTGGGTTATTATCGGATACGAAGATTACACTAATTTAAGTGAGGGAGATTATGAATGGGCTGCAAAAGCAGCAATGGATGTGGGACAGTATTTTGTAGAAGAAGTCTATATTCTCCCGTATGGAGGCGCTGCAAAGAGACCAGATATTCATTTGCGTGATGGTAGGGCATTTCCACAGGATAAAGCAATGAATTGCAAGCTGCAAAATAGGCATGGCCAATTAACAAGAGAGTCTATTTGGAGGATGTGTACAACCCTCAAAAAAGCTAAAGAACTTAATGTGATCTATTGCGGTGTTTCGAAAAATGTGCAATTGAAAATATTCAGTACAATAATCGACTGGTATATTCGAGAGGTCATGAAAGAAGAAAAATGGAATTCAACAGGACATGTTCTCTCAGATACTGATGTTATGAGATACTTTTTACATAACCAAAAGTTTGACAGCACATTCAAGAACATCTATGTTACCTGCAAAGTGATCAGATCGTTTTATACAACATCAAACTTCAATGCAAGGACTGACCATCAATTTCAGAATGATTTAAACTCATTGGGAGGAATATATCATAACAGAGATCTCTCTGCGAAACAAATCGTTGAAGAAGCACTGAAATACAAAGTCGCCATGTTTTTTGCTGGGCATACAAACAGCAACGAGTATTATATCCCTCGATATGAATTTGTTATGTACGATGAGGACGTCGATAAGGTAGACAAAATTGTATTAAAAATATTATCTGCCCTTAGATTGGGTTCATTCCTGGTCGATTCTGATCATATGAGAGATATGGAAAAGCCAATATTGATTCCAGTACCAATGAATTACTCACATGATCTCAGCAAAGCTATGGGCAATATTCTCGCTAAAGATTGGGTAAATAGAACATATGCTGAATTTGTAAAGTTAATTAGGAATAGACCAAATAATAACACGTGAAGATTAATCGGCAATGAATAACATCTCTTTTGTACTTCCATTGCTGAGAGCATACTTATAATCTTTCATCTTAATTGTGGGACGCTTACCTTTATGCTTCACAATGATATCAACAATTTCTTTTTTAGTAGGAATACCATCATTTCTATACGATAAGACGATGATGCTGTCTTTGAAGTGTTCAATCATTTTATCGAACAAATCAATTATTTGTTCACGATCTAACCATCTGCTAATCTTCTTATTTTCAACCATTTTTTTTAGTGAAGAGGAATGATCTATTTTTCCACTCCATTTTTTATAATCATTTAACCCCTCGAGGAAATGATAATAGGCATGATAATTTATTCTGCTATTTTTTGATAAGTAAGGCGGGTCAAGGTACACAAGGTCAACTTTGTTCGGAAGGTTGAACACGTCCTTTCCTCCAATGACAGTATTCTCTTTTCCATTATCAAAAACTGCTCTATTATACTCATCCACAAATTTGGTAAAATGAACGAGAAAAGGTGTATCCCATGACACTTTATTTCCAAAATTACGAGGCACATCATTCATTCGTAGACTCAAATTGTTTCGATGGAACAAATTGAATGGTCTCTTGATTAAGCACGCTTGAAACAAAGCCGACAATGCTATTGCTCGTTTGTACTTATTCTTGATTTGATGTATGTTTGTTATTGTTTTATCCAGCCAATCATTCTCTTTCCTTGTAAAGTATATTTTATTGAAGGTATCCCGAATAAATGTTGGATATTGAATATCATCTCTTTTCTTTAAGATATCAATAATATCCTCTTCTGTGAGAATAGTCCTTTTATTCTCTATGAGAGCCAAACCAATTTGTTTATTGAAATTCAGAACATCGTTATAATAAACAGTTTTTCCATTCTTTTTGAAAAGATAACCGACACTTGAAGTTCCGCCAAAGGCATCCAGTACAGTCTCAAATTTTAAGTGCTTCGTGTTATCCCATATCCAATTAAGAAGCTTAACCTTGCTTCCGAGGAATCTCGTTGATGGAAAATTATAGATGTTGCTCATTTTTTGTTTCTCTTAATCGTTTTGATCTCTTTTAGTACTAAATTGCCATTGTCATCCAATTGGATAAGTAGTTCAGTTCCTTTCTTCCATCCTGTGGCCCTCATGATGTTCTTCGGGATCGTAATTCCTGATTGTCCTTTGTTGGTTTCTTGGATTTTTACCATTGGAATATTTCTTTAATATTTGATAACTATTTATCTAATAGTATTTAAATATTCCTATTTTGAAGGCTTATTTCTGATAAAATAATATTAAGAAAAGAATGAACTCAGTCTGTATGGATCTGTCAGCCACTCAAAGAGAATTATCTGAATTGAGAGCATCAATTGAAGAAGTTAAATCTGAACTCACACTTGCTCTGACAAAGGTCAGCGACAAGCTTGCCACTCAGTCTCAGAATTATCTTGAGCTCAGAGCGAAAATAGACAGGCTAAGCAATGTCTGTGCAGTCGAAGAAGACCAAGCAGATATTTACGGATTTGCCGAGGTGCAACATGAACATAGTAGTCGAAATACTGATATTAATCCTGCTGATTAAGACCCTTAATCTAAATGCAGCTTTGATCTGGATCATTTATGCAGTAAGCAAGATTCTCGGCCAATTCTACATCATGTGGGAAGAGGGCCTAAGACAGACGTTCTTGACTCATTTCAAGAAGAAAAGCAGACGATGAATATGAAATTCAGGATATCCAGCCAAGGTGGGCTCGTAGTGACGCTTCAAGAACTCGTCGATATGAATAGAGTGGGATTCAAATACAAAATCAATCATAAAACAAAAGACCTTATTGTGCTCAGGAATTTCCTGACTAAGGAGATTAATCAAAGATTGAGAGGTGCTAACAATGGCAAAGAAAATCCTGCAAAGGATCAAAAGCGACCATAAGATCAGAATCTCATTGTGGGAACGGATCAAGAGGTTTATTCATCGAATAATTTGAGGAATTCATTAGCCTCCTTGACTTTCTCAGCCATAGGTTTTAAATCCCATAATTGCTGGATAAGTTCGTCTTTGTTCAAGTCATTCATCATAACAAAGTAATGTTCTTTGTAATCCTTGAGTTTTTCTTTAAGCGGAACTCTCTCGCTTCTGCGTTCTATAAATCCAACATATCGAGGATAATCATAGCCAGATGTGTCCACAAGCAAGAGTTCATCTTCTTCTATTAGTTGCACTCTCCAAAATTGGTGCCCTGAAAGGTCTGCTTTGCTCAATGCTTCCCAAGAATCAAAAACTGCTTCGTTCACGTCAGTGCTCTTAGTGATCTCAGGTAGTTCTGCAAGAGTAATCTTGGCTGTCGCTTGCTTTTTGATATCGTTCAGATCCACTGGCTTTCTCGCCATCAGTATTCGTTTATTCATGTTATATACCTCCTCTATTCTTTTCTTATTATTTTTAGTCCAGCGTTGCTTTCTTGATAGTGTGCTTTGAGAACAGCTGGTTTTGCATGAGCGCTAATGCTTCTTCTTCAGCTATTTTTGTCGGGGCAGTGCAAGCCTCTTTTTGCGGTGTAATCACCACCTTGACAAGTTCAGTGAGCTGCTTAATCTGATCTTTCAAATCGCTGATCTCTACAGTATGTTGCTCTTCTGTTGTATTGAAGACACTCTCAACGATATCTCTTTTTGCTTTCATGCTGGTTTTGATGTATCGCTCTGTGCTTCTCAAATTCTTGTGCCTGCCGCAGATCTGTGCAGCAAAAACACCTTTCTTATCGCATATCTTTTGGAGATAATAGTGCCTTAGTGTATGGTAACTTAGCACAGAAAGTTTATGGCCTGAGTTGGATGTTGAGTACTTATGATCCAGTCCAGCCTCTTTTCTGATTCTCATTACTCTTGTTCGTATCGTTCCTGGACTCAGGTGCTTGTGTCCTGCATTGCCATACTTTCCAGTGAGAGGTGGCCTGCCGCAGTGCCACATTCTTCCATACCTCTGTCGCCAGAAAATATAGTTATCCGACAGCACTATCTCTGATTTGTAAGTAAGGATGTGGTCTTTTAACCGTTCAAGCATGAAGTCAGGAATGATGATCTTCTCGAACCTTTCTTTATTCTTCTGCTCGGGAAGCAGCAATGTCTTTTCAACAAAATCAATGTGGTCAACTTTTATCCTGCAGGTCTCAATGCTTCTTAATCCGAGCTCACTCGCACAATAGAAGATGTTCTCCCAAAACTTGACATAGTCAGTGTCGTATCTTGATTCGACGTCTCTGACGGCTTGCATGTACATATTGAATTGCGCTTCTGTTATTGATTTTGCTTTTGCTTCGTGTACCATTTTGCAAAGTCACCTCCGCAGCATTCATCCATGAGTGCCCTGCCAACTTCTATGAGAAAAGCATCCTTTGGCACTTGCACATTGATAAAACCAAAACAAAATCGTGCTTCTTTTTCTCTTAATTCGATGTCAAAATCGCCCTCTGATTTGACGGTGATCCTCTTTTGATTCTCAGCGTCCCAAAGAGGTGCTTTATTGAAATCTTCTGTTAAGAGAAATATTTCAACGCTCTGCTTGCATGTGGGCATTACAGATCACCCCACAGTTTCTTCCGTAGTTCCTTTGTATAGCTGACGAGTTCGTCTGTGGTTACGCTTGTGCCAGAGAGAATGCTTGCAGCTGCTTTCAAGCAAACCTGAAGATGAATGTCATCAGTTACCGGGTCTGATCTGCGTTCAGGTTCTTTCTTGGTGTTTTCTGCAGTCTTTATTGTTACGATGTTTTTGTACTTGCCATTGTCCTCGTAATCAAGCAAGACATAGTCTCCTTTCTGAACAGGGCAGTTTCCGTAACCGCCAAACCATTGCTTGTTGAGGGCAATGCTGTAGGTCTTGTCTCGCTGCTTTACTGCGTTGATTGTTCCTTGTTCAGTTTGCATCGTTCTTCACCTCTTTCTTGTCCCATTCAGCAAGGCCAAACATTCCTTTGCCTGCTTTTTTGAATCTGCCAAGGTTGTCGGTTGTCATTCTGGCAAAGATGCTGTTCTGCGGTGTTGTTCCAGCTGACTTGCTTCGCTTGAGAACTTCTTCTGTTATGGCTTTGTAGTGCATGGGCTGGCCATGCTCCTTGAGGATTTCATAGCACACTTCTCTGTGCGGCAAAAATCCTTCAGAACTCGTTTCTGGCTGTTTCTCCAGCGATACTTTTATATCTGTCTTTTTCTTTTTTCCTTTCATGGATATCTACCTCCGGGTGGATGTTCATCGGGATTGAGCGTTTCTTGATAGGGATTCTCAATCCCGTCATGATTACATGACTCTAATGGGTTTTACATTGCTCCTTTAGGATCACGTAAACCTCCTTTCCTACATGCTTCTTGGTGTAGGGTATCACTGCTCCGTTTCCTGAAGCTACTACTGTTTTGACTTCGATGTATTCAGGGTCAACGGTTATGGTTTTTGGCTTTATCTTGACTTTTTCTGTCATTGTTATCTCCTCGTTAATTGTCTATACTTTATGAGACTTGGATGCTCTACCTTCTATATAAACCTTGTCCTCAAAAACGCCATTTTGTCGACGGAGAGTGCCCTTTCTGATAAGTGACACTTGTCCTATTTGACAACTCGATGTCAAGTCAATTCCTCTCTTATTCTCTTCACAGAAAACAGGGTTTCCGCCATATCGTTCGGTGGACTTGTCAATGGGAGATAGGACTTATTAAAACACTGGACGGATAAAAAAGCATGAAGGTAAACAACGGCAGGATGCAATTTGGGCACAGGAATGAAGCCCGTGAGAAAACCATAACTGACGAACAGTTAGACAGGTTCATCAAGGCCATAAAGTTTACCGAAGAGGACAAGTACATTTTTTTCTGGGAGAATGTCTATTATGCAGCAGCATACCTTGGCCTGAGAAGCGTTGAAACCTGCAAGATCAGAATAGAAGATATTGACTTTGTAGAGAAAACACTCACTCTCCCGGAACAGAAAAACAAAGAGCGCTATGAAAAGATAATCATACCAGATATCTTACTCGACAGATTCAAGAAACACATAATCACTTACAAGCAAGAGATTATATCCAATGGCATAGAATACACGGGCGTTAGGGACACAGATACGCTTCGAGGGAATTATTACATCTTCTGGAGGCAACGAGGGCCAAGAGGCGGCAAGACAAGAGAAAAGCATATGGCTACCAACACGATAAGAACGCACCTGATAAAAACCAGGAAAGTAGCTGGGCTTGACATGAAATACGGCATGTCAAATACAGGCCATGCACTCTCCATTTTCAGCTATCATACACTCAGGCACTACTTCTTACAGAGGATCTGCGATCAGCGCGGAGTGTTCGCAGCCCAGATAACAGGACGCCACAAAAATCTCAGAAGCACAGAAAGATATCTGACAACATCAATGGTCGCAAAAAGAGATATCGTGAACGGCGTATTCAATGTCAAGGAAGAAACAGCCCCTTACGAAGTATCTCAACTGAAGGACGAAATAGCTGAATTGAAGGCCCTCATCAAGGAATCTATGATCATCAGCAATGGAAACTCGCAGAACGTGAAAAACCAGAGCAAAATAGCCATAGAAGAAGCAGAAAGGGCAATGCAGAACAGAGCACTGTATGAAAGCAGGCAGCTCAGAAAGAGCAAACCCGCAACCAACGAGCACAACGTGATGGTCGGCTCATTGGAACTGTGAAGCATCAGAAAAATATTTAATGAAAGAAACTTTTATGTTCTTATGGTCTTGGAAAGGAGGAAGAAGTATCAATGTGAGGAATGCAAGCTTTGGTACAAAGAGAAATCCTGGGCAGAAAAATGCGAGGCCTGGTGCAAGGAGCATCAAAGCTGCAATATCGAGATCACCAGTCATGCGATAAAACCGTAGACTTGTCCACTTGACACACTTGACAGGGTGGACACAAGGTTTATATCTGAGTCCAGTTATTATGATTCACAGGTTGCCCTAACCGCAATCATTCCAGAAAGGCATGAAAGTGGTTATGACGATTTTGGGGAAAGCGTCATAAATCTATGACGGAAATATAAATGTTTTTATCTTGTAATTACTTTTAAGTAACTAAATACTATTGTTTTATATTACCCTTTATTTTTATATACTAAGTTTAAAGGGTAAAATTTAAATAGTTTGAAATGATAATAAATTTATGGTTTATATTTATAAAAAGCAAATAGGCGACAGATCTTACTATTATTTGAGGGCTTCTGTTAAGAAAGGAGATAGATTAATCACCAAGGATATTGCTTATTTGGGTAGTTCTTTAGAAGATATAAAGAGTAAACTGGAAAATTTGCCCAAATATTCGCAACAAATTAGAAAAGCTTACAGAACAATACAGAATTTTATAGAGTCAAATAGATATTTAGAAAAAATAAAAGAGCTAAAAATAAAGAAAGATACTTTCCTAAATGAATTAACAGAAAGAGTAGAATCTTGTAAACTTCATTATAATTCAATATTTAATAATTTTGATGGTGTTACGAAAAGAGAAATTCTTAAGAATTTTGTTGTAGAATTCGCTTTTAATACTACCTCTATAGAAGGAAACACTATAAATATAGAAGAAGCCAGAAAATTATTAACTGATGGATTAACTCCCAAAGATAAAACACTAAGAGAGATATATGACATTCAAAATACAGAGAAAGTTTTCTTTAGTCTCTTGAATTTAAAAGATGATATTTCGCATGAGTTTATTATTGATGTTCATAAAAAATTAATGGAAAATATTGATAATAGATTTGGGTATAGAGTCTTAGATGTTAGGGTTATAAAGTCTAATTTTAAGGCTACACCAGCGCCTTATGTAAAGACAGATATGGGTCTTTTATTAAGGTGGTATAATGAAAATAAAAATTTTTTACACCCCTTAGTTTTAGCTTCAATATTTCATCACAAATTTGAAAGAATTCACCCTTTTATGGATGGTAATGGCAGAACTGGTAGAATGATATTAAATTATATACTTTTATTTAATAACTACCCCCCCTTAATAGTCCGTAAAAAATCTAGAGACCTATATTTGAAATCATTAAAATATGCGGACAAGATAGACTTGTTTAAATTAGATAATAATTATTTAAACCTTATTAATTTTATAGCAAATCAACTGATTGGAACTTATTGGAATATTTTTCTCTGATTTTTGTCATATTACTGGGCCAACCCCTTTCTTACGACATTTAGTATCAATCTTTTCTCGGATTTTGCTATTTTATTTTTAGCTTCATTTACTGATTTTATATTACATATTAAGCTGTCAACACCATTTTTTACCAGGAACTCTACGAATTCGGGCTCAAAAATCGTCCTGCCGATTATACTTGTTTCTATATTTAATTTTCTGCAGGTTTTTGTTATATTTGATATTTGTTTTAGAACAGACAGGTGGTTCTCATTATATTTTTCATCATTTTCATTTATGTTTAATGTTGCTGCTGTTAATTTTACAAGGTCTATCACAATAAAATCTATTTGTTCATCACAAAATTCCTTGATTAATATAGAAGAAGCGGGGGTGTCTATAACAATGCCGAAATCAATTTCTTCAAGAGGCTCTATATTAATTTCCTTAATTTTCTGCTTCATTACTTTTATCTGAGATATCTCTGTTATTGACGGTATTGCTACACCAATATTATTTATTCCCTTATCTTGAAGTTTTTTTATGCTTTTTAATTGAACATCCAATATATTTTCATTGTTTATATTCTGCAGATAATACCATATTGGCTTGTTTTTAAAAAAAGATATTTCTGATTCAATCTCCTTTGATATCTGGTCTATTAATTCTTCTTTTTCAATTGTCAGATAAAAATCATCCAAATTAATTTTCAACAGACCTACGCCGTCATTTCTTTCTGAATCTGGCATTATTTCTTCCTTATTGTCAATAATAACTTTTATTTCAGTTGCTGTGTTATAATAATCAATTAATTTATCACCATGTTTTTTTTCAATTTCTTCATATATTACTCCAGTATTTCCATCAATTGTCACAAACTGGTCATTTTTTAATATTCTTGTAGAGTCTGTAGTACTTACTATGCATGGAATTCCAAAATCCCTCGCTATCCTAGCTAAAGGAGAATCTAAATTATCATTGTCAGTTACTACACCAGACAGTTTTTTTAATTTATTTGAGTCAAGAAGATTTAAGTTTATATAATTGCATGATTTTATGACTAAAATCTGATTTTCCTTTAAGTTTTCCAATTCTTCATTATTTTTTATTATATTTACATACCCTGATCTTAGACCAAGGCTGGCATTTAAACCACGCACCAATATTCTCTGTTCTTTTTTACTTAGTTCTTCTTCAATTTCGTCAGTATATTCTTTTGCATATATGTTTATAATTGGTTTTGACTGCAAAAAGAAAACCTTATCTTTATTAATACAAAATTCAATTTCTTGCGGATGTTTGTAAATATTTTCAATTTGCAATGCATAAGATACGACTTTATTTATTTCCATGTCTGTTATTTTCTGCTCTTCATTATTGAATAAATTTCTTTTTATATTTTTACCAATATTATCATCTTTTGTAAGCATGAAATCCTGTTTATTTATTGATTTTTCAATTACTTCTTTTGTAGTTTTATTTATAGTGTATTTATCAGGGATTATAGACCCTGTTGTTATTACTTCGCCCTGACCAAGACAAGCTTCTATAACTATCTCATTTTTATTATAATCTGGATTTGATGTGTAAACTATGCCTGATTTCTCAGCATCAATCATTTTCTGTATTATTATTGCTGTTCTTGCATCTGTTAATGGAATCTTATTTTTTATTTTCATATTTAAAGAGTTTGCACTGAACATTGAAGCCCAGCATTTTTGTATTGTTTTTATTAATTCTTCCTTGCCTTTTATATTCAATGCATTCGGCTGATGATTTAAACTTGAATTTAATGGGGAAGTTCTTACAGCAACATAAGTTGATTCACGGCCTGCTTTTATAATCTCCAAGGCATTTTTTCCAGCCATTTTGTATACATCAATGTCAACATTAATATTTTCATATGACTCTATTATCTGCTGCTTTAATTTTATTGGCATATTTGCATTTATTACCAGATTCTGTATTTTTTCTGATGTTGTATAAAGAGAATTTAAGTTATTAATATCTAAACTGCTTAATATTTCCTCGATCTTTGCTTTTATTTTTGTTTCTTCCTGAAAAGAATCGAAAACTTCATATGGGATACAAAAGCCATTTGGGACTGGTATATTGTTATTGAAAATTTTACTTATACTTAAGGCCTTATTCCCGACCTGGTTTAAATTTAAGTCAGAAATCTCCTTGAACCACAGAACATTAGTCATTGTTAACAGAATAATTTCAAATTATATATAAATATTTTGTTGGTATTTAGATGTAGTATATGGAAACATTAATTACCCAATACTAATTGTAACAATAAATGGATAAATTAATCAGCCATCTTAAAAAAGAAGGCATTTTTGATATAAATGTCTTAAATGCCATTAGAAATGTATCCAGAGAAAATTTTATTTTGGAATCTTTTAAGCATATGGCTTATGATGACGTGGCTTTGCCAATTGTATCTGGACAGACAATTTCACAACCTTATACTGTTGCATTCATGCTTCAGGAATTAGAATTAAAGAAAGGCGACGAAGTCATGGAAATTGGCGCTGGGTCTGGATGGGGCGGTGCTTTAATTAGTTTTATTACTAAAAATATTGTTTATGCTATTGAATATAATAAAGAAGTTGCTAATTTTGCAATTGAAAATCTGAAAAAAAACAATATAAAAAATGTAAATGTAGTTATTGGTGATGGAAACAAGGGATATGAAAAAGAACAGCCATATGACAAGATTAATGTTACAGCAGCATGTTCAAGAATACCTTATGATTTAATCAAGCAGCTTAAAAATAATGGAATACTTTTAGCTCCTGTTGGGAGTTTATTATCACAAGACCTTTTGAAAATTAAAAAAGTTAATAATGAAATTCAGAAAGAAAATTTAGGCAAATTTGTTTTTGTGCCATTAAAAGGAAAATATGGTTTTTAGAAAAGACCATCCTGCTCCTGAAGCACTGTTTCATTATATGATAAAATAACATAAACTCCAAAGGCATCAATTTTTTTATTATCCCCATTAATTTTAAAAGAGATATTATCACTTGGTGTTTCTAATTTAATCAGCTTATTTCCGTATATTTTATCTGCGTATTCTTTTGCTTTTTCTTCCAAATGTTTTTTTATCAATGACTCTGTTTCAAAAGAAGGCTTTGTTAGACCATGAGACAAATTTAAATCCTCAATAAAATTTCTTATAGCGACTTCTATTACAACTCTTTTTACCAAATCAACATTTTTTATTATTACGTCTTCTTCACTGCCTGGTGTTTTCTCCATTTTGATCTCCTATTTTTATTTCTGGATTTAAATGAAGAATATATTCAAATGACACTGCTTTAAATCCATTTCCAATGTCTTCAGCTTTTAAGTTTCTAACTTGAGCATCTATGTATCTTTCACCATATATTTTTTTAACTTCCTGATCAAATAATTCTGGAACAAAATCTATTCCAGGTGCATCACCTTGGATTAAATGCGTTCCCCCAAGAATTAATTCTTCGACTAATCTTGATGATTTTGTAAAAACGCGAATATCTTTTATTAGATTTTCTTTAATTTCTAGTTGTGGAATTGGAGTTTGATGTTCTAATTCAACTATTAATTCTAATTTTGCTTTCATAACTGAGTTACTATTACTGTCAAATGTTATAATTGGATATTTTAATCTTGAAGAAATATATCTTGAGCCGTAGTTTTCCTTTAATACTTTATGGGCATCTTCTTCTAATGAATATGAAGTTGGCTTGCTATCATTTAATAAATTTATATTAACTTCGACTACTTTACCTTTTTCATGGTCAGAGACTTCCTTTAACACAATTTCCTTTAAATTTTTCATTTTGTTTTTTGAATTATTTCTCTTTTTTTAACATCATAGACTGCCATTATGTTTATATTAGTTACTCTGTAAGAAACATTAATTGATTTAAGCTTAAAGTCACGAATAAACTCTGATTTTTCATTTTGCAAGTAACTATTAAATATTACTCCTGCTTCTGCTTCGATCCTCTTGGCGTAATCATGCTCATTATCAAACATAGGCCAAGTCAGACCAGTTATTTCAACTGTTATTTCCCCAATACCAAATACCCTTAAATCTTCTCTTATTGTCAGTTTTGATTCCAGCATATTTTTTTATTCTTGTTTTATTTTATAAATTCTTTTATTCTGAAGGGTTAGTGCATAATTAAAACCTTTAATCAGAATTTCTATAAAATTAAGGACGAAACACCATTTTTACATAAACATTTTGATGGTCGAGTATTACTTGGATTCTATTTCGCACCAACCCCTATTCTGGAAATGTAGCTTTGAGGAGCGTTAAATATTTTTTATGATAAAGAGAATAAATATCTAGAAAAATGCAAATTTGACCAAGTTTTGTATTAGTAATATTTATATAATTAAATTTTAAATTTTTAGGGAATGTCCAGAATAAAAAAACAAGAAATCTTGGAAGAACCTAAGAAATTTATTAAGAAGGAAGTTTCCAAAGTAACCCCTGAATTTTATGTACAACCAGAGATAAATGTAGGCACGATTGGACAGGTTGATAATGGCAAAACTTCAGTTGTAAAAATCTTAACAGGAAAATGGGCTGATACACATTCTGAAGAGTTAAAAAAAGGGATTACAATAAGATTGGGGTATGCTGATGCTTCTTTTTATTATTGTGACAAATGCAAAAAATATGGAAATTTGAATAAGTGTCATTCATGCGGATGGCAAGCTAAATTTCTGAGAAGGGTTTCTTTTGTTGATGCGCCAGGACATGAAACTTTAATGGCAACTATGCTGTCTGGTGCAGCTATTATGGATGGAGCTATTTTGCTTATTGCAGCAAATGAGAAATGCCCACAACCACAAACAAGGGAGCATTTAATGGCTTTAGAAATTATAGGGATAAAAAATATTGTTATAGCCCAAAACAAGATTGATTTGGTTAATGATGAAGAAGCTTTAGAAAATTATAACCAAATTAAGTCCTTTATTAAAGGAACAATTGCAGAGAATGCACCGATAATTCCAATTTCAGCACAACACAATATCAACATAGATCTCCTGATCAAGGCTATTGAAGATGTTATTAAAACGCCGAAAAGAAATGACAAAGATGACCCTTTAATGTTTATTGTAAGAAGCTTTGATATCAATAAACCAGGAAATAAAATCTCAGATTTAAAAGGGGGAGTTTTAGGCGGGGCTTTAAAAAAGGGAGTTTTCAAAATAAATGATGAAATTGAAATCAAGCCAGGATTGAAAATTGAGAAAGAAGGAAAATTGATCTGGAAACCTGTAATAACGAAAATATCCGGATTAAAAAGTGGCGGGCAGGAAATAGAAACTGTAAGACCTGGGGGATCAATTGGGGTTTTAACTTTATTAGACCCAAGTATTGTCAAGGCAGACCAATTATCTGGAAATGTTTTGGGATTAAAAGGAAAATTGCCTGATGTGTGGTACAGCTTTACTTTGAAACCATTTTTATTAAAAAGAGTGGTTGGGGCAAAGGAAGAATTAAATGTTGATCCTTTAAGAAAATTGGAACCATTAATGCTTAATGTTAATTCAAGTTTAACTGTCGGAATAATTGATGACTTAAAGAAAGGGGTTGCGCATTTAAATTTGAAATTACCTGTCTGTTGCTATAAAACTGATAGAGTAACTATTTCAAGAAGATTTGGCGACAGATGGAGATTAATCGGCTATGCAGAAATTGTTGATAAATGAAATTTAATTTTCTTTGGAAAAAAATCTTTTTCTATTTATATGTAAACTTAATTTTCGTTAATTTACTTTACTTTTGAAATGTTTCTGGATTTTTCATGGAAGTTATTATTAAGCTTAAAATACAAATTTATTATTAGCAAATAATTGTGGTTATCTATTAACTGCATATATGATAGAAAAATGAAACCTGAAAATATGTCTATTTATTATGATGGAGAGGGAGATTATTTAGAAATATATTTTGGTAAAATAAGAAAAGGTTATTTTAAAGAAATTGGTAATAAAAACTTTGAAAGAATAGATGCAAAAACAGGAAAAGTTGTCGGGATTTCTATTATGGATTTTAAGAGAAAAACAGAAAAAATAAAAGATTTGAAAATTAAACTACCATTTAAATTGGAAATCGTTTCTTAAATAAGCAAAATTAGTTGAGCTATTTATTCCTTACTTATCTTGGCTATATTTGCTACAGAATCGTTTTCATTTAATCTGATTAAATGTACGCCAGAGGTATTTCTACCAATTATGTTTATATCTTTTACATTTAATCTAATTATCTGACCTTTTTTAGTTATAATAATAAGTTCGTCATTATCATTTACAATTGAAGTAGAAACTACAAAACTATTTTTTTCACTAATTTTAATATTTCTGACGCCTTTTCCGCCTCTTCTAATTAGAGCGTATTCTTCCAGACTGGTTCTTTTTCCAAATCCTTTTTCAGTAACTGTCAGCAAAGTATAACCATGAATTACAATCTCAAGACCAATTAATTCATCTTTTTCCTGCAGTTTTATTCCTCTTACACCTGTTGAATTTCTCCCTACTTCATTTATGTCTTTTTCATGGAACCTAATTGCTTTTCCTAATTTTGAAGTTAAAATTAATTCAGAATTATTATCTGTTAAAATAACTTTTACTACTTCATCATTTTCACGCAAATTTATTGCTTTAATTCCGGATTTTCTTATATTTGAGTATTCCATTAAACTTGTTTTTTTAATTACTCCTTTTTTAGTTGAGAATACAAGATATTGGTTTTCTTTGTAATCTTTAATTGATAAAATTGTGTTTACTTTTTCATTTTCTTCCAAGTTTAGCAAATTAACAATTGCTTTTCCTTTTGCTTGTCTTGATACTTCTGGAATCTCATAACCTTTTAGCCAGAAGACTTTTCCTTTATTTGTGAAAAACATTAAAGTGTTTAGGTTGCTTGTCACAATCATGTTTTTCACTATATCTTCTTCATCTTTTGTTGATGTAGCCTGAATACCTTTTCCACCTCTTCCTTGCTGTTTATATGTTGTTAATGGAACCTGCTTAATATAACCAGAATATGTTAAAGTTACAACAATATTTTCTTCTTTTATCAGATCTTCCCGTACTATAGCATCAACTTCCTCTTCAACAATTTCTGTTCTTCTTTTGTCTGAGTATTTTTCTTTTAATTCTGTTAATTCCTGTCTTATTATTTCTATTATTTTTATTTCTGAAGCTAGAATTGATCTTAATTCTTCGATTAATTTCTTTGTTTTTTCCAATTCTTCCAAAACTTTTTTAGTTTCTAAATTTGTCAATCTTTGAAGACGCATTTCTAGAATTGCTATGCTTTGTTTTTCTGTTAAATTAAAATTAGCAGATAAATTAGTTTTAGCTGTCTCTGCATTTTCAGACTGCTTGATTAATTCAATGACTTTGTCTATATTTGACAAGGCAATCTGTAAACCTTCCAGAATATGGGCTTTCTCTTCAGCTTTGTTTAAATCGAATTTAGTTCTTTTTACAATAACTTGTTTTCTATGTAAAATGTAATTCTCAATTATTTCTTTTAAATTTAAGACCCTGGGCTCATTATTTACTAGTGCGAGCATAATTACACCAAAAGTATTTTGCAATCCAGAATGCTTGTATAATTGATTTAAAATTAATTTTGGATCTTCATCTTTTTTAAGATGAATTATAACCCTTATACCAGTCTTGTCTGTTTCATCTCTTATATCTTTTATTCCTTCTACAACTCCTTCTTTAACTAAATTAGCTATACCTTCTATCAACAAGGATTTATTTAACTGATAAGGGATTTCTTTTATTATTATTTTATTGTCTTCAATTTCTGTTTTGGCTCTTACAATTAATTTTCCCTTTCCAGTCTTGTAATAATCTTCAACCCCTTTTTTTCCATTAATTATAGCGCCAGTTGGAAAATCCGGACCTTTAATTATTTTCATTAATTCAGTAACATCAGCGCCAGGATTTTCTAATATTAATAATGTACCATTAATAATTTCTGATACATTATGGGGCGGAATATTTGTTGCCATTCCGACTGCAATTCCTGTTGAACCGTTAATTAATAAGTTAGGTAATTTAGCAGGCAATACAACTGGTTCTTTTAAATTTCCATCAAAATTTGGTATAAAATCAACTGTTTCTTTTTCAATATCTAATAACATTTCTTCAGCTAAAGCATCTAATTTTGCCTCTGTATATCTGTAAGCTGCTGGCGGGTCTCCATCAATTGAACCCCAGTTACCTTGCCCTACTATTAATTTATATCTTAAATTCCATTCCTGTCCTAATCTAACCAACGCATCATAAACAGAACTATCACCATGCGGGTGGTATTTTTTTAAAACATCTCCAACAATACCAGCGCATTTTGTGAATCTCTTATTGTGCTGCAGCCCCATTTCGTGCATTGCATAAAGAATTCTTCTATGAACTGGCTTCAATCCGTCTTTTACATCAGGCAAGGCTCTTCCAATAATAACTGACATAGAATAATCCAAGTAAGCTTCTTTTAGTTGATCTTCAACAATTGACTGCTTTATTTCCTGGCTCATTTAAACATCCAAATTTTTTGCAAATTTTGCATTTCTCATAATAAATTCTTTTCTAGGTTCAACATCTTCACCCATTAAAATAGAAAACATTCTATCTGCTTCAACAGCATCTTCAATTTTTATTAATCTTAAAGTTCTTGTTTCTGGAGCAACAGCAGTTTCAGCTAACTGGTCTGCGTTCATTTCTCCCAAGCCTTTAAATCTTTGAATTATAACATTTTCAGAATTACCTATTTCATCTAGTAATCTTTTCAGATCATTATCGTCTTTAGCATAATAAGTATTTTTATTTTTTACAACTCTATATAATGGCGGTTCAGCAATAAACACATGGCTATTTTCAATTAGTTGCCTCATAAATCTATAAAAGAAAGTTAATAATAAACAACCTATATGATTTCCATCACTGTCGCGATCACTCATAATAATAATTTTATAATATCTTAATTTGGAAATATCGAATTCATCAGAAATGCCAGCCCCAATTGCTGAAATCATATTAACAATTTCCTGATTTTTTAAAACTTTATCCATTCTTGCTTTTTCGACATTCAAAACCTTACCTTTTAGGGGCAGAATTGCCTGAAAATTTCTATCTCTTGCCTGCTTTGAACTTCCTCCAGCACTAATACCTTCAACAATAAATAATTCGCATTTTGTCGGATCTTTTTCAGAACAATCTGCTAATTTTCCAGGCAAAGAATTTGAATCTAAAGCAGATTTTCTTCTTGTTAAATCACGGGCTTTTTTTGCAGCTTCTCTTGCCTTTGCTGCTAAAATACATTTGTTTATAACAGATTTTGCAATGGTTGGGTTTTCTTCAAAAAATTTAGATAATTTATCATAAACTATAGAACCTACAATACCTTTAATTTCTGAATTTCCTAATTTTGTTTTTGTCTGGCCTTCAAATTGTGGTTCTGGAACTTTTACAGAAATAATTGCTGTTAACCCTTCTTTAACATCTGACCCCAATAAAGCTACCTGTTCTTTTCCATTATTTTTTTTACAATATTCATTAATTGCTCTTGTTAATGCTGTAGAAAATCCTGCTTCATGAGTTCCACCTTCAACAGTGTTTATTGCATTACAGTAACTGAATACTCTTTCTATAAAGTCATTATTATATTGCAAGGCTATTTCTGTAAAGATTTTTTCTTTTTCTGCTGTAAAATAAATTACTGGGTGCAAACCCTCTTTATTTTTATTTAAATCTTCAACAAAAGAGATAATTCCTTTCTCAAAATGAAATTCTTTCTCTTTGTTTTCTATTTCATTTTTAAAAATTATTTGTAACCCTTTATTTAAATATGACAATTCTTTTAACCTGGGCTCTATTAAAGAACTTTCAAATTCTATTACTGAAAATATTGTTGTGTCTGGCTTAAAAAAAACTGCTGTACCAGTTTCATTTGTATCCCCAATAATTTCAACTTGCGTTATTGGCAGGCCCTTTTGATATTTTTGCTGATGAATTTTATTATTCCTTTTTACAGTTACTATCATATTTTCAGACAAGGCATTGACTGCAGATGCACCAACCCCATGCAAACCACCAGAAACCTGATAGGATTTTTTATCGAATTTTCCACCAGCATGAAGCATAGTCATTACAACTTCTAATGCTGATTTTCCTTCTGTGGGGTGCATGTCGACTGGTATACCTCTACCTTCATCCTGAATTGTTATAGAATTATCTTTGTGAAGAGTTACAATAATCTTTTTACCATAACCTTGCAAATGTTCATCTATAGAATTTGCCAAAACTTCCCAAATTAAATGATGAAGACCACGAGATGCAGTATCTCCAACATACATTGCCGGACGTACACGTACTCCTTCAAGACCTTTCAAAACTGTTATGCTTTTAGCTGAATAATCTTCTGCAATTTGCGGGTTTTCTGATTGAGTTGTCATGCTTTTTCGTAAAATATTGCTAAAATTTAGTAGTTTCTATTTGAAAAAATAGTTCAAACTTTAAATACTTTTCTAAGGCTAAAAATGTATTTAATTGTATTTATAGGGCTTATAGAGTCATAGTACACTTCTAAAAATAGTGTAGGCATCCCAGTTCAGAGCACACGAAGACAATAGCTACCCTGGTTTTTCCTTTGTTCTGCTACCCTAACGACACCAAATCATATGCTTAAGGCTGCTTTGAACAAGCTTAGCTTTCTGTTCCCAGCCTGACCTGGTTCACATATGAAATGACCCGCCAGGACAAAACATCATTGTACAAACCAAGACTATTATCTTAGTATACTCTTATCCGGGCCTTCAGTTTCCCATAAAGTCCGTTTGGAAAATGCAGAGGACTAGCCTGCTACCTAGCCTACGCAATAACTATTAAGTATATAGTTTATAAAGTTTTATTTTAATATTATTTCATTATAAATATTTGAAGTTCTTTTTTCTAAGTCTTCTGTATCCAAATATAGTCTACAGCTTTCTAAAAACTTAACTGCCTCTGAAAGATGGCAGTGCCAGAAATATTCCTGTCTTTTAATTTGATCTGCTTTTACTTTAATTGCCCCCAGCATACGACGATCTTCATTTTTTAATTCAGGAATATGCGGTTCTGAAAAACTTAAAATATCTTCAAGCAAGATTATTGCAGCTCTTTTTAATTCATAATCAAAAGTTGAATTTAAATTAACTATTTTCTGATATTTTGTATGTACTTTATTTAATTCTTTTAATTGTGTTTCAGTTATATATGATTTTTTCTTAATATACTTTAAAGTTTTTTTAGTTTGATTTTGTAAATTATACAAGTGATTATTTGTTGTAAGCCTTGATTCAAAAGGACTTATTTTTTCATCATGCAATATTCTGCTGAATTCTTTTAAGAATTTACTGCATTTATGCTTTTCAAGTCTTTTTTGCATACTATCAATACATAATGGCATTATTTAAGACATTAGTAAGATTTATATATATGTATGTATGTACATATTTACAGGTGATCAAGATGAAGAGCAAAGTTTGGAGAAGCGGGAACAGCTGGGTAATTACAATACCTTCTGAAATAGCTGGAAAACTTAATTTAATGGAAAGAAAATTAATTGATTTTGATATCAAGGATGTTTTTGAAGAAACAGAAAAACTATTTGACAATATGTTTGGGAGTGATAATATGCCAGGTATAGAACCTCTAAAAAAATTAGGAAGAAATTTACAATTCAGACAACCTTTAATGGATTTAAAGGAGAATGAAAGAGAATTTATTGCAAATATCGAAATACCTGGTGTTGACAAAAAAGATATTCAATTAAAAATTACAGACAATGTTTTAGAAATTAAAGTTGAAAAGAAATCAGAAGTTAATATTTCAAATGAAGAAGAAGGACTTGTAAGATCAGAAAGAGTTTACAATGGATTTTATAGATCAATGAGTTTGCCTTCTAAAGTGATTTCTGAAAAAGCCAAAGCTTCTTATAGAAATGGTGTTTTAGAAGTCAGGCTCCCAAAGACTATGAATGAGAAAAGGAATTCCAATAACATACCTATTGAATGATTTTTGTAAAATTTGACATATGGAAAACGAACATAGTGAAAAAAAGCACAAAGACAAAAAGAAATTAGAGCAAGACATAATCAACTTATCTAATGATCTCCGTGAAAAATCAAGTCTTGCTGAAGATAGATTAAACCAATTAAGATATCTTCAAGCAGACTTTGATAATTATAGAAAGAAATTTGACAAGGAAAAAGAAGACATCATAAAACTGGCAAATGAAAATTTAGTGAAAGAGCTTTTGGTTATAGCTGATGATTTTGAGAGATGTGTAAAAGAAACTCATGATGACAAGATAAAAAAAGGATTAGAATTAGTTTATAAAAATTTTTTAAAAATTTTGGAGAAATACGGACTAAAGCAAATAGAATCAATAGGGAAAAAATTTGACCCTAATTATCACGAAGTTTTAATGAAAGAAAATTCTGATAAAGACGGGGTTATTTTGGATGAGATTCAAAAGGGATTCATGTTAAAAAATAAAGTTATCAGGACTTCAAAAGTAAAAATTGGTGAAAAACAAAATTTAGAAAAGAATAATGTTATGGGGGAATAAAAAATGAGTAAAGAGAAAATAATTGGAATAGATTTAGGTACGACAAATTCAGAAGCAGCAGTTATGCTGGGCGGGAAACCTACAATAGTTCCATCTGCTGAAGGTGCAACTGTTGCTGGGAAAATGTTTCCTTCTGTTGTTGCGTTTACAAAAGATGGGCAGTTGTTAGTTGGAGAACCTGCGAGGAGACAGGCAGTAAGCAATCCTGATGGAACTGTTATGGCTGCAAAAAGAAAAATTGGCGCAGACTATAAATTTAAAATTTATGGCAAGGAATACACACCACAACAAATCTCGGCTTATATATTACAAAAAATAAAGAAAGATGCTGAAGCTTTTTTAGGCGAGGAAATAAAAAAGGTTGTAATTACTGTTCCAGCTTATTTTAATGACAATCAAAGAACAGCAACAAAAGATGCCGGAAAAATTGCCGGCCTGGATGTTATAAGACTAGTTAATGAACCTACTGCAGCTTCAATGGCTTATGGTTTAGACAAAGAAGGGCAAGAGCAAAAAATACTAGTTTTTGATTTGGGCGGAGGAACTTTAGATGTAACTATTATGGAATTTGGGGATGGAACATTTACTGTTTTGTCTACTTCAGGAGATACACAATTAGGCGGAACTGATATGGACAAGGCTGTGATTGACTGGATTGTTAGTGAATTTAAAAAACAAGAAAATGTTGATTTAACAAAGGATAAAGCAGCTGTACAAAGAGTCAGGGATGCAGCAGAAAAAGCAAAAATAGAATTGAGTACTGTTTTAGAAACTGAAATTAATTTGCCATATATTACTGCAGACAAAGAAGGACCAAAACATTTAGTTTTAAAATTATCAAGAGCAAAGTTAGAACAATTACTTCAGCCCATAATTGACAGATGCATACACCCTGTTGAGCAGGCAATGAAGGATGCTAATTTAACTAAAGATGACATTAAAAAAGTAATTTTAGTCGGCGGACCAACAAGAATGCCAGTTGTCCAAAAATTTATTGAAGAAAAGGTAGGAAAAAAACTTGAACATGGCGTAGATCCAATGGAATGTGTAGCTGCTGGTGCTGCAATTCAAGGAGCTATTCTTTCAGGAGATGTAAAGGATTTAGTCTTGCTTGATGTTACACCCTTAACTTTAGGAATAGAAACTTTAGGCAGTGTTATGACGCCTTTAATTGAAAGGAATACTACAATTCCAACCAAAAAAAGCCAGGTATTTTCTACTGCTGCTGATTTTCAAACTGCAGTAACTGTACATGTTTTACAAGGAGAAAGACCTATAGCAAAGGATAATACAAGTCTGGGTCAATTTAATTTAATTGGAGTTCCTCCAGCACCAAGGGGAGTGCCCCAGATTGAAGTTACTTTTGATATAGATGCTTCTGGAATTTTAAATGTACATGCAAAGGACTTGGGTACTGGAAAAGAACAGAAGATGACAATTACAGCATCAACAAAATTAAATGACAAAGAAGTTGAAAGAATGGTTAAAGAGGCTAAAGAACATGAGGAAGAAGACAAAAAAAGAAAAGAAGAAATAGAAATCAAAAACAATGCTGACTCCCTGATTTATACTACAGAAAAAACACTTTCTGATTTGGGAGACAAATTAGATAAGCAACATAAAGAAAAAATTGAAGGTGCTTTGAAAACTGCAAAAGATGCTTTAGCTACTAATGACCTGGAAAAAATAAAAAAAGAAACTGACAATTTACAAAAAATTGTGCAGGAAGCCGGGGCTTCTATTTATGCTGAGGCAATGAAACAAGGGGCACAACAAGAAGAAACAAAAGAAAATACAAAGACAAAAAACAAGAAAGACAAAGTAGTAGATGCTGATTTCAAAGTTGAAGATGATAACAAATAAACAACATGGGGCTATAACAAAATCAGTACGACTTGGATTACAAATTCAAAAAGACTATCCCCAAGTAGCTGGAAGCCATATATCTGGAAATTCTTTAACAGAAATAACTAAAAATTTTTGTTTTCAAATTATTTATGGAACTGATTTTAAAATAGCTAGGGAAGCAGTTAGAAAAGCTTTATCAGGATATAATGGAAATTTAAGAGATTTTCCAGAAAGATACTCTGGTTTAATAAACCAGGACGAACTAAAAAAACTAGAAAAAATCCATAAACTTGATGGAGCAAAAAAGGCTTTAGAAAATAGACTTGGAATTTGTGGTTTGACAATTGAAGAAAGAAAAATTTATTCTAGAGAGGCTGTAATAGCACAAGGAAAAACTCCATGGATTGAAAGAAAAGAAACAGAAAATTTCAGTAATTTATCAGAAATAGAATTCGCCTATATGCTTTCACAGTCTTCTGAATTTTTATTAATGCGGGGAACAAATAAAGGAAAAGTTAATTTGGAGAAAATAGCTAGCTTATTAAACCAATTTTATCATTATGATAGAAAAATAAGAACAGCTGATAATTTGTCTGTAAAGTTAGTTCGGTTTAGAAAAATGAAAAATGGCTAAAAAAGATTATTATGATATATTAGGGATTAAAAAGGATGCAAGCCAAGAAGAGATTAAAAAAGCATTCAGGCAATTAGCTAAAAAATGGCACCCGGATGTTCATTCTGACAAAAAACAAGCTGAAGAGAAATTTAAAGAAATTAACGAGGCTTTTCAAGTTTTAAATGACAAACAGAAAAGGGCACAATATGATCAATTTGGTCATGCTGATTTTAATGGACAAAATTATGGACAAGGTTTTGATTTCAATGATATTTTTAAAGGATTTGATGATTTTTTTGGCGGATTTTCAGGTTTTGGGAACAGAAAAAGAGAGCAAGAAAAAGAGTACAGATATGATGTAGAAATTTCTTTAGAAGATGCTTTTAATGGTGTTATGAAAATTGTTGAAGTACCTATATTCAGTAAATGCACACCCTGTAATGGAACTGGTGCAGAACCTGGCTTTTTAAAAGAATGTGCTGAATGTGATGGAACTGGGAAATCAAGGAAAGTAAGAAGAACTCCTTTTGGACAAATAGTGAGTGTCAGCACATGCCATACTTGTAGCGGTACTGGAAAAATAATTTCTAAACCTTGTGAGAAATGCAAGGGAGAAGGAAAAATTAAAAGAAACAAGAAAGTTGAAGTTCAAATTCCAAGGGGTGTTGATAATGAACAATATTTAAGCATAAATCTTGAAGATAATTCTATATTATATGTTGTTATAAGCATAAAAAAGCACGAAATATTTGACAGAGATGAAAGCAATTTATTTTGCAAGACAACTATAGATTTACTAACTGCTATTTTGGGCGGAGAAATTGAAGTACCTACTATTATAGGGAAAGGCAAATTAAAAATTCCTTCTGGAACACAAAGTCATACTATTTTTAGACTTAAAGGACAGGGCATGCCGAATGTCAATACAAATAAAAGAGGCGACCAATTAGTCAAGATTGTAGTTGATATACCTGAGAAATTAAATAAAAAACAAGAAAACTTACTTAAAGAGATATTTGCTGAAACAAAAACAGAAACTAAAAAAGGATTTTTTGAAAAATTAAAGGAATTTGTATAACTTTTTAGGCAGGATAAGAATTATGAATTCGTTATTTTTTAATAATAATTTCTATAATACTACAATAATTTTCATTGCCGAAAGTTATAAATAGTCTTATAATAATAAAAATTCATAGTTATTTACTTAAAATGATAGAGTTAGGGGGGAATATAAAATTAATTGGATTTAATGATTTAGATCCAGCTTCTTTGATTGTTATTAAAAAAATTACTGGAAATTATGCTAGAAAGATTTCTGAGAAAGTAAACTCTAACTTGGATGAATTAAGCTTAGAGTTGAAAAATGAAGCCCAGAAAAATATTAATTCTTCATTAAAGATCAAGGACAAAACATTTAATGCTGAAGTTAATGATATTAATTTATTCTATGCTCTGGACAAAGTTTTGGCTAAGCTATTAAATGAAGCCCAATAAATTTTCTTAAAAAGAAAATGTTTCAAGTCTATAACTTAAATATAAGCCAAATAAGATTGAATCAAACCTTGAAAAAATGATATGAAACTTTAATCATAACATTTTTATATAACCACATCATAGTAGATCCATGGCTGAAGACAATAAAATTTATGTACCTGCTTCGAGCGGGGGAGTTGTAACTTATTATAATGATTTTAAGAGCAAGATAAATTTTGATCCAAATTATGTTATAGTTGCTATTGTAGCTGTTTTAGTTGTTGAATTTATATTATTTAAATTTTTTAGCATAAAATGATACCTAAAATAAACCCCAGGGAAATGGAGAAAATGATGAAAAAGATGGGGTTAAAACAGGAAGAGATTGATGCTGAGGAAGTAATTATTTCCTGCAAACATAAAAAAATTATTATCAAAAACCCACAAGTTACAAAGGTTAATATGATGGGGCAAGAAACAATACAAATTCTAGGAGACATAGAGGAAGAGGAAATTACTGGTTTTAAAGATGAGGATATTCACATTGTCATGGAACAGACTGGCTGCACTATGGAAGAGGCAAGAACTGCTTTAGAAAGTAAAAATGATATTGCTGGAGCAATATTATATCTTAAAGATAAGTAATTATTTTTATGGATTTATTTTTAGAACAGATAGAAGAAGCAAAAAAGGCTCTTAGGATAGCTGACCATCTTGCTTATGTTACGTTCCCTTTAATTGGAGATGAAAAAATAACAAACATGATTACGAACAATTTACAAATTTCAGCAATTAAATCTTTAGAGGCTTTGCTTAATTACGAGAAATATTACAAAAGAATTTCCAACATACCTGAAACTTTTGATGATAAATTTGATATTTTTAAGATGGAAGTTTCTAAAAGGTACAATATAGGTAGTGAGATTATATTTACAATAAAAGAAATTAATGATATAAGCAGCAAAAAAGATCTTAATTTGAATTTTGATTTTTTCCAAGACAATTATAAATTTAAAAAATTAGGATTAAAGAAAATAAAAGAATATATAAATATTGTAAAATTATTAGTAAACAAAATAGATTTTATTATAGGAAAGAATGCTCGAAGACTTTGAAGAAAATTCAGAAGAGGAGCTTAAGAGAGCTGATCATTTGATCTATGTTACTCTAAAATATACAAAAACAGTTGATGTTATAAGAAGTGTAATTCATAGATTAATTAATTCCATGGACTATAGTGTCTTAGAAGTTTTGGAATATTTAAGGGTAAAAAATATTTCTGATGTTCCAAGAATGAGGATGGAACAATTATTAGAAAAACTTTCCAAGGTGAAAGAATATGCTGATTTTTATTTTATGCTAAGAAGAATATATAATGTGAAATTTGACAAAAAGGAAGAGTATAGAAAAAATGTTACTTTGCTAACAGAAGAAGGCGATGTTAATATAGACACTTTAAAGGAATATTATACAAAAGCCAAGAGATTTGTAAGAACAATGGAAGAATTTTGCAAAGGCAAAAAAATTTTTTAAATATTTTTAATTTTTATTTCTCCGAATGGTATTTCCTGCTCCAAGGCTATTTTACCATCTGTTTCCAAGTAGATCAAAGGCAGGAATGTATATAGCTTGTCTTCTTTTTTTGTACTTGGAAGCAATTTTGAAAATGTTACTTCCTCGTTTCTTTTAAACATGGAAATTATTTTTCCATAAATATTTTTTATTATTTCAGTTATATTTATAATATTTTTAGGCAATTCTACTGATCTTATTACTGCGTAATTTCTTTTTTTGATTTCTCTTTTATAATCTATATCAAGGGCTTTTTCCAAGGCAGTCATCAATTCCTTTAAAGTTACTTGCCTTTTTCTTTCTTGCGGGGTTTTGAGCATTAATTGTGGTATTTTTTCTTCATGATAATTATTTTCTGCTGCAATATTATCCAAAAGCTCAGAAATTTCTGTTTCTTCAGACTGGGAATATAAAAAACTATCAAAATTAGAAATATGTTCAGTAACAAATCTATGTGATTTAAGTCTAAGCAATAATGCTGATGCTAATAAGACTTTTCCAGAGATAAAAAAATTATGCTGCTTAAGTTCTTTTATTTTTTCTATATATTTATTTGCCAAAAGGGATATATTGATATGCCAAGGATCTAATTGTTCTTTTTTGATTAAATCATAGATAATAGTCTGCCAAGTTATTTCACTTTCTTCTGTAAGCATTTTATATATTTTGTCTTCCATATTCTCCTATTTTTAGCTCCTTTTTGTTATTAAAAACTGATTTTCCATTATAAATTGATTTGTCACTATTATTAAATGATTACAACCGAAAGGTTTATATATAAGTATAATTTATGAAAATTATCACCTCTTTTTTCCCAGGAAGAAACCTCTTCGGAGATTTCTTCCCAGGGTTTAACGACCATTAGCCAGGCTTATCTAAAATTATCAAAAAGAGATATTGAATTTTCATGGCTTAAAAATTATTTTTTATAATGCAAGAATTAAAATTATGACAAATAGCTTTTGAATATCAATTGAAGAAATTTCGCAATTAAAATTTGTAAAATAAAAAAAGAAAAAAGAGTTTTATTTACTCTTCATCATCCCAGTCATCATCTTCATCATCTTCATCAGAATCATCATCGTCTTCCCAATCGTCATCATCACCCATCATAAACTTTAATTCTTCTACCATACTTTCTCCTCCTCTGCTATATCTAACGAGCCATTTGTTAAACTCACCAGAGATAGTTTATTTTTTTCCAATTTAGTTAACATTTTTGTGAAGCTTTTCAGCCTAGTACTATTTAAATGTATCGTTTTTTTGTTTCTGAAAAAATGAGATTAATTTATCTACATTGTAAAGCTCTTCTTTACCAGTTCTCATATTTCTTAACTTTATTTTCTTTTCTTTAATTTCTTTTTTGCCTATAAATACAACAAAAGGTATTGAATATGAATTGGCATATTCCAGTGCCTTGCTTATTTTATTTGAAATTATGGCTGAGATTTTATTTTTCCTTAATTCTACTGCCAGTTTAACTGCTTCTTTATCTTTGTCAATAGATATAATCAAGCAATTAGTCATATTCACATTAATTTTTTCCCAGTCAATTAACTTACCAAAACTTATTCCGACAGAAGGTATTTTTCTATTAATATATTTACCAACTTTATCATCATATCTGCCACCACCAGCTAAGGCAACTTTTATTTCTTGAGACCATATTTCCCAAATGTTTCCAGTATAATAAGAGAACCCACGCATTAATGTTGGAAAGAATTTTATTTTTAAATTATATAATTTACCTATTTTAATTAATTCTTCAATTTCTTCTGCACCTTCAAATTTATTTTTTATAAAATAATCCAAATCTTTTTCAAAAAAAGAAAATAATTTTTTTATAGTATCTTCATTAATTAAATTTTTAAGATTATTTTTTACTTCGATAATCTGTAATTTATCTAATTTATCTATCTCCCTCAAGATTTGTTTATTGTTATTTTTTATTTCGAGTTTGTTTAAAATTGAGTTTAGAAGTTTTCTGTTGTTTATTCTAATTTCTGCTTTTATTTTTAATTCCTTTAATATTTCATTACCTAAGGCTAAACATTCGGCGTCAGCTTTTACAGAATCATCACCAATAATATCAGCATCACACTGGATAAATTCCCTAAATTTACCTGGCTTTAATGCTTCATCCCTGAATACAGAACCAATTTGGTATCTCCTGAATGGGAGTTTGATATTTAAATTTTCCTTGAAAATTCTTGAAAGCTGAAATGTAAATTCATATCTCAGGCCCAAAGATCTATTTGCCCTATCTTTAAGCCTGAACATATCACTAACTGCTTCATCTTCTTCATTATCTCCTTTAAGCAAGTCTTCATATTCTATTGTTGGTGTTTCTACTGGCAGAAAACCAAATAATCTAAATTTCTCTTCTATTGTTTCAATAATTTTTCTTCTTTTTAAAGAAGCTAATGGCAAAATATCTCTAAAGCCTTTTACAGTTTCAATCATAATTTTTTAACGAAGAAGTTAATTAAAAAGCTTATTCGCAACCTCCTTTTTTAATATAGGGCGGTCGGGGAGACTTTCGCAAAATTGAATCGAACTCCCTTTAGCCGGGCCACAGCCAGCTGTAATAAGCCAGTATACTACGACCGCCATTTGATAAATATTATAGTAAGAACTAAAAGAAACGCTTTCTTTGTTAATGAAATAAACCAACTCGTGCTATCATTTTAAATTAATTAAATTAGAAACACTATTTAAATATTTTGATTATTTTTTAGAGATTTATTAAACTGTTTTGTTTTGGTGTTTAAAGCACTAAAATTCCATTTTACCAAAACCTTTATATATAAGCTATGTGTAGATTTATATTTAACTCAAAATATTACATAATAGAAATATTTTAAAGATATATAAAGATTGAGAGGTGGAGTCAATGAATAATAAGAGGGTAACTTTTTATTTTATTAGTTTAATAATTCTTATGAGTTTATTTGTAATCTTTGTTTGGGCTGGGTCTGGAGAAAGCATGGATATTTCACAAGGTCTTTACAATATTGTTATTAACAATGTTACATCAGGATCTAATTTGTTAAATAGATTTAATGTAACTACAGGAGAAAATCTAAATTTTACATGCACTGCACAAAGGTCGAATAACGGATCATTACCTTTAAATGGTTCAGCAGCCATAATTACAAATGTTAGTTTTTACCATAATTTTAATTCAACATATGTTGGCTTAAATATAACTTCTACTTATGATGTAGTAAACAGTTCTAATAACTCAATTAGTGTACTACAGGTAAATGCTAGTAATACATCTAACTCAGTAAGATTCAGAGCAATTAATGGTTCAATGTCTTTTGACAGCAATGGAGTAGCAAGTTTTCCAACAATAGCTTCAGTAAGTGAGGGAAATTATAGTATAGCTTGTGCAGCAGCAACTAACAACACAGGTACTTTTAATTTTTCAACTAATGTAACTTTAGCTATAGACAGATCAAGACCTAATTTTAGTATTTCAACATTAAATGTAACTGATGGAACTAATGTTGTAGATTTAGGTTTACTAAATGCAACAGATGGCGGAGATAAAGCATATTTAAGAAATGATAGTACCTTAATTGTAAGTGTTTCAGTAACTGAACCTTACCCAGATAGTGCAAGACTTTTTTGGTCTACAAATGTAACTATTCCAGAGGTAAATTTGAGTCCTAATATTAATAATTTATCTATGAACAGGAAAGTAAGTCCTTCAGCAAGTCAAAATGTAAGCGTATATAACGGATCACTTAGATATGCTGGAGTTAGTGCTGATATAATAGATAGGGGATTATTAGCAGATGGAACAGTTATTAATTTCAAGATGATAGCAAATGACTCTGCTGGCAATATAAGGAATTTTACTAATGGTGGTGCTGGATTTAATATTACTTTAGATGGAACAGTACCTAGAGTAACATATTCAATTGACAAAACTAGAATTGAAACTTTACAATCAGTAAAAGCAACATGTGAAGCAAATGATACTTCACCTGTTTCATTTAGGATAACTTTAACTAAACCTAGTGGGGCAACAGTTGTAAAGACACCTTTAGATGGAAAAGCAACTTTTTCAGATAAGGATACTGGAGAAGCAGGAAAGTATACAATAGTATGCAGAGTAGAAGATAAAGTAAAATATGTAACTGAAGAAACAAAAGAGTTTTCAGCATTTTATGGTGGGGAGGATTCTGGCACTACTTTAACTGAAGAAGAGGAAGAAAAACCAGTAGCTCAAATTGATTTAAGCAAGAGAACTACTGAGGCTCCTGTAGAAGCTGGAGTTTCTGGAATTCAAGGTGAATCTAAAAGCTTTACATTAGATGGAGAAACTCCACATACAATAACTTTCCTGGAAGTTGACGCACAAGAAGTAACTTTAAGGTTTGAATCAACACCAGTAGATGTAACTTTGAGAGTAGGAGAGACAAAAGAAGTTGATTTGGATGCAGATGGAAAGAATGATGTTATAGTAACTTTGAGAGGGGTTGCAGATGAAACAGTAGATGTTTTAATTAAACCAGTAGTTCAACCTCCAATACAAGAAACTACTCCAACTGAAACGCCAACAACTTCAGAAACTACAGAACAATCCACTAGCAGGACTGGTGTGGTAGTGTTGGTAATAGTGATTGCAGCTGTCTTAGTAGTAGCTTACTTAGTGCTTAAAAAAGGCAAAAAAGGAAAGAAAGGAGAAATAAGATTTACTAGCAAGGATTTATCTAGTGAGTTTTCCTTTTAATTTTTTATTTTCTTTATATTAAATTTTTTTAGTATCTGTTTGATATTCTGAAGTTAATTTGACTATAAACATTAAAGACTTTGAATAAAAGGTAATTCAGTAAGATTGCTATACAAGAAAACAAAAACTAATATTTCTTAATTGTACTATTTCGAGTTACATTGTTTTGAGAGTAAGCTTCAGAAACTGAATAATAAAAAATTCCTAACTTTTATAAATTAGAAATTTTTTATAATCTCATGGATCTAAAAACAAAGAAAACTTTAATTGCCGTCTTTATAGCTTTTCTTATGATTACCAGCATAGCTGGTTTTATATTTACTCCTGAGTCTAATACACAAATAAAAAAATATAAAGATGTTGATTTTGCGAGAGATGGAGATAGGTGGACAACTGATTTTGGCGGGAAAAGAATATCAATTCTTGCAGACCCAGAAAGTTTACAAGAACAGAAAATAGTCAGCATTAATAATTTAAATTTTGCTGAAAAAATTTATTTATCAATTAATCCAAAAGAGGATTTGGGAAGAGTGTCTATTGAGCTTAATAGTTTACTTTCTCTTTTGACACCAAGGGTAGTTAATTCTTGTTATGTAGACATAGATGAGTGCAAGAGTTCACCAATTAAACAATGCAAGGATGCAACAATTTCAAATAAAGTTATTTTAATTAAACTAGAAAATACTACAAGCATTAATTACCACCAAAACTGCCTTGAAATAAAAGGCAAAGAAGATGAAATAATCAAATTTTTAGACAGCATGATAGTTTCTGCAATTCAGCCTTTATAGAAAATTTTAAAAATAGATGGAATTGATATTATTTTATGAAGAATCTGAATAAGTTTTTAGTAGTTTTATTTATTTTAGCAATTGTTAGTTTGCCTATTTATATTTACAAACAAAATTTAAATTCTTTTAAATACAATGGGTATAGTGTTACAAAGACTTATGATAATACCTATAATATAGAAATTTATTTTAAAAATGATCTTAGTCCGCATTATATTTCTACTAGATATGATCCTTCTGATTTAGAATATATAAAAATAGAACCTAATTTAAAGAACAAGCTCTTAAAAGAAGAAATTTATATTACTTTGACCCCAAATTTAACTTCGACAAGTGTTGTGGCTTTAGCTGAAATTTCCAAGATAACATCAAACCAATTTTTATATAATATTCCAACATTTGGTGCTTTTACATATCCAACAGTGGATAATCCCATTAAAACCTGTGGTGATGTTGATTATCAAACTGCAATAGTTTTACTTAAATTAGGGGATGAAACTGCTGTTAATTTGAAAGATCACTGCATTATTGTTCAGGGAATTAATGAAGATGAAATAATAAAGGCTGGAACAAGATTAACTTTGACTACTTTGGGAATTATGAATGAATAGCCCAAATTCTATAGAATAAATACATGAAATTGTGTTCTTATTAAGTAAATAATTGTCCCAGCTATTAGTGGAACAATTAAATTATCATCTATGTCATTTACACCTATTTTAAGACCAGCACCCTCTATAATCATAGCAATTAAACTACCAAAGAAACTTTCAGTGATATTAACAAAAAATAAACTACCTAAAAAAGCAAATAACATGCCAGCCAATATTCCTTCTACTTTTTTTAAACTATTAAATCTTAATTTGGTTTTTCCAAGAAAAGCACCAAAAAGGTATGAAGTAGAATCACCAATAGTCAGGATTATTATTGATGCCAAGGCTATGTCTTTTGTAAACAGCTTGACAGTAATAAGGCAACCACATAGAAAAAACAGCATGCCTTTAAATGGAAAATTATTCTGATCTTTTTCCCTTTCAAAGTTATTTAACAAGAAATTAATAATTGGTATTTTTAATTTTATGCTTAAAAGTGAGACTATGCTGAAAAAGATAATTCCAAAGAAGATGTGTTTTGGTTTTAATATATCTAAGTAATAAGTTATTACAATAAACAAACCTACAGAAATGTGCGCTATTTTTCTTTTTACTTCAAGATTCATATTTTTGATATGCTTTTTCCTATAATTAAACCGAAAATTATTCCGCCAATTATATCTGTAAAATAATGAACATTGAGATACATTCTTGAAAAAGCAATTATAACTGCAATTATTAACCAAGTATATTTTATATATTTTTGTTCAAAGTTATTCCAAATTAAATATAACAAAGAGAACATGACTGTAGTATGCCCACTTGGGAAAGAGTAACCTAGAGCTTCGATTAAATTTATAACTGGTCTAGGCCTTTGAATTATTGTTTTTAATATGTAAACACCAACAAGGGAAGATACAAATGCCAACCCCAATTTTATGGCTATTTTCCTTGATTTCTTTATTAAAGTTAATGCTAAGATTAATGCAGCCAATAAATAATAATTAAAATATTTAGCTATGAATATAAAAAGATTAGTCATTATTGGATTTCTATATCTTGATAAAAAATTTATTGTAGTATTATCTAGATAAAATGCCATTATCAGGATTATTAAAAATCCCAACACTATCCAGAGGTTTTTCATTATGAGTATGAATAAAGAAACTATTATAAATTTATTCAGTTATTTTTCATTATGAAATATGTTCCCAAACTAGTATTAAGGCTTATTGCTTCATTTTTATTAGTTTTTAGCAGTGAATTTTTTTATAAAGCACTATTTTATCCAATGTTTTATTTATTTTATTTTTTATTACTTCCATATAGTCCAAGCATATCCGGCAGTACTTTAATAATTGATGATAAAAAACTTATTTTTATTTCTGCTTGCGTTGCTGCGTCTGCTTATATACTTTTGGCCATATTAGTTCTTTTAACTAAAGATATTTCTTTTATGCAGGGCATTAAAATTTTAATTCTTGGATATTGTGCTTTGTTTATAGTTAATATGATTAGGATTTATTTTTTAGCATTGGTTTTATTAAAATTTGACATAAAACTTTTTGAAACCCTGCATTTATTTTTCTGGCAGATATTCTCGACTATTTTTGTTATTTTATTGTGGCTGTTTTTAGTTAAATATTTTAAAATTAAGTCAATACCAATTTATTCTGACTTTAATTATTTATTTAAAAAATCAAGATAACTGGTCTTTTTTATTTAACTGGCTCTGATATATCAGGAAATCTTCTTTTGTTAACTTTGCCTTATTTTTTATTTTATCTTCAACTATTTTTGATTTTTCTTCTATGATTTTTTCTTCTTGTTTCTTCTTCATCTCTTTTCTTATCATCACTTCTGTTATTTTATTGTCTTTTATTTTCCCTATTTCGCCTAATTTAGAATTTAATTCCATATTTGACTTTTCTATTTCTGACTTAGTTTCTGATATCTCCTTTTGCTTAAGGTCTTCTTTTTCCCTTAATGCGTCAAGTTCTCTGAAAACTGTTTTAAATTCCTTATTTTTTTCTTTATTTGAGTCAAATAACCCTTTTATTTTATTATGTATCTTATCTGCTTCATTTCTTTCTTCTTTTATTTCTTTAGAAATCTTTTCTATTTTTTCTTTGTTGAAGAATAATTCACCACTGGTTTTAAATTCCATTTTAAGTTTTTTTAATTCTTCCATTAATTTTCTTTCCTTGTCAAATGATATTACTTCGGTTTGTATCTTTTCTTCCAAGAACTCTATTCTCTTTTTTATATCAAGGGGATTTAATCTCTTATTTTTTGTTTTCTTTTCAAATTCTGAGTTTTTCTCCCTTAATTCTTTAACTGCAAAAATTAATTCCCTTACTTTTTTATTATGAATGTCCCTTTCTTCCTTAAGTCTTGCCAGCTCTTCCTTTATATCAGGTCTTTTTTCTCTGGTTTCCTTAAGATTTGCCAAGAATTTTCTTATCTCTTTTTTTATATCAGTAATTTCTTTTATTTTTTGCTTTTTCTGAGAATTTAGATCACCTAATCTTCTGGTAAGTAAGTTAATCTCAGTTTTTAATTTATTTGAATCATTTTCTCTATCCATATTAAAAAAAGGTTAAAAATTTTAATTAACCAAATAATGCCCCGAGGCCGACAGCAGCTGATTCTTCTGCTTTCTTTTCATCTTCAGCTGATTTCTTCTTGTCTTCTTTAGCTTCTGTTTTTACTTCTGAAGGTTGTGCTGATGCAACTGGTATTGCTGCTTGCTTTATAACTTCATCTATATTGACTCCGTCTAATGCAGCCATTAAAGCCCTTGCTTTAGTATCATCAGCTTTTCCGCCAGCAGCTTCTATTACTTTTTTTACTTTATCCTGTGTTAACTCTATTCCAAGTTTATGGATTAACAAAGCTGAATATACATACTCCATATTTTCCTCCGATTATATTTCTCCCCTTATTTTTTTATCAGTAAGCTGTTTTAAAATATCTGCAGCTTGTTGTTGATCATTTTTTGTAACATCTGTATTTTTAACTTCTAATTTTTCATTTACTTTTTTTAGTTCTTCTTTTAACGGCACTTCATCATTTAAAATTTTTTTTGGTTCTTCCTGCTTGACTTCAATTTTCTTTTCTTCTTTAGGTTTTTCTATTGTTTTTTCTTCCTGCTTTATTTCTTTTGATTCTTCTTTTACTTCAACTTTTCCAAGATCGCCAACTTTATTTTCCAAAGCCAAGGCATTCAAATATGCTTTTCTTAATATTATATCAACTGTGTCTTTCTCAATATAGCAAGCACCTACAGCAAGATTTAATGCTTCTGAATATGCTCTCTTTATATTGTTTAAATATTCTTCTTCATTTATACTTAATTGATCCTTTGTTAAAATTTCCCCATTTTTATATGTAAACATTAAGTTTAAACCTATCTCCATAGGCTCTATACCAAGTTTACTTAAAAGACCGGCTAATTTATCAGAAATTACTTCGCCTTCTTTAACAATCAGTTTATCATCTTTAATGTGGATTTTTCCTTCCTGAACCTGAGTTTTTATGCCTAATACACCAAATTCACCAATCATCGGACCTGGAGTGAATTGGGTTGGGCCAGCTTTGATGTAAATATCTTTATTTGCCAGTTGCCCTGCTTTTGCTGCTGCACTTGTTTTATTTTTATTTAACATTTTTTGCAGCTTAAATTCATCTTCTTTTGTAAATACTAAGGCTGGAATACCTTTTAACAATGGCTTTATTTTTGCAATATCTTTTTTTTCTTTTTCTAACTGGTCAAATGCTAATTTCATCAGCCTTTTTTTTGTTATTTTAATAAAAATCCTGTCTCGCAATTTATGCTTTATTTTTAAGAAATGGGCTGCTGGCAAATTCTCTAAGTTTATTATGCCCAGGACAGGATATTCTTTAATAGTTTTCTTAATATTTTCAACTTCTACTTTCTTTTGCGGGTTTACGTGGGCTATTTTATTTTCCATTTTCTTTTTTCTTTTCCCTTACTTTCTGGATTATTTGTTCTATTTCTTCTTTTTTATAATCCTTACCAATTTCAACTGCGCTGCCCATACTTAATTTTATAAAAGTACTTTTTATGTTGTTTTTTTCTTGCGGTATGCTGTGAAGTATAAAATTATAAATCAAAAGAATATTATCAGCTATATCTTCTTCTTTCATTGATTCATTTCCTATCAGTGTTTTTACTGTCAATTCGTTTTTAGTCTGCAGTTTTATTGTGTTTCTTAATTTTTCAATCAAGGGTTTAATTGTAGGCAAGTTTCCAGGAATGACACAGCCTACTTTTGGGTTAGGCATTTTTCCCAATGGACCAATAATTTTACCCAATAATGTAGCTATTTTTGGCATTATATCTGCCTGAGCTATAAAATAATCATAAGCTCTGGCGATTTTTTTCAATTCTTTCTTTTTATTTTCGTATTTAGGAAATTCATCTTTTAATATTACTAAATCGCAGGTTTCTTTAGCCTGCTTTTCCAGATCATAATCAACTAATGCACATATCTTTACTTTTCTACCTGTTGGGTGATTTAATTGAGTGAATAAATTTATATTTTCTTCTGGCTTTTTTAGATTTAAATTTTTTAGATTTATAACTAGGTCAATACTTTGCTTAAAATTTCTTTTCTTAGAAACTTCTTTTGCTAATTTTATTGATTCTAGTATTTGCTTTTTATCCAATTTACCCTCCTACGAACCTTTTTAGCGAATCACTAAAAACTTACGGAATCCGTAATGTAGTCCAAATGGGTAAGAATTTTACTATATTTCTTATTTATAAATATTTGTCTTTATTTATTCCTACTCTTATGTATGAAAAAGTTTAAATACTTTTACTTACTATTAATATTATGATCATTAGAAGAGAAATAGGTAAAAAAGGACAGGTTGTAATCCCCAAGGACATAAGAACTTTTTTGGGAATAAAATCCGGAGAGAATGTCATTTTTGAAGTTAGAAATAAAGAAGTTGTCTTAAAACAGCAAGACAATACAAATTTTTTAGAAGAATTTTTGAATGTTTCAAAGAAACTGAACAAGGGAATTAGAATAAAAGATATAAAAGAAGTGATAGATGAGCAATATTAATTATGTTGATGTAAATATTTTTATTTACCCAGTAGTCAATCCTATTAAGGACTCAAAGGCCTTATCTTCTAAAAAAATTTTAGACAGGATAGTAAAAAATGATATTTCTGCAATAACTTCTTTTTTAAGCTGGGATGAATTTGTATATTCTATAAGGAAATTCTTAGGAAAGGAATTGGCTGTTACTGAAGGGAAAAAACTCCTTGAATTTCCCAATCTGAAATTCTTAAAAGTTGATGAAGAGGTTATACAAAAAGCCCAAGATTTAATTACAAAATATAATTTAAAACCAAGAGATGCTATACATGCTGCAAGTGCTTTAATTAATGATGCTGTTTTAATAATTTCTGATGACCCTGATTTTGATAAGATGATTGAACTTATTAAACGAATTAAATTAGAGTCCTAATTTATATCTCGTTTTGCAATAAAACTTATAAATCATTATTAACAATTATAATTTATGACAGAAAATAATTCAAGAGATCCAGTGGGATTAAGAAGGGCCGGATCTGCTTTTAATTTGTCTGGAAGACTGGGCCAATATGCAGCCCTAATGTATGGGGTCTATACAATTAACCAAGAAAACATTAACATTAAAAAAATTGTTTTAAGCGGTGTCGCTTTTGGAGTTTTTAGTTTTATTGAGTATTTGTCATGCCTTGCTGCTTACAGGGCTGAAGGAGAAATAATAAGGGAGACTACTAATGAATTAAAAGACAAGATTAATCATCTGGAAAGAAAAATTTCTGGAAAAAGTATAAGTTCCAGAATTTTAGATCCAAACAAACCTGATGACAGGACTAAACTTGATGAAATTGTAGAAAGAAACTTAAGAGAAGCAGAAAAGAAAGATAAAAAATCAAGGTCTTATTAAGATAATAAATAAACATATAATTTCTCAAAGAAAAACTTTTTTTCTGATAATTTTTTATATTTAAAATTGTATTTTTTAATTATTGTATTAACATCGGGAGTTAATGAACTAAAAACCATTAATATTTTTCCATTCTCTTTTAAATGTTCTCTTGCTTTTGACAAAAACCTTTCTATAATCTCATTACCTTTTTTCCCACCAATATAGTTTAGGTTGTCTTCTAATTTTACTTTGTCATCTGGCAAATATGGCGGATTGAAAGTTATTAAATCAAATTTTCCATTTACATTTTTGAATAAATCTGATTTTATACATTTAATTCCTAATTTTTTACAATGGATTACTGATTCTTTGTTAATATCAACTGCAGTAACATATTTTGTTTTTTTTAGTGCTGTTTCTGCCAATATACCAGTTCCAGTACACATATCAAGAACTTTTCCTTTTGCATATTTTTTTACTTGCTCCTGTATTAAGAAACTATCATCTGATGGTTTGTATAGCATTTTATTTTATAATTAGAATAAATTTATAATTGTTTTTAATCTTGTTATTTTATGAGAGAATTTATATTGTTGGCTTCAAGAGCCAGAACAAGTCCTGATTTTGATTTATTTAATTTAAAGGAAGCTGGAAGAATGGATTTAGTTTGCAGGGCTGTTTCGAGTGCTTTTTTTACTTCAGACAATTTAAGAACTGACACTATCTTGAATGTTGTTTTAAATGGTCCTGATTATCCACCAAAAATTATAACTTTTTCTGGAAATAGTTTAAGAAATATTTATCCTGATGAGATTTCTATAGCTGGATATATTCTTCAAGCATTAAAAAAGGGCAAAAATCTGAAATTAAATGAACAAATTGATGTTACAGACGGAGTAAAAATCTCCAAAAAAAGTTTTGAAGCACAGGTTAAAGAAAAATCTTCAGATAAAAAACTTATTTATTTAAATGATAAAGGAGAAGATATAAGAGATATAGAACTTAAGGATGATTTTGTTTTTATTTTAGGCGATAATTTGGGGTTGCCAAAGAAAACTGAAAAATTTTTAGACAGATTAAATGCAAAAAAAGTCAAATTAGGTTCAGTTAGCTTGTTCAGCAGCCATGCAATTATCCTGGTTCACAATGAATTTGATAGAACAGTTTAAAAATCTGTTAATTATTTATAATTTAAATGAAAAGAGTTGCAATTATTGGCGGCGGATTTGGAGGAATTTATACTTGCAAATATTTATTAAAGAAATTAAAGAATGTTGAAATAATATTAATCAACAAAATTAATTATTTTATTTAGTACTATTTTCTTCTTCAATTGACATAGCATTTAATTCTACAGTTAACTGCTCACTATATAGTGCTGCTTTATTCAACTGTTCTCTTATTGTTTCCAATGACGAGGTTACATTTATAACCTGGCTTTTTATCAAGGTTACAGAGTCATTAATATTTTTTTCAACTAATATTCCTGCACCGATATTGACTATGACGTTTTGATTATTATTTAACTTGCTGCTGATAAATATGCCAGGACCTATAGATGAAAACATATCAGAACCATTTTTAATATCATTTAATTCTAATACACTAGCTTCTAAATTTGTTAATTCATTTAATTGCTGCTGCAAGAAAATAAATTGTTCCTGAACCTGCTTTATCTGCTGATTCAGCATCTGAAGTTCAACGTACTTTTCTTGTACTTCTTTTTTCATCTTTGATCTTTTTTGCTTTTGTTTCTTTTACTTTAACAGGCGTCTTTTCTTCTTTTGCTACTTTTTTCTTTTCCCTTATTTCATAACCTAATTTGCCAAATTCTTTTTTTATATTTTCTGTATTTTCATTTTTTTTGATATCAATTTGCCTTTCAAGTGTTTTTAAATGAAGAATATTGCATTTTCTTCTCTTTACCTGGCCATCAATCATGACAAAATTATCATCAATTTTATCAATGACAACACAAATTTTAGATCCTTCCTTGCCTGCTGTTTTGACACATACCTGACCAATTTCCAGTGGCAATTCTTTCATTTCCTTAAATTTGTTAATTATAGTTTCGCGCGAACATTTGCTACATAAGTTTCCACCATATGCTCTTGAAACTGTTTTTTGACTTAAAGTTAAATTTCTAAAACCAGAAGGTCTTTCTCTTGGTATTCCTTTTAATGCTGTTTTACATTTTCCGCATTTTACTGCAGATGGTTTTCTTTTAAGATAATGAATTACTAACCTAGAACCAGGTGTTTTTACTTTTACTCTTCTTAAGCTTCTTGTTGCATTTGGTTGTATAGCCATTTTAATGAAGTTTTAGTATCTTTCTTATTATCAGGCTGAATATTATTGATGAAATAATGTATGTTCCAAGCCAGCCTATGCTTGAACCAATTAACGGAAGTGAGAAAGGAAGATTTATTAATGTTTCTCCTGCTGGAAATTTTTTTCCAAGCCAGCTGAATATTATTAACAATGGTATAAGAGTGAATAATGTTGGCTTCATTGAATGCTTCATATAATTTAAACTATTTTCCATAGCTTTTTTTTGCATTTCCAGTAGTTTTTGCGGTTCATCTTTAAGATTTTTCATTTCATTCTTGAAAAACTGGCTTTCTTCTTTAAGTTTTTTCATAGCATTTTGATCACTTAAAAATTTTATTGCCAAGTTAACTAGTAAAGTTAAAATAAATGAGATTACAATTAAACTCCATGGTTTTCCAAGGGCTAAAATCCAGCCAAATATAAAATTCAAAAAATTATCCAATACCATTTTACTCCATCATCTTTTTTAATCCTGGGTGCATGTCTACCATGTGCTGCCTACTAATGTCCTCATATAACTTGTAAATTATCATAACAGTAAGAAGTAATCCAGTACCGCTTGTTAAAGCACCCAATAAATCTGCTGTTGCTGCCAAAAAACCTACTGACATTGCACCCATTACAGTTAATGGGGATATATATCTTTCTAATAATTTTTCAATGACTCTCGGATCTCTTCTGAAACCTGGAATCTGCAATCCGGAATTTATTATTTGTTTAGCCTGGGACGAAGCATCCATACCAGATGTCTGCACCCAGAATATTGAAAATATTATTGAACCAAAAACAAAGGCAAGAATATATACAAATGACTGGGCTACTAAAATTGGCCTAAAGCTTCCGCCCAAAATCTCGGCAGGCAAATTAGGTGCAAATAACCATGATACTAAACCTGAAGTCGGGGTATTGCCTGCAAATGTTCCCAAAATTGGATAACCCCAACCTTCCAAAAGCCTTGCCCATAACTGGATATTTGCAAACAAAGCTGCGATTAATATTACCGGGATATTTGATGTATACATAAACTTTAAAGGCCACCTTATACCCTGACCACGGATACGGCCAAAACTTAGGGGGATTTCTACTTTCATTGACTGGGCATAAACAGCAACAACAAAAATTAAAACTGTGAATAATATCAACAAGCCAGCCAAGAATGCTTCTCCTGGATTTCTCTGAATTAATGACAGTAATAAAACCCATAATTGCCCAACAGGACTTTCTCCAGATCCAAGTGCGAAATTACCACCCCTTGTTAAAGGAGATAAAATTCTTACAAATAATTGTGATGCTACTCCAGCTGCTATAAATAGACTAGTACCAGAACCAAAGCCCCATTTATTTAAAACCTCATCCATAAATAAAACTAATAATCCGCCAACAAATAACTGTATTACCATAAATATCTGGAGTGTACTATATAATCCAGAACTGACGCTTTGTGGTGGAGCAAGACCACCCAAGTAAACATAGATAATTGCCTCGAAAATTATGAAACCTATAGCTGATATTTTCTGAACTCCCTGAAAATGAGATCTTCCTTCATGTGTTGTTGTGTCAAATTTTAATATTCCTGAACCTGTTAATAATTGCAAAACTATTGATGCAGTAACAATAGGACCAATACCCAAGGATAAAATACTTCCAAAACTTGCACCCAATAAAATAGAAATTGATTCAAATTGAGACAAGGCGTTTTGTCCTAAGCCATACAAAGGCACTATACTTAAAATGTAAAATGAAGTTAATATTATCAAAGTCCATTTTAATTTAGTATTAAAAGAAACATGCTTTTCTTCAGGTCCTTTAATTTCTGGGAGACTATTTAGAATTTTTTTAAAAAGACTCATCTTATTTTTTTATAATTTGTCCACCTATTTTTTCAATTTTTTCTTTTGCATTTTTACTATAGCTACTTATCATGACTGTTATTTTCTTTGTGAGATTTCCTTTTCCTAATAATTTTGTAAATCCCATATTAGCAAGATCTATACTTGATTCTTTGTATTTTTCTAAATCTCCTATATTAATAATTTTTATTTCCCTTTTCAAATGCTGGGGTCTTCTAAAACCAAATTTCCCAAAATAATCATGGCCATATTTTTTTAAGATCATTGTTTTTTTATGGTCAGATCTTTTTCCTGTGCCAGACATTCCACGGCCACCACGGTTGCCAGCTTTTCGATGCTTTTTCTTACTACCCCAACCATATGTGTGCGATCCTTTCTGCCTTGAATTTTTCTTTCTTTTATTTATTGGCATAAACTTAAACCATTTTTACTATTAATTCATTAATTTTGTCTTTTCTATAACCCAAGACTCCACCCAATGAATAGGGTTTTTTAGTGCTATTTTGTTCAAAACCGCCTTTTGGAGGACATAATTTAAAAAAATTTTTTAATCCTGGAATATCTTTAAATTCTTTTTTAATATTCATAAAATTTTCAACAAATTCATTTAATGATAATTTTACATGTTTTTTTAAATATTCTTCACTAAACTTTTCTTTTTTTGTTATTTTGCCTCTTTTTTCCAATAAAACTTTGAAAGTTTCCTTGTCTATTTCGCCCCAAGTAACATAATTATTTAATTTCATAATCATTCCAAGATAATTTTTTGTAGAAGGCACAATTGTGCAAGTATATTTATTATATAACCTTAATAAATTGAAAGTTTCCTTGATATCTTTTTTAACTCCGACTTTTCCAGCAATCCTTATTATTGCAATCCGCTTTTCCATTTTAAATCATACCTTCAACAATACCTAAATCGCTTATTAATTTATTATTGACTTTTGTTGTGCTTAATTTTCCTAAACATTCAAAGCATGATTTTATTAAATTGTATTTTGTTCTTGACTGACCGAAAGTTTTTGAATAAACATCCTTTATCCCAGCAAAAGCCAACATTCTTCCACATTCTTTTTCTACACATAAATTACTTCCTTTAGGTGCAGGCATTAATGTCACTATAACGCTGCTGCATCTTGATGTAACTTCAAAAGGAATAGAATGAGAACCTTTACAATTGCATTCCCATGAACCACAACCACGCCTTATTTTTATCAGATTTAATTTGGCTTTTCTGATTGCTTTCTCTCTTGCAGGAACTGTCTCTTTTGACTTACCATAACCTATACCAATATAACCATTTTTATTACCCACTATAGCTAATGCAGCAAATTTCGGTTTGTTACCTTCTGCTGTTTTCTTCTGGGTTTGTCTCCAAATAGACCTTTTACCGCCGCCAAATTTACCTTTGCTTTGACCAACCATTATAAAGTCAACTTCTAAGTTTGGCATTAAAAGATCAACAACTTGTGCTTCCAGAATTTTCATACCATTATCAAGAATTTGATCTATATTTGTGATTTTACCTTCTTTAACCAATTTTCCCAATGTAGTTTTCGGTTTCCAACTAGAAACTTCTTCTTTAACAACTACGCCCAAAGGCAATTCTTCTTCTACAACAGGCAAGACTGCTGCTTCTGTAGTACTTTCTAATTTTGTTTCTTCGCTTTCAGGCAATTTCGTTTTTTCCATTTGTTTCTTATTAAAAGTGGTTAATTCTTAAGTATTTTTTCCTTGATATCATTTATATGCTTTCCTAAATCTGAAATATTAATCTTATAACTCTTAATTTGTGCATTGTTTTTTTTGTAATCCATAATATGTTTCCCCAGTATTCTGTCATTAGATGGGAGACATTCTTTGTCATGTGGAATATTTAGTCCAGAATCCAAAGCACCCTTTAAAACAGCATAAATCTTTGAACCTTTTACATTTCTATACATACCAATATCCAAAATAACTTTTTTAATTCCCTTTTTAATACTTTTTTTACCTACTAAAATACCAAGCAAATAAGCAACAGGGGTATTTGATTTTGGCATGCCTAAATTATATTTTTTAACTAATTCCTGTGTTGAAGCTGATAAAAGAACTTTGTCACCTTTTTCATTGTATTCAATTACTTGTGCTGTCAAGTTTTTTAATGCTTTTCTTATTACTAAACGTAATTCCCTGCTTTTAATTAATTTTAATCTTCTTCTATAGTCTGTTTTTCCCAAAGCTTTTCTTTTATACTGCATCTTTCTTTTTCACTAAATTATTTTCATCCAAATATAATTTTAAGTGTCTCTTACTCCTAAACATATTTCCTTTTATCATCTTGTACATTATTCTGTAATTTTGAACAGAAAGATATTTTTTTGCTTTTAATAATCTAATAAACCTTCTCTGGACTCTTACTTTTATCATCCAAATTTTCTTTCTTTCCAGCCTAGCTGTTTTGGTACCTTTTCTTGAACCCTGACCACGCCTTTTACCTTTTCGTCTCTGAGTTTTTAATTTATTTGACCTAAATGATGAAATCCCGTTAATTTGATTTAAATTAATGGCTCTGTCCTTGATTAAATTTCTAATATCTGATTTAGTAATAGCTTCTTTTATTTCATTTAATCTTGCAGTATCAAAACTAATTCTATTTTCACCAGACTTGAGAATGTCTGCTGCTATTCTTTTTTGTACACTTAAGTTCATGCTTTACCTTCCAAGACTTTCCTTTTCTCTTCTTTTTCTCTGACCTTCTTTTCTTCTTCTGTAATTTTTTGTTCTTCTTTTTTAGTTTCTTTTGGTTTTTCTTCTACTTTTTTCTTTTCTGCTGTCTTTGCTTTTAATTTTTCTTTCTTTTCTTTTATTCTTTCCTGGAATTTATTTACCAAGTCGCTAATTGCTTTGTCAATATCCTTAATATTCAGTATTTTTAACCTGAGCTCCTTTATTTTCTTTAATATTTCTATTCTTTTTTTGTTTCCGAAAGATCTGCTTAGAACTATAATATTCTCTTTTGTTACTTTACTTAAATCATTTATATTATTAACCTGGATTAATTTTAACCCATCATTACTTAAACCGCGGACTGATCTTGGAGATTTCCAACCAACGCTTGGCTGAATTTTCTTGCCTCTTTTTTTATCTTTCATTTTTGAATGGATACCTTTTGGCTTTCTCCAGGTTAATTTAAGATTTTTTCTAGCTGGATATTCCTGCCTGGTAAATTTAGGTTTTCTGTTCTTGATTTCTTTTCTTATTTCCAATAATTCTGATGCTGATTTCATTTTGTTTCCTCTAAAACTAATGGGTAACCAAAAATTGTATGCGGCTTATCTGTATTATCTATAACTAATTTATTTTCCAGATATTGTATAAAAATAATTCCCATTGTTCCGTATTTTCTTTCTGGAATATCAGTTATTATAACTTTTTCCGGATTTTCTAATTTTGATATCTTCTCCAGCATTGATTCTGGAGAATTGTGTTCAAAACCCAGCAGTGTTCTTAAATACTGAATAGATTCATGATTTTTTACAACTTCAGTTAATCTTGCACCTTTTAATCCTGGCAAAAATTTGAAACTTGCTCCCTGAAATACTGGATTATAAGTGCCTATTTCGACACCATCGAATCCTATGTAAATTGCTGTTTCTCTTCCATGATTTATATACGATCCAGTTAACAATGGCGTTTTTGTTTTTACTTTTTCATATTCATCCTTGCTTAAATTAAATAATTTTCCAACATCAGCTAACTTACCTTTGAATTCTTTTTTAAGTTCTTCAAACATACATGACTTATCTAAAACTTTAGCTAGTGTCATTTTATTATTTCTCCTGCTTTTTCTACCAGGAAAATGCCGTCTTGGAAAACTCTTCGATCTTTATGCGGTATTTTTGTTGCAATTTCTATATTTGCTGATACCTGACCAGCCTTATCTTTATCATTGCTTTCTACAATAATTATATCACCATTAACTTTTACCTGGACTCCCTGTATTATTTTAGCAACCCTTGGCAATTTCTCGCCTATGAAATTTTTTATAATTACCTTTTCTTTGTCTACAGTTACATTCATTGGAAAGTGACCAGAACAAACTTTTAGTTTATATGTATAAGTACTGTTTGCTCCTTCAAGCATATTCCTGAAGTGTGCGACAATTGTATTTAAAATATCCTTATCTTTTCTTGAAGAACCTTCGACAGAAAAATTTAATTTATTATTTTCATTTTTTATTTTTATGCGAGAACTATTAATTTTTTTTATTATTTCCTCTTTAGAACCCCTGACTTTTATCGTGCTTCCTTCTACATTAACATTTATCCCATTCGGGATTTCTACATTTTCTGAAAGTCCATTTTTTTCCATTTAATAAAAGTAAGCTAATAATCTTCCCCCTAAATTATTTGTTTTTGCTTCGTTATGCGTCATTACGCCCTTTGATGTTGAAACTATCAAGAAACCAAAATCTTTTGCAGGCAAATATCTTTTTTCAAACTTTTCATAACCTGTCTTTTTTATATTGTATCTTGGCTTTATTGGTCCGCATTTGTTAATGTTCCCGAGAAGATCAATTTTAGCAACACCGCCTTTATTATTTTCCGTATATTTTATTTCACCAAGATAATTATTATTTTTCATAATTTCAAGGATTACTTTAACTGTTTTTGACATCGGTCGAACTAAACAGAACTGCTTTCCTATTTTTTCTGCATTGTATATATTTGACAACGCAGTTGATAATATATCATTCATTGACATTTTAGCTGTATTTTTTGAAGCCTATATTTTTTGCAATTTCCCTGAAACATTGCCTGCAAAGTTCAAGATTGTATTTGCTTATATGAGCTCCTGTTCTCCCACATCTTCTACATTTTTTTAACATATCACCAACGCTTCTTTTTTTTGGAGCATTATGCTTTATGTATTTCTTTAATTTGTGAGGCTTATTTTTTAGCTGCTTAAAAACTTTTTTAAAATTGCTTGTTGTCATTAGTTTACCCCTAAATTATATTTTTTATTAATGAAATTTACTGCTTCTTCTTTTGTTATTTTATGGCTTGCTGATATTTTTCTTTTTCTTAAGGCTCTTTTTTTAACTCTAAAACCTGGTCTTTCCAATGTGACTGCAACATTTAACCCAATTATTCCTATAGTTGAATCATACGGTACGCCGGGAATATCTATATATTCTGGAACACCAAAGGATAAATTTCCATGATTATCAAATTTTAATGAAGTTATATTTTCAACATTTGCTTTTAATAGTCTTCCCAATAATTCTTCTGCCTTTTTTCCTCTTACAGTCACTTTGCACCCAACTTGCAGTCCTGGTCTGATTTCCCATGTAGGAATTCTTTCGTTAGTTGTTGTTGGTACTGCTTTCATGCCAGTTATTTTGTTTAATAATTTTAATCCTTTTTCTAGCCGATCTCCTGGACCGCCTGTACCCATATTCAAGGTAACTTTCTCTATCCTGATTTCTTTCATTATATTCATTTTTCTAAAACATAAGCATAGTCTGCAAGAGTCTCGTGAGTTTCGTTATCTACTTTAAATACAAGGACATCTTTTGATATACCTGGGTATTTTTTTATTTCGATTATCTTTCCCTTGTTACCAATATGCTTCCCTCCAGTTAAATATACCAAAGAATCTTTTCCAAATTTCAAGTGCTTTATAATTTTTTTATCCTTTAAAATTAATGAATCCCTAACTTTGTAAGAATCTTTATCCACAATCAAATTTCTGCCGTCATAAAGATTTAATTGAACTTTGCCTTTTTTCAGAATTGTTTTCCCAATTATTTTGCAAGTTTTATTATCTGTTTCTTCTTTATTTATTTCCATTAAATTTAATTTTCCCTTATTATTATACATAATTCTATAATACTTATTTAATTCCGGAATAGAAAGACTGTCTAATATACCGACAGCAAAATCAAATTCTTTTCTTACTTTGTTATCTATGAGAATATTTTTATTATTTAATATATGTTTGATATCTCTTTTTTTATTTCCTATTTTTAATATTTCTCTTAATATTACGCCTAAGGGCATACTCTCTTCTAATTTGTGGGGACCTGGAGATGGCTTTGTTATAAATTTATTTGTTTTTCTTTCAATAGGCCAACTTTTTGGTGCATTTATTCTTTTCAGGTGTGTCATTTTGCTATCCTTTCAATTGCTTTTTTTCTTTCCTTATCTTCCAGGTTTAATTCCTTAATCATAACTTTTGACGGATGTATGGGGTAGAATGTTTTGGTGCCATCTTTTTTAATTACTTCTGCACCATCAACGTAAATTCTTATTTTTTTCATGCTTACTTTATTTATTGCTCCTGAAGTCCCTTTAAATTGCCCTCTCATAATTGTTACTTTATCTCCTTTTTTAACTGGAAAATTTCTTTTTTTGTATTTTTTTATTAATTCTTCAGTTAAATGAGCTGAGAGGAATTTATGCCTAATATTTAATGGAGCATTGTGGACATATTTTCTCTGCTTTCTTGGCTGCTTGCTTGATTTCCATTTTCTTGAAAATTTATTTCTCATTTTATTCACTCAAATTCCTTTCAAGTTCTTTAAACCCTTTTTCATATTTTATCATAACATAATCCTTTAATGCTTCGCCATATCCGCCCCTTATTAAATTGAATCCAAATACATTTAACATTACTCCATAAACAACATCTTTCTGTACTTTTGCTCCAACTCCCATTATCAAACCAGCCTGGCTTATATTTTTTGTTTCTTTAACAATTTTAACTGCCCTGTCAATAAACATACCTAATTTGCTTAATTCAAATAAAAGGCTGTTGAAACTTTCATCCCCCATTATTTGAGGCAACTGAGCAACATCTAAATTTCTCTCAGACAAGAAAGTTTCAAGATTTTTTCTTTCTTTATCATTAGGAATATGAGTTTTTACCATTTTATACCACAATGCTTGCGACTTTTGCAATTGCTGGCCATCGCTCAGCAACCTCCTTAGCTATAGGTCCCTTGAAAATTGTACCTTTTGGATTACCTTTATCATCTTTTAATATTACAACAGCGTTGTCTGCAAATTTTATTCTTGTGCCATCTTTTCTCCGATATTCTTTTTTTTGCCTTACTACAATAGCAGGAACAACCTGTTTTCTCATTTCTGTTTCACCTTTTAATACAGAAACCAAGATTTCATCCCCAACACCGCATGAAGGCTTTCTTCTTCTTACTGTTTTCGAACCTTTTATTGAGACAATCCTAACTATTTTAGCGCCTGAATTATCACAAGTCTCTACGACACTACCATGATTCAAACATTTTGTTATTCTTGCCTTAAGAGCTTTCATTTTCTATTACCACAAAATTTTTCATTTTTGAAATTGGCTTGCATTCCATAATTTTTACTATATCACCTATTTTTATGTCTATGCAAGGAGTGCTATGAACATGTATTCTTGATTTTCTTTTTTCATATCTTTCATATTTAGGCAAGAAATGAAGCCTAGGAAATTCAACTTGTGCTGTTTTTGCTGAACTTACTTTAGTAATTTCTCCAGTAAACAAATTACCCCTTAATTTAAGTCCGCTATGGAATGGGCAATGCTTGTCATCACATTTCTTTATAGGTAATTTTACTTGTACTCCTATATTTTTTTGTTTTTCTTTCATTTTTTTAACCTATCCTCGGGCCTGCCTATTAATAATTCCCCATTAGTTTGTATTTCGTTTTTTCCATTTGAAATTTTTAATGTAACTTGTTTTTTTAGTATTGTCATTATTTTGTCATTATTTTTTATCTTGATTGTATTTTTAGTTTCATCTATTATTTCGCCCTGAATCCCAATCAAGTTCTTGTTTTGTGAATCTATTACTTCCATTTTTAACCCTATTAATTCGCCACGCAAAAAATCTTTTAAAACCATTTTTATCTTGTTTCTATTGAATCTGATGAAAAACCTAATTTTGTAAGTTCTTCCTTTGTTTTTTCTGCGTGCTCACCTTGGAGCTCTATTGTATCTCCCTTGACTGTTCCTCCACATGCGAATTTTGTTTTCAACTCTTTTGCGAGCTCTTTTAAATCAATCTCTTTTTTGTTTATTCCGTAAATGACTGTGATTAGTTTACCGAACTTTCTTTTTTCAATTTTGACTTTGATCCTTTGCCCTTCTTTAGCTATTGTCTGACAAACACAAAGGTCTCTAGGAAGACCGCATTTTGAGCAGATTTCATTCATTCTTTTTCATACCTTTTCCTGAGTCTTTTGCTTGACTCTTTATTTTAGCTATTGTCAATATTCTTGCAATAGTTCTTCTTGTATTTTTTATTAGGGCTGGCTTTTCCAATGTGCTTCCCCTGGCTCTTTTTGCATTCAATATTATGAGTTCTTTTTTTAAATCTATTAACTTATTTTTCAAACTTTCCTCGCTTAGTTCTTTTATTTCACTTATTTTCATTGGCAAGGATACCCCATCAGCTTGCTGTGGGGAGGAATTGCCCCTTTGTTAAGTTTATAAATATTTAAATCCTGATAATTAAGATGTTGATTAGGGCAACTGCAAAAATTAAGATTGAAACTAGACCTGAAATTATAGAAACTATTAGCCTCTATAGAAAAGGTCTGCAATTCTGTGTAAATTCTGCTTGGGAATTGAGGATTAAAAATAATATTAGATTGCATCCCTTTGTTTACAAAACTCTTAAAGAAAGTGGATTGCAAAGTCAACTGGCTATTGCATGTATTAAACAAGCCTGTGGGATTGTCAAAAAAGCCAAATCCAAACCGATTATTAATTTCTCTTTCATGGAATATGACTTCCCTAGGAGTGCTAGTTTCAAGAATAATATTTTGAGTCTTTCTACAATAAAGGGCAGGATCAAGATTCCATTCCAAATCCCTGAATGCTATCAAATTTATTTTCAGGACTGGAGAGTTTGTGAAAGCATTTTGAACATTGACAAAAGGGGAAGATGTTTTTTTAATTTCAGTTTCTCCAAAGAGGTCAGCACAAAAGTCCCTAATCAACAATTCAGGGTTCTTGGTATTGATCTCGGAGTAAATAATCTTGCTGTGACAAGTGACAACAAATTCTTCGGACAAAAGATTAAGCAACAAAGGATCAGGCATGATAAATTGATTAGTGAAATCCAAACTAAATGCACAAAATCTGCTAAGAGAAAACTCAGAAAGATTTCTGGCAGATGGAGAAAGTTGATGGCTTGGACTAATCATAACATCAGTAAAAGTATTGTTGAACCATTGGATCAAGGAGATGTTATAGTAATGGAAGATTTGGTTAATATCAGAAAGACTGCTAAATACAATAAGTGGATTCATAAATGGGCTTTCTTCCAGTTGAGAAGCTTTATTGAATACAAAGCTTTCAGAAAAGGAATTAGGGTTGTCTATATTAATCCTGCTTATACTTCCAAAACTTGCAACAGATGTCATAATTTAGATACCTCTAGACACAATGGTTTTTTCAAGTGCAATACTTGTAATCATTCCTTGAATTCCGACATTAACGGAGCAAGGAACATAGCTCAACTCTACACGAGTAAAATGAGCTTGGCTTTTGTAAACAAGCCAACTATAACATGTGATGATGCCAAAGCATCTACAATTTCCGTATGATGAATTGAAGTTAAGCATAGTTATAAATGCCCCGCATCTTGATGCGATTGGTGTGGTTTACTTTCTGGTTTTACTTCTTTTGTTTTTTTGGCACGAGTCTTTTTTGGCTTTTCTTCTTTTACCAATTCTTTAAGTTCTTCAACTGCCTTTGTATCCTCGATTTTTATTTCTTCTGCAGTTTTTTCAGATTCTTTTTTTAAAACAAGCTCTGCATTTTTATCTACTATATATACTCTATCAGGCAATGTTATATCTGGGGTCATTATACTAACTTTAATTCCGACAGTTCCGGATTTTAGGTTTGCTGTTGCTATCGCCCTTTTAATCTGATTAGCTGAAATATCCCCTGATTTTTTTAAATGGCCAGCTTTAAATCTCCAGCTTCTTGCCCTGGCACTAGGGACTTTTCCTGAAATTACTATTTCTGCTCCTGATGCGCCATGATCAAGAATGTCCTGCAATGTTTTGTATCCAATTGACTTGAATCTTTTAGAACCAAACTTTACCAATGTAGCTGATATTTTGTCAGCGACATAATAAGCGTCTAACATAGGGCTTTCTATTTCCCCAATTTCAATCTGGGGATTTTCCATTTTGAATCTTTTCTTCAATACATTTGTAAGTTTTTTTATGTTCTCTCCTTTTCTACCAACTACAAGACCAGGACGAGCTGTAAAAATTATTACTTTTTCTCCAAGGGGTGTTCTCTGTATTTCTATGTGGGAGAATCCAGTTCCAACTAATTGAGATTTTATATGTTCTTGAACTTGAAATTCTTTTATTTTCTGGCTAACAAATTGTCTTTCTATCATTTTTCCTGCTCTGCCAATATAATAACATGACTCCTTTTCATTCTTCTTCCCCTATGTCTTGAATAATGCCAAGAGATTGGGGCCCTGTTTGCAAATGCATTTTGTATTATTAATTTTTCAACATTGAACCCTTTATTTTTTGCATTTCCTTCTAATGTGTTTAGCAAATTAAGGAAGTGCTTTGATGCTTTTTTAGGATAAAAACCTGGACCCAAATGTCCTTTTTTGTGACCTCTTTTATGCTTAAATCTTTTTAAAGGTACGACAAATTTTTCATCCAGGACCATGTTTAATTTTGCTTTTATCTTCGAAATATTTTTTCCTTTTATGAAGCTGCATAATTCTATTGCATGCTTTGTTGAGATAGGCAAATCAAATCCAGAAACCTTGACTAAGTCTTTTTCTTCCATTTTACTTCTTGCTTACTGCTCCTGCGCTTGATTTTGTTGCACCAATACCTGGTGCTGAATGCTGTACTTTTCTTCTTGTAAGAGCAAATTCACCAAGGCAGTGCCCTAATGTTTCTACTGTTATAGGGACTGGGACAAATTCCTTTCCATTATAAACATGAATTATTAATCCCAAAAATTCAGGAAGCACAGGCATATCCCGACAGTGAGTTTTGACGATCTTTTTATATGTACCATCTTTGAATTTTTTAACTTTATTTAAGAATTTTTTTTCCTGATCTGTGAATCCTCTTTTTAATTGTCTTCTTTGTCTTGAATTTGCAATTAACATAAAATCATTTACACTCATATTTTTGAAATCTTTTTCAGTTTTTCCCTTATACATTAACTCTTTAGCCATTTACTTTCTTCCTGTTCTTCTTGCTGCAACTTTACCAACCTTTCTTCCAGGCGGTGTGCCCCTTCCAACAACTTTTATTTTTGAGTGATGCCTTCCACGACCAGAACCATAGGGATGATTTAATGCGTTCATAGCTACACCAGATGTTCTTGGATATAATTTATTTCTGGCTCTCATGTAATGCATTCTCTTACCAGCTTTAACAAATGGCTTGTCTTTTCTGCCATGACCAGCAACTATGCCTATTGTTGCCCTGCATTCTGGCAAAAATTTTCTTTGTTTTTTAGAAGGCAATTCTATTAATACAGATTCTGCTGTTGAGCTTAAAATTTTAGCAAAAGTTCCTGCTGCCCTACAATATTTTCCACCATCACCTGGGAAACTTTCTAAATTATAAATCAATGTTCCTTCTGGAATTGATTTTAAAGGCAAAGTATTTCCTGTGTTTAAAGATGAGTTTAAACCACTTTCAACTTGGTCATTTACCCTTATGTTTGCAGGAGCAATTAAAAATAATTCTTCATTATTATCATACAAAACTTTTACTAATGGTGCTGTGTGCCCAGGGCATTTTATTATATCAATTATTTTCCCCCTGACTAAAGACTCATTTTTATCATATTTTTTATATTTTACATCAGCTTTATACTTGTGTGAACTAGATCTATATACTGGCGAACCAGTTCCACGCCTTCTTTGAATTATTCTCTTTCCCATTTTACATTAAACCTAATCTTGTTGCCATATCCATGGCATTGAAATCCTTTGTTAATTTTATAAATGCTTTTTTTCCTTCAACACCAATTAAAGTGTTTACCTTGCTTACTTTTACTTTGAACATTTCTTCAACAGCTTTTTTTATTTCCGGTTTTTTTGCTTTTCTATCAACTATAAAAACTATTTTATTTTCCTGTTCCATTATCTTTAAACATTTTTCAGTTGATACAGGATATTTTAAAATTTCAGTTTGTTCCATTTTACTTCTTTATCTTTTTCCCTGCTGTTTTTTTAACATTTTCTTTAATAATTTGAACTTCTTTTTTAGGTACTTTAATTTCGACTTTATTTTCTTTTGAAATTTTTTTATCCAAGAATAATTTTTTATCTTCAAGCATATTTATAGCATCTTTTGCAAAAAAAGTTAATCTTCCTGGCATTCCTCCAGGAGCCAATAATTCAACATTTATGTTATTTACAAGTATACAATCAAAACCTTTAATTGATTTTAGAATTTTCACAACATGGCTGTTTTTTCCCAATACAAATAACGGGCCTTTTTTATTTTGGTATTTTCTACCTCTTTTGCTTCCCTGACCTGCCCTTACTTTTTTAGTTTGCAATCTTTCTAATTCTTTTTCCAAGCCAACTTTGGTTAATAATTTTATTAATTCACTAGTTTTATTTAAATTATAAATATCATTGTCTAAAATCAAAGGAAGTTCTTTGAATTCATAGCCTCTTTCCTTAACGAATTTTTCACTTGCTACTGCAGCCAATGCAGACCTTATTGCTTTTCTATTTTCTTTGATATTTATTTTTTCTTTATGAATCTTAGATCCTTTAGGCGGATTAGCACGTCGACCTTTATACATTCCAGGAGCAAATGCCCCGATCCAACCCATTTGACGACCTCTTTTCCATATTGTTTTTCTTGGCACTCTTGACATTGCTTTACCATAAGAAGTTTTGTAGTCTCTTCTTCTTCTGGATAATTTTGCAGATACTCTTTCACCTGCATGGGGAAATGAACCATAACTTTGTCTTTTATTTGCCCTAATTGCCAAAAATGCCCTTTCAATCAGATCTGTTCGAATATTTTCATTGAACTGAATAGGCAAGTCAATGTTTCCTGTTTTATTTCCCTGTGTATTGTATATATTAGCTTTCATTGTTTATGTTTAAATTTAATATTTCAAATTGTTCTGTTCTTTTTGGAGCTCTTACAGGCTCAGTTAATATTATTGCTCGTTTATTTGTACCTGGCAATGAACCTTTAATAAAAATATAATTATGCTTTATTGTTCCATATTTGTGAAAACCGCTTTTTGGATTTATGTTCTTTACATCGTCATTTATTTTTAACAATAATTTGTTATATTCTGTTCTTTGGTGGTAACCCATTTTTCCAGTATTTGGAACTGAGTATCTTACTTTATGCGGGTTCCATGGACCCATAGTACCTATGCCACGAACTTTCTTTTTGGATTTATGCCTTAATCTTTTAACTCCAAATCTCTTTATTGTACCCTGGAATCCTTTTCCCTTTGTTACTCCGTGAATATCAATCATTTGATTGTTTTTGAAGACATCATTTATTTTTATTTCTTTATCCAAAATATTTTTCAAAAATTCCAGTTTTTCATTTAAACTTTTTCCACCAACACCAATTTCGATAATTTCTGGTTTTTTTCTTTCTACTTTTGTCAATCTTGGCTTTGTGTAAACAACGAGCCTTACATCATCAAATTCTTTTGGTATTTCATTATTTTTTTTACTAAAACTTGTTCTTCTTCTAACATCTTTGTCTATATTTTTTGAAAAAACTTCAGAAACAATTTTTAAACCGTCAAAATTTTGTTTGTAAAATCGTAAAGAAAGAGGCTTTAAAGGGGGACATTCAATAATTGTAATTGGGATTGAAATATTTTGCCCTTTTGTGATTGAAAATTGTGTATTGTCTTTGACTATTGCATGAGTCATGCCTACTTTATACCCTATAAAACCCAAGAGTTTTGATTCTTCTCTTTTGACCCAGTTTCTTATCCTAGCATAAGGTCTTTTAGATCTCTTTCTAGGCCAAACCTGCAGGCTTCCTCTTCTTGGATGACTCCACTTTGACATTTTAGTTTTTTACCTAATTATTTATATATCTACCTCTAGAATCAGTGGCCTAATATATACAGTAAAGGGTGAATTTTAAGAAAAATTACGCGTATATAAAGGTTTTTATATTCAAGTCTATATACTAAATATAAAAATGAGGTATGATTTTGTAGTTTTAGGAGCTACTGGAATTCAGGGCAGAATAGTTACACGTGATTTGATAGAAAACGGGTATTCTGTTTTAATGTGCGGAAGAGATAAGTCCAGAATAGAATCTATTTTAAATAAATATGAAAAAACTTCATTTCAATATGTTGATATAAGGGATTTTAGCAATGCTGTAAATGTAATTAAAAGAGCAAAAGCAAATGTTGTTGTAAACTGCATGGAGGGAGATTTTAATTTAACTGCTTTGAAAGCTTCGATGAAAGCAAAGGCAAACTGTTTGGATCTGGGATCAGAAATATGGATGACTAAAGAACAATTTAAATTACATTCTTTATTACAAAACAGAGATCTTGTTTCTATAACTGGGTGCGGGTCTGTACCTGGGGTTGGGAATGTAATGCTTAAACATGCTGCAGAGAAATTAGACAAGATAGATACAATAAATGTTGGATTTAGCTGGGATTCAAATATTAAAAAATTTGTAGTTCCCTTTTCAATAAAAAGCATAATTGAGGAATTTACTGATCCAGCACCTATAATCGAAAATAAGAAATTTATTAATAAAACACCTTTAGATTCTGTTATTGTTGACCATCATAGAGAAATAGGAAAGCAAAAAGAGTTTTTTGTAAGACACCCAGAAACTTACACTTTTTATAAATACTTTAAAAGCAAGGGAGTAAAAAATGTTAAATTTTATGCTGGATTTCCACAGCATTCATTTGACATAATACTGGCTATGATAGATTTAGGCCTAGCTAGCAAAGAAGAAATTTTATTCAATGGCTCAAAAATAATTCCTGTAGATTTTTTAACTGAACTTCTGAAAAAAATTGAAATTCCCAAAGGATATACAGAAGAAGAAAATTTATGGGTTAAAATTACAGGAAGCAGAAATAGTGAAAAGAAAACAATTTCAATGGAATGCATTGTTCCAACACTAGACGGGTGGCGTGATGCTGGGTGCAATATTGATACTGGAATGCCTGCAAGTATCATGGCTCAAATGGTAAAAAATGATATTATTAAAGAAAAAGGAAGCTATGCCCCAGAAGCTATTGTTCCAACAGAGTCTTTTTTTAAGGAACTGAGAAATAGAAAAATGGTTGTGTATGAGAATGGAAAAGTTATAAATTAATGCTTTTTTAACTATACATGATTTCTACAAAATAATAAACTTTAATAATATCTTATGAAGACCATGTTAAAATGAAAAAAATTCTTATAACTGGGGGAGCTGGATTTATAGGACATCATTTTGTAAATCATTTATTAATTAGTACTGACTGGGATATTATTGTTCTTGACAAATTAAATTATGCCAGCGGGGGTTTGGACAGACTAAGAGACATAAATGTTTTTGATGGCAACAGGGTTTTTATATTCACCACGGATTTTACCAAACAAATAGAACCTGGAATAGTGAAAGAACTAAGAGACATTGATTATATTGCCCATCTTGGTGCTGAGACGCATGTGGACAATAGCATAATTAACCCAGAACCTTTTGTAATGTCAAATGTTATTGGCACTATGAGAATTTTAGATTTAGCAAGAAAATTACCAAATGTCAAAAAGATAAATTATTTTTCAACTGATGAAGTTTTTGGACCTGCACCAGAAGGCACTAACTATAAGGAGTGGGACAGGTATAATTCAACAAACCCTTATTCAGCAACCAAGGCTGGAGGTGAAGAATTAGCTTTAGCTTATGCAAATACATATGGATTACCTATTTTCATTACTCATACGATGAATGTATTTGGAGAAAGACAACATCCTGAGAAATTTGTTCCAATGGCAATTAATAAAATATTAAATAATGAGAAAATCTTAATTCATTCTGATCCAACTAAAATAAAAGCAGGAAGCAGATTTTGGATACATGCCAGAAATGTTGCTTCTGCTATAATGTTTTTACTTGAAAAAGCAAAGAATAGGGATAAGTATAATATTGTCGGTGAAAAAGAAATCAACAACTTAGAACTTGCACAATTTATTGCAAATACTTTAGGAAAAAAATTAAATTATGAAATGGTAGATTTTCATTCAAGCAGACCAGGTCATGATTTAAGGTATGCTTTGGATGGAACAAAATTAAAAGAACTTGGCTGGAATATTCCCATGGCTGTTGAACAATCATTAACCAAAACAATTAACTGGAGTATTAACAACCCCAGATGGTTAGAGATTAAAACTTATGAATAATTTTATGACAAACCTTCTAATTTAATCCCATATAATTGATTGTCTTTATAACTTCTATATTTATTGTAAACTGATTTGTAAAAGTTTTTAACATATTTATTGTTTGGCATTTTAATTATTAATTTTAATAAACCTGATTTTAATAAGAATGGATGTGATGCAGCTACTGCAAACCATTTTTGCAAGTGTTCTATTTCTTTTTTATTTTCTAATTTAACTATTGTTGTTTCAAAGAATTTTGGTCCTATATCTTTATAGTCTCCTTCCAATAAACCCCTGTTTGCTGCATAATCTGTCAACGGCAAACTTGGATATGGCTGGAAAATAGAACACCAAGCATATAATGGCTTGCATTCAATATTCATTTTTAATGTTTCCAAGTCTGTTTCCAGACTACTTTCAGGCAAACCCAGAATATTTTGGAGCATTATTTTTATTCCATTTTGATTTAATAAACGAGCTGCTCTGTAAACTGTTTCTTTATCCATCTCTCTTTTAATAATTACGTTTCTTATATAATCATCAGCAGCTTCCAATGCCATATGCACAGAGTAGCAACCAGCTTCTTTTAACAACCTAGCAGAAGTTTCATCAACTAAATTAGGACGAACATGACAATGAAATGGGAGATTAATTTCTTTTTTATATTTCTCAGCAAAGTTTTTTAACCATGGCTTATTCATAATAAAAATATCATCCTGAAAATAAACTACTTTTCCGCCGTATTTTTTTATTACTTCTTTGATTTCAGCAATTAAATTATCCACTGATCTCCATCTAACCCACCTTCCCTTTCCACCATATATCTTATCTATAGCTGAATTGAAACAATATGAGCATTTATAGGCGCAGCCTCTGCAAGCAATGAAATGTCTTATTGGTTCATCTCTCCATAATTTATGCTCATATGCAACTTCTCTGTCTGGAAAAGGCAATGTGTCAATATTCTCATTTAAGTTTCTTATTTCATTTTTGTAAATTTTTCCATCTTTTTTTACCCAGAGATTTTTTATTTTTGTAATTGGCTTATTCTTTTCCAAATTGTTAGCTAACTCTGCTATTGCTTCTTCACATTCTCCTTGTGCTATTATATCACAGCCTTCTTCTTCAATTACTTGTGGATGGAATGTTGGATGCGATCCACCCATTAAAGATAAGAACTTGAATTTACTTTTTAATTCATTTATAATTTTTAGAAATTCTGTCTGACCACCTGTCATTACAGAACCAGCTATTACGTCTGGACCAAATGCTGCAACAGCCTGATTTAAATCATCTTCACCAATTACTGCTATTTTCGTTTTATGGTTATATTTTTTAAGAATACTACTAATGTATAGAATACCCAAAGGTTCTACAGGATGTTTCCAAGCTAAGAATAAAAATTTCATTTTGACTCTAAACTATAGTTAATTACTATTTCGCTTATAAATATTTCTGTGATTACACTTTTTGATTTTTTTTCATGTACCAGATTATTCGCTTTATGAAGACTTTCGTGAGTTTCGGTATAAGTCCACCATCCGCTTATTTCTGTTACTTTCATTAGACATTGATTTATTTTTTTATTATTACATTTAACCACATTGTTAATCTTGCGAAGAATAATAATATTGTCCAGTAAAGTTCTTTAATTGTTTTAGGATAAGACAGAGCAGATATAGTTCCTTTTATTATTTCATTTGTGAAAGATTTTACTTTTAAATTTTCTTTTATATTCAAATGCTTTAATAAATTTTCATGCTTTCTTGCATTAATTGTTTTTTGATCAAGCCAATTATTTAAAGTCATAGGATTTTTAATGAAAACTTTTGCATTTTCAACATATTTTACCTTATATCCTTTCTTCCAAAAGATATACGGAATTATATGATCTTCTGCAATATTTGAAGGTATATCATTGACAAAACCATTTTTAAAAGCAAACAAGTAATTAGAACATTCTAAGAACTGCTCTTTGGATGATAATTCTTTTCTTATTCTATGGGCACCAGCATCCAAAAGAAGATGAGACCAATAACCAAATATATTATTTTTTGAATTTAAGGACAAAGGTCTTCCAGTTATACAGCCTACTCCCGGATCTTCAAAGGATTTTATTATTTCATTAATGGAGTTAGTTTCTAGAACTGCCTTGTCTGTTGTTACTATTATTAATTTATTTCTTGCTTCTTTTAATCCAGCTGCCAATAAATTATAATCAGCCCCCTGGTCAATTATTATTTTAATTTCTTTTTTATTTAATTTTTTTATTTCCTTGTTTTTACTGACAACGATTATATCATTAGGAATATTTATTTTTTGTTTTAATATAGAATTAATTGTTTTTTCACTTTCTAAAATATTTTCTGCCAAAATAATGGTTGTAATCGACTGCTTTCTTACTTCATTTACTGCCTTAAATAAATCTTTTACATGGACACCATCCATACAATTTGGAGTTCTGCCGTCGTAAGAAGAGTAACATCCGACGCAGTCTGAGGGAGTAAAAACTTTAATTCCCTGGTTGTACATTTCTATTTCCTGGGGTGCTGTCTGCCCGAAAAATACAACAACATTTCTTTTCAAAGCCAGTGCAATATGAAGACCCAATGAATCACTTGTTACAATTGTGTTACAAACAGACATCAAAGAAGCCATTTCAAAAAGATAATTGCCGCAGCCTGCGTTGATTATAGGAATTTTTGATAATGATATTATTTGGTTGTTTCTTTCAACTTCATCAGGACCGCCAAAAAGAATTATTTTAGCGTTTAATTCTTTGTACAGCTTTTGAATTAATTCAACTGCTTTATCCATGGGCAATTTTTTTAATGGCCACCTTTCGCCAGCACCAGTGTTTACGCCAATTATTAAATCATTTTTCTTTAGATTGTATCTTCTTAGAAAATCCTGGGCAAATCTTTTTTGTTCTTTTGTCAAAACTAAAATTGGCGGGTCTTTTTTATAGTCCAATTCTGCAAGTTCGTAAATAAGCTCTGGGTAAGTCTTTTTGTTTGCTTTTTTTAATATGTCATTTTTCGGCTTTTCTCCAAGAAGACTCATATCAAAGTAGTATTTTGCTGAAACAGATGGAACAATTTTATTTTCCTTATTTATATAATAGCCATAAACTTTTGATTTTTTATTTAAGAAATGGGTTGTTAAATAACAGGCTTCATAATCTTCATCTAAATTTATCACTATATTGAATTTTAATTCTTTTAATCTTGATATGCTTTCTTTACTGTATAGAAATATTTTGTTGATATATGGATTTGTTCTTACTAGATCCAAAGCACTTTTTTTTGTAAACCAAGCTATTTTTGAATTAGGATACTTTCTTTTTACACCACTAAGTATGCAGGTTGTTCTTAATACATCACCTAATGCACTTTGTTTTATTATTAATATATTTATCATTTTTTGACCTAAGATATTCGCACTTTATAAATTTAGGGTGCAATATTTTTATTTATTATAGTATCTTCTTAGTAATAATTCTTTCGGGATATTACAAACCTAATTCTTAGATTTTATAACTTCTTTATATAAACTCATTGTCTTATCTGCAATTAAATCCCAGGAATATTTCTTTGCTTTCTCAATATTATTTTTAGATATTTCTTTTGAAAGCTTTTTATTATTTAATAAAAATATAATTTTTTCTTTTAATCCGTTAATGTCGCCGTAATTTACGAAAAAACCATTTTCAGGCTCTTTTATTTCAAATGGTATTCCATTTACTGGTGAAGCTATAATTGGCAAACCAGAAGCTAAGGCTTCGAATAATGTTAAAGGTAAGCCTTCTCTAAATGATGGCATAACGTAAATATCTGATGCTTGGTACATCTCAGCTATTTTTGATTTTTCTCTTATTGGTTCTAAAATAAGTATATTTTCTTCATCTTTACTTAATTCTTTTACTTTACTTAACATTCCTTCATCAGGACCAACAATTAAAAATTTTATATTCTTATTTTCTTTCAATATTTCTTTGGCAGCCAATACAAATTTATCAGGACCCTTTGTCGGGTTTAATCTCCCGAAGAATAAGACTATCTGGTCTTTTATGCCAAATTGTTTTTTGAAATTATTATTTTTTATTTTATTAAAAAATATATTATCCACACCATTTGGAATTACAATTATTTTTTCTTTTTTTCCGCCGTATTTTTCTATAAATGGAATTTCCCATGGAGTAATTGCTATAATTTTATTTGACCATTTAAAACTCAGCTTGTTTAAAGTTTTGTAAGATAGTTTAACTAGAAGTTTTCCTGTAAAAGACCTGAAACTATCTGTCCATGGGCAATGTGTAGTATGAATTAAAGGTGTTTTTGTTAATTTTGCAATTAGAGAACCAAAAAAAGTATGTGCATGGCCAGAAACGTGGGTATGGATTATATCGAATTTATATTTTGACAAAGACCATAAAACAGAAGGAAAAACTGTTGCGAAATTTGCAACTCTTAAAATATGATAATGCCTATGAACTTTTACTCCATTGATTATTTCTTCTTTTATTTTTATTCTTTTATTTTTATTCCAGTCTGAAGTAAACACATGAACTTCATGGCCTTGTTTAACATAACGTTCTGCTAATTCCTTAACTACCTGCTCTACACCACCAATAGTCGGGTAATAAAATGCAGTTACATAAGCTATTTTCATAGAAAAAGGCTTAAAAATGAAAGTTTATATAAGTTTGGAATGAAAAAACTTTGCATATTAATTGTTAATTATAACAGTACAAGTGATACGCTTGAATTAATTGAAAATCTAAAAAAATCAACTTACAATAAGTTTGATATTTTAGTTTTTGATAATAATTCCAAAGAAGATTTAAGCAGATTAGAAAATGTTAAAGGAATTAAATTTGTCAAAAGCGATATTAATCATGGGTTAACTGGCGGGGTAAATAGGGCTTTAAGCTTTATAAAAAATAAATATGTTTTACTTTTAAACCCAGACATCAACATTGATGTGGATTCTGTTAATGAAATGTTAACATTTATTGAGACTGATGATAAAATTGCTTTTGTAGGCGGGGCAATTTATAATTTTAATAATAGAAATAAAGTTGATGCTTTTGGTGGTAAAATGAATTTTTATACTGGACTGGCAAAACCTTTAAAAAATGAATCTAATATTAGAGAATTAAAATTCGGGGAATATTCTGATGCCTGTATTCTTATGTTTAATAGAGAAATATTTCAAAAGCTGAAAGGATATGATGAAACATATTTTATGTATGTAGAAACAGAAGATATTTTATTGAAAGCAATGAAAGCAGGCTATAAAGTTTTTATTAATCCGAATGCTAAAGTATGGCATAAGGTTTATGGTAGTTTTGGCGGTAAAAAAAGCAAGTTTTCTGTTTATCACCTAAACAGAAACAGGTATTTATTTATGAAAAAACATGTTTCATTTTTAAGATATTTACTTTTTATTTTGATAAATTTTTTATTTGTTTATCCTGTTCAATTACTTTTATTTGTAAAAAGAGGACAATTTAATTTAATTTGTTCTTTTTTTAAAGGAATATATCATGGAATTATAGGAAAATATGGGGCTAGTTTTTTTAAATAAAATGAAAATATTATATTCAAACAAATCTTTGTATCCTTTTGAGGGTGGGGGAGATATCTCAGCTTTAAATTTACTTGAATATTTGTCTAAAGAGCATGATGTTGTTGCAGTTTATAATGGAACTAGTTTAGAGAACATAAAAATCAAGTCTTATCCACAGAATGCAAAACAATTTCCAGGATTATGGATAAATTCTTATTTTCTTAATAAAAAATTTGAAAGAATTTTAACTGATATTGTTGAAAAAGAAAAACCTGACTTAATTATTTGCCAAGATTATTTAATTCCAGCAAGTGTTAAAATTGCAAAAAAATTCGGAATTAAAGTTATTGCTTTTTTACGCAGTTATATTCATATAAGCATAGATGGTTTCATGACTTACAAACCTGAAGACAATAAACCAGGAAAAACTTCTTTATTTGTTTATAAAATTCAATATCCATTTTACTTGAAGGTTATTAAACAATTTCAAAAAGCTCTTAAAAATGCTGATTTAGTAATTGCACCAAGTCATTATTTAAGTGATATTACATTTAAATATTGCGGGGTAAAATGTGAAGTTTTGAGACCCTTTGTTTTTCTTGACAAATCTGATACAAATGGAAATTATATTACTTATATTAATCCGGATTTACACAAGGGAGTAAAAATTTTTGAGGAAATTGTTGGCAAGCTCCCTGACAAGAAATTTCTAGTAGTTGGAAAGAATAATTATAAATTAAATAAACAAAATGTTAAAATTCTCGGCTGGATTAAAAATATGAAAGAAATCTATTCTGAAACAAGACTTATTATTGTGCCTTCAATATGGCCAGAAGGATGTCCAAGAGTTGGAATTGAAGCTATGGCAAATGGAATACCTTTTATTGTAAGCGGAATAGGGGGGTTAAAAGAAGAGGCTGGGGGCTGCGGTTTTATTATAGATGATTATTTAAATTCTGATTCCTGGGTTCGGGCGATAAATAAATTTGATGACAAAGAATTCTATGAAAAAATGTCAAAAAATGCCAAATTAAAATACAAAGAGTTTGAAATAAATACACAATTTAAAAAATTTGATGTTTTTTTAGAGGACTTATTTAAAAATTAATATTTTTTTAAATTCTTTATTAACTCTATATCTTCATTCTCAATTATTTTTAATTTAAATAATAAAGTGATATAAACTATGCTTATTAAAATAATAAAAATTATTATATTTAATACTGGAGAAAATCCCATATATCTTTTAATTAAAATTGCCATTATGGATGTTATTAAAAAAGCAACTAATATTTTTTTATATTTAAACATAAACGGGTGCATTTTACTATATTTATGAGATACTTTTATCATTAAAACTCCGCCAATTATGAAAGAAATTGATGTTGAAATTGCCGCGCCTATCAAACCATATGTTTGTATAAGAAAATAATTCATAATACCATTGCAAATCGCAAAGAAGGCAATAACTCCAAATATTGTTTTAGTTTTATTTAATGAAGATAATATATTCATGCTTATATCGCTTAAAGAATAAATAAAGTAACCAAAACTCAAAATTATTAATGGAATAACTGCTTTTATGTATTCTTCCCCAAATAATAATCTAATAATATCTTGAGATAAAACAGATATTATCAAGAACAACGGCAAAGTAACCAGCAAGATATATTTTGATATTCTCTTATAAATATTTTTTATTTCTTCTAAATTTCCTGCGCCACCAAGCTCGTTTATTATTGGAAAAAATAAGTACATTATTCCATATACTGGAATAATAATTAAGTTAGCAGTAGGCAAGGCAACATTGTATATGCCGACGTCAGAAGTTGTTTTAAAATAACCTATCATCAACAAGTCTGTCCAGGCTATAATAAACCACATAAAATTTTTTAATAATAATGGCAGCGAGTAATTTAATAATTCTTTGTTGCTTATTTTTGATATTGTTTCTTTAGCAAATATATTTAATATTTTTACATTAAATACAGACAGAACTACGAGAAACATTATTAGTGCTGCCAAAAAGAAACCTAACAAAGCACCAACTAACTTAAACCCAAAACCAATTAATACAACTGTTATTATTAGGCGGGATGATTTTTCAAGTACTTCCTTTATTGAGACTTCATATACTGGCTTTTGGAATGCCCTGAAAGAAGATAAGAATATTTGCGCTGTTGATGTTAAAGGAAGAGTTAGGGCCATAAAAAAAAGAACCTGGCTTAATTTGTATTCATTAAAGACTTTATCTGATATAAAATCTGAAAATACAATTAATAAAATACTTAAAAATATACTTGTGTTCAAAACTTTCTTGAATGATTTATATATTGTTTCTTTTGCTGAATCCAAATCATTTTTTCCCCTGAAATAAGAAACAAATCTTATTACACCTTCGTCCAGACCAAGCAATGAAAATGCATTTAGAAACGACAATATTGCCATTCCAATACTCAAGATACCGTATTCATGAGAACCCAGCTTTGTAGCAACCAAGATAACATATAAATAAGAAAATAATTTACCCAAAATCATTGAAACCAGAACTAGGAAAGCTCCTTTTACAATTTTTTCTATGTATGCAGTATTTGACATAAAAGCATTAAAAATGTTAATTTTATAAACTTTCTTTTACCTTATTTTTCCAAAATGTGCGGAATATCCGGATTTAATTTTGATGATAAAGAACTTATTAAAAAGATGTGCACTAGAATAGAGCATAGGGGACCAGATGATTATGGTTATTATACAGACAAATTTGCAAGTCTAGGCCATAGAAGATTAAGCATAATAGACTTAAGCAAGAAGGGAAAGCAACCAATTTTTAATGAAGACAAAACAATTTGCGTAGTTTTTAATGGAGAAATTTACAATTATAAAGACATAAAAGATGAACTAGAAAAAAGAGGGCACACTTTTTCTACAAATACTGACACTGAAGTAATAGTACATTCTTATGAAGAATATAAAGAAGACTGCGTTAAATTATTTAGGGGCATGTTTGCTTTCTGCATTTATGACAGAAATGAAAAGAAATTATTTATTGCGAGAGACAGGATGGGAAAGAAGCCAATTTATTATACAGACAATGCTGAAAGATTTATTTTTGCTTCTGAACTAAAAGCCATACTTTGTGATAATGAATTTAAAAGAGAAATTAATTTAGAATCTTTGCATCATTACCTTACTTTTGGCTATGTACCGACGCCTTTAACTATTTTGAAAGGCATTAAAAAACTTGAACCAGGGCATTATTTAATTTTTAAGGATGAAGAAATACATGTAGAAAAGTATTGGGATGTTAATTTCAATGAAATTAAAAGCGATGAAAAATATTATTTAAGCAGGTTATTTGAAATATTAAAAGACAGCGTAAATGCAAGATTAATAAGCGATGTTCAGCTCGGGGCTTTGCTTTCTGGTGGAATTGATTCAAGTGTAGTGGTTGGATTAATGGCTAATCTTACAAGCAATGTAAAAACATTTTCAATAGGTTTCGATGAAAAAGATTTTGATGAATTAAAATATGCGAAAATTGTCAGCAACCATTTCAATACAGACCATAAGGAGTTTAATGTAAGAGTCAATTTAATTAATGATTTACCAAAAATAGCCTGGCAACTTGACGAGCCTTTTGTTGATCCATCAGCTTTGCCAACTTATTATGTTTGCAATTTAGCCAGGAAGCATGTTAAAGTTGTTTTAAGCGGGGATGGGGGGGATGAATTATTTGCCGGATATACCCGATATAATAATTGGGATCAAGACAAAGCTATAAGATACTACAAAATATTGCCATTTTTTTTAAGAAATGGAATAAGCATGGCTTCAAATTTATTTTATTCAAAAACAGGAAAGCCATTTTTCAGAAAAGTCAAAAAAGTAGGTGATTTAAGCAACTTAAACAAAGAAGAAAGATGGATCTCCAAACTTAACATATTTAATGATGAAGAAAAAAGAGAATTATATAAAAATTATCCTGAAGTGCCTAATTCTTTTAGTGTTTTAAATTATCATTTTAAGAAGTGCAATTCCAATATTTTTTTAAATAAAATGCTTTATGCTGACATGAAAACTTTTCTTTTAGATGATTGCTTAGTTAAGGTAGATAGAATGAGCATGCTTAATTCTCTTGAAGTCAGGTGCCCATTTTTAGATACATATGTAATAGATATTGCTACAAGCATACCTTCTTACTTAAAGATTAAGAATAATGTAAATAAATATATTCTTAAAAAGGCTTTTTCTAACATGCTTCCAAGAGAAATATTAGAAAGGAAAAAGCAAGGATTTGATGTACCGATAAAACACTGGATTAAAAATGAATTAAAAGATTTTGTAAATACTTCCCTGATAAATGATATCAAGGCGAGGGATTACTTTAACTCTAACTATGTTAAAAGAATTATTGATGAACATAATTCTGACAGAAGAGACAATTCAAGAAGAATCTGGGCTTTGTTAATGTTTGAAATTTGGAACAAGATGTATATTGATAATATTAAACCAGAAAAAATAAAAATTTAGGCTTCTGGAAATTTTTCTTTAACTGCATCTATTAAATCTTTAATAGTATATGGCTTTAGAAAAAACTTATCAACTTTACTTTCTCCAACCCATAATCTTTTATTTTCTTGATTCCCAGAACTAGCTATTACTAAATCAATATCATAACTTAAACTTCTTGCAAGTTTCAATATCCTTGGGCCATATCCTGGTTCAGGACAATCAGTATCTAAAACCATTATATTATAATTTTTTTTGGGTGTTTTTAAAAGCAAGTTTTCTGCATCTTCCTGATGCAAACTAATGTCAATATCTCTGATTCCAGATATTTCCAAGCTTCTTTGAATTACTTTAGCTAAAATAGATTCGTCTTCTAAGACAAACGCCCTAATTTCGTTTCTTTTCATAATATTTACTTCTAAATAGTGGTATATAAACCTTTTGATTTTTTATAATTTACAATTTATTATTTTCTAATTTTTTAGTTAATTATAGTTAATTTTATATACTTTCTTGAATTTTTTAGGCAAGGAGTTACTATGTCTTCATTAAATCAATTTTCTGTTATTGAAAGGACTGCGTATGGATTAATTAGAAAGATTCCTGGAGCTATAAGAAACCCATTTATTAAACAAATAAATAAAGTAAGACTAAATAAAGTAAATAATTTTCAGACTCCGCAGAATATGATTTTTTATGCTACTGACTACTGCAATGCAAGATGTTCTCATTGCTTTTACTGGAAAAACCTGAATAAAAGACAGGATGAAATGACTCTTGACCAAATTAAAACCATGATTAAGTCATTAAAAACACAATTGAACATGCTGGTAATAACTGGGGGTGAACCTTTTATTAGAAAAGATCTTTATGAAATCTGTACTGCTTTTTATAAAATAAACAATACAAAGAGAATAAATATTGTAACAAATGGTTTGTTAGGAACAAAGATAATGGATATAGTAACAAGATTATTAAGAGAAAATTCAAATAAGAGACTAACTATTATTGTTTCTTTGGACGGCTTAGAAGAAACACACAATAAAATAAGAAGGGTTCCTGATATCTGGAATAAAGACATTAGCTTAATCAAAGAACTGAAAAAGTTAGAAGAAAAATATTCTAAATTGTCTTTATTTGTGAATCTGACAATGACAAAAACAAATATTCATGAAGTAAAGCCTCTTGCTAAATTTGTCACAGAAGAACTGAAAATAAATTTTAAAGCGAATGTTCTGAGAACTGGAAAAAATTATTACGATGTTCCAAAAGATATTTTGATGGATTATGAACCTGAAATTTCTAACCAACCTTCAACAGAAGAGCTGGAAGAAGTTTATGAATGGCTTGCAAAAGAAGCAAAGGATTTACCATCTAAAGTTGAAGTTTTAAAATTAAGGCATTCTATTGACATGATAAAACATGAGAAACCAACTTTAAAATGCCTGGCTGGTTTAAATGACGGGGTTGTTTTTCCAACTGGCAAGGTTGCTGTTTGTGAGCCTACAAAGCCATTTGGTGATTTAAGAGACTATAATTATGATTTTGCAAAATTATGGAATTCCAAAGAAGCAGAAACAAGAAAAATGCAAACAAGCAAGTGTTTTTGTTTACAATCCTGCAACTTGTTAAACTCCATGAAATATGACACAAATACACTTAAAAACCTTTTTAACTAGTCTTTTTCTAATTTTAGAATATGAAAACTACTTTAATATCAAGCACTTTATCAAGCAATCCTTTTATTAGAGTATATCCTTTTGGAAAAATATTATCTGAGAAATTTGAAACAAAAATAATAGGACCAGTTAATTCCAATGGAATTTATGAGCCTTTGAAAAATGAGGAATGGAATATCCAGCCAATCAGAGAGAAAAAGATATTTCCTTTTTATTTAAAAACTTTTTATGATATTTTTAAAAATGTTAATTCTGATATTGTCCATGTTTTTAAGCCAAAATTTTACAGTCTTGGGGCTGGACTAATCTTAAAATTATTAAAAAACAAGAAGATTATTTTGGATATTGATGACTGGGAGAGCCAATATGTGCTTGACAATTATTTCTCTTTTAACCCAATTGATTTAGTTAAATTCTGCTTAGTTGACTTTTACATGCCTGAAAGCTATTTTTCAAAGAAAATTTTAGAAAAATTAAGAAACTATTCAGACAGAATAATAGTTGATGCCTTAGTTTTACAAAAAATGTTTGGGGGAACATATATACCTTCTGGAGCAGACACAGACTTATTTGACCCTGATAAATATAATGCAAAAAAAATCAGAGACAAATATGGAATTGAAAAAAATGATATTTTAATTTCTTTTACTGGAACACCGAGAAAACATAAGGGAATACTTGAATTAATCCAATCTATTGATGAAGCAAGAAAAGAAAATGAGAACATTAAATTAATGATTGTAGGAGCAAGCAATGACAATCCTTTCGCAAGTGAGCTAAGAAAAAAAGAGGGAATTATAGTTGAAAATTACCAGCCGCACAACGAAATTCCTTATTATATTTCTGCTGCAGATATAATTGCCATACCATTAAAAAACAATCCATCAGCAATGAAACAAATGCCTTATAAAGTATTTGAGATGATGTCTATGGCTAAACCAATTATTGCAACTGGGGTTGCTGATATTCCTATAGCATTAAATAATTGCGGAAAGGTAATAGAACCGAATAATGCTGTACAATTAAAGAATGGGATTTTAGAATATGCTGAAAATAAAAGATTAAGATTAAATGATGGAAGAAAGGCCAGAGAAAAATGCATTAAAGAATATAGCTTTAAAATTGTAAGAAAAAGAATTTTTGAAGTTTATGATAAATTTACTTGATAACTGCAGTTTGCATTTTTTTTATGTCATTGCATAATATATCTGCTGCCAAAATACAGGTACCTATTTTTCCAGAAAATATAGAAAATTCTTTATCAGAAATTTTTTGAACTATTGTGGGCCTTGCATCATCGTGTTCTCTATTTGGGAATACTGTACGAACTGTGTACATAGATCCTATATGAACTGCCTTCTCAATATCTGTAAAATACTCTTTAGCAACTTCGAAAAATTTATTTATATTTGTTACTGGCGGATTTTTTATAATGCCTTTATTTAATAATGACTTAAATTCTGATGGTATTTCTGGGGTTTTCCCTATATTTGTTTTATGGATAGCATGAACAACATTACCCATTACATGATAACTTGTATTTCCCAACGGGTCTATGCACATAAATGGGCCATCTAAAATTACTATACTTTGATTTTTGTAAATTTCAGGCAATTTAATTATTGGTTTTTCGCATAATTCAAATTGGAGATTTTTTTGCAATCTGGGCTTGTTTTGGAAAGGCAAATTACTATTGGCATAAAGGGCATAAATAACAATGTTATACTTTTGAAGAGAATTAAAATCAGCTTCTTGAAATATTAAATTTACTTTATGTGTTTTTAATTTTTCCTTACAAATTAATTTTAATTTTTCCAAATCAAAAATACTTTCTTCTACTTTTAATGATGCTGTTATTGAATCTTTATTTACAACACGGCAGTGCTCTTCTTTAAACGGCAAATTGTGGCGACTGCAAAATTCCATGAATTGTTCCTTAGATGTAAGACTGTCTCTTTTTGATATGCAGTAAAAGTTTTCTGTATTTTTTACTATACAACCACCATATTCTTCTTGAAAACTTTTTGAACCGATTTTTGAATCTATGGCTGTTTCATCACTTCTTGGATAATGATAACCCATATGAAGCCTATATTGATTTATACCAGAAGCAGCCTGCAAAATATCCTTTTCACGCTCGTATAAATCCACATTATAACCTAAACTTCCCAATTTCCAAGCTGCTGTTACTCCAAATATTCCAGCGCCTATAACTCCTATCTTCATTTTAAAATCCTATTAATATTTTAATTTAAATTTATTTCCTTATTTAATTCAGATGATTTATAAATTGATAATATCAATTCCAATGCTTTTTTTCCATCATAACCAGTGACAAATGGCTCCTTACTATATATTATTGAATTATTAAAATCCTGGATTTGATCTTTAATTGTCCCGTTTTTAAGCTTAAAGTAACTTAATAATCTTTTTTTAACTTGGTTTTTCTCAGTATTAATGGTTTTTATCTTGCTATATAATTTTGTTCCTTCTAGAATTATAGACCCTTTTGTTCCATGTATTTCAAATTTATCTTTTAATGTTTTTATTGATGCAGTTGTTGCTTCAATTGTTGCAACAGCCCCGGATTTGAATTTTATAATAGCAACAGCAGTATCTTCTCCCTCAATATCGTGCATTTTTGTTTCTATTTTTCCATAAACACTTTTTACTTCACCAAAAAACCATAATAACAAATCAATATAATGAATTGCCTGCATTATTAAAACTCCGCCGCCTGCAAATTTATTTAGTTTTCTCCATTTCTCTGATGATTCATAATAATTTTTAGACCGGTTCAATTTTATTGAAACATTTCCCAAATTTAAGTCTCCTAATGTATTTTTTTCTACTTCTTTTTTTGCCCATTGTACAGCATAATCAAACCTATGCTGTGAGACCACACTTAATTTTACATTATTTTCTTTGCATGATTTTATTAATTCATCTGCTTTTTCTACAGAGGTATCAATTGGTTTTTCTATTAAAATATGCTTACCTGATTTTGCTGCTAGTACTCCTAATTCTGCGTGCAAATTGTTTATTGTTACAATGTCAACTGCAGTTATTTCTTTATTTTTTAACAATTCTTTATAATCTGTGTATTCTTTTATTTTATATTTATGTGCAAAATTTTCAGCTCTTTCTTTTGCGCTACTATATACAGCTACTAATTCTGTATCTTTTATGGACATTATTGCTTTTGCGTGCTTATGAGCTATATTTCCAGTTCCAATTATAGCGAACTTAATTTTCATTTTTTTATATTATTTAGTAAGATTTAAAAAGTAAATGGAATTAACAATAGTTATTGATTTTTAAATTTGGGGGCTAAATGAAGGTTTTAATTGCTAATCCACCATGGCCTGGACCAGGTTATGGGACAAGGAGTAATGTAAGATGGCCTCATAGAAGGGGGGACAAGGTTCTAACTTATCCAATTTATTTAGCTTATGCTACATCAATGCTGAAACAAGACGGATTTATAACTTGGGGTGTAGATGCTGTTGACAAAGAATGGGGAATTAGTGAATTTGTGCAGAAGGTAAAAGAATTTAAGCCAAATATTGTTTTTATGGAAGTGTCTACGCCTTCTATAGTCTATGATTTAGAAACAGCGCAAAGAATTAAAGAAGAGGCTGGGTGCATAATTGTTTTTTGCGGTCCGCATTTAAATTTCTTTCATGAAAAGACTATAAAAGATTATAATTTTGTTGATATATGCATTAGAGATGAATTTGACATTACAATCAGGGAGATTTGCAGAGTTTTATCTGACAATAAGCCTTTGTCTTCTGTACCTGGAATTACTTACAGGGAAATGGGCAGAGTAATCGTCAATCCTTCGAAATCTTTTGACATTAATCTGGATGAACTTCCTTTTCCAGACAGGGATGACTGGCCAATTGAAAGTTATATTCAAGGATTTTATGCTGGAAAAAAAACAGCAATGATGCTTCAAAGCAGGGGTTGTCCTGCAAGATGCACTTTTTGTATATGGCCGCAGACAATGACTGGTCATTCTCATAGAAGAAGATCACCAAAGAATGTTTGCGATGAAATTGAATACTTAAAAAATAAATATGGTGTTGATGAGGTTTTTTTTGATGATGATACTTTTATAATTGACAAAAAAGCAGGAATTGAACTTCTTGATGAGATGATAAACAGAAAATTAAATATCCCATGGATGTGCATGTGCAGAGTAAATTCTGTTGATTCTGAAATCTTAGCAAAAATGAAGGAAGCTGGATGCACACAAGTTTATTATGGATTTGAGTCTGGATCGCAAAAAATATTAAACTCCATTAAAAAAGGAGCTACTTTAGATCAAGCTTTTAATATTGTAAGAGAAACACAGAAATTAGGAATGTATGCTACAGGGAGTTTTATTATTGGATTGCCAGAAGACGATATGCAATCAATCAATGAAACTATTAAATTTGCAATTAAATTAAAAGCAAATTATGTTCAGTTTGTTTTAACAGAAGCTTTGCCAGGAACTGAATTATATGATACAGTAACAAAAGAAAATCTGTTGAAAATAAATTCCTGGTCAGATTTAGATGGGACGCATGGGAGCATGTTAAGGACTAAATATCTTACAAATAAAGAACTAAAAGGCATGCTAAGAAAATGCTACATAAAGTATTATACTGCACCAAGCATTGTTTTTGAAAATCTCAAGAAAGTAAGAAGCATGAATGATGCAAGAAAAATAGTGAGGGGAGCAAAATCAGTTTTAGCACGTATTTTATTCTACAAGGATTAATTTTTTTAAAATTTTAAAACATAGATTTTATAAATAGTTAGCTTGGATTTAATAATTTATGGAAACTATTACTTTAGTAACTAATGAATATCCGCCTTTATCTTTTGGTGGTGGGGGAAATACTGCAAGACTTTTAGTAAAGAAACTAAAAGAAACTAACAATAAAATAAATTTAGTTACTGTAAAGTTTGGGAAATATTCTTCTCTTCCCGAAGTAGAAGAAGACGGCAATTTGACTATTTACAGAATAAACATGGATAATATTTTGTTGAATAAAATTTACAAACCACATTTAGCGTTATTTGCCAAAATACCTTTTTTTTCCAGATCACATAAGAAATTATTTAATGAAAGCGACTTAATTCATGTGCTGAGTTTTAGGGATGCTGCTTTTTTACCCAAATTTAACAAGAAATTAGTTGTCAATGTAAATGACCATTATGCTGCTTTAGTCGAATTAAATCCTTTTAAATATCCTTATCCTGGCGGGGGAAAATTTAGAAAATACTTGAATTACAGGTTTTTTAGAATTTTAGATAAATTATCTTTGGACAAATGCGATTTTTTTGCAACAAATGCAGAATATGTAAAAAGAACTGTTTCAAATGAATATAATATTGATCCGAACAAAGGCAAGTGTGTTCACAAAGGGGTTGATGTTTCAGAATTTAAAGGAGAATTTGAAAAAGACATTGATATTTTATTTATAGGCTCGAGATTTATAGAAAAGGGAGCTATTGATTTAATAAATGCAGTAGAGAAATTAAAAAAAGACTATCCAAAATTAAAATGCGTTATGATAGGGGGCGGATCTAAGATTGATATTGATTATGATGCTTACATTAAATCTTTAGGTTTAAGTGAAAACATAGAAATTAAACCTTTTTTAGACAATAAAGAAGTTATAAAATACCATTTAAGATCTAAAATACATATCTTGCCGACTAAAATAGAAGCATTAGCACAAGTAATGCTTGAAGCAATGGCAGCAAAGGTACCAGTTATTGCAACTGATGTCGGAGGAAATTCTGAAGCGATTACACATGGAGAGAATGGGTTTTTAATTAAAGTAGGTGATGTAGATGGAATTGTCAAATATGCTAAAGTTTTACTAGATGACAGCAAATTAAGAAAAAAAATGGGACTAAATGGGTTTAATAAGGTACTAAATCATTTTAATGTAGAAAGAATGGTAAATGACTATGTACAAATTTATAATAATTTATTAAACAAATGACATGATAAATATTTTTTATATATTAATTATTTTGGTAATTAATTTAATTAGTGCTGTTTTTTTTAGCCTGAGATATAGATATGTTTTAAATTATCTTGGGGAACATATTAAAGCGACTAGCGCATTTCTTATTTTTTGTTTATCAGGAACTATAAATTATTTAATTCCATTTAAAGGCGGGATTTTTGTTGGAGGACCAACTGCTGCAAAGTTAAAAGAGAACATAAGTGTAGAAAAAAGTTCTATAGTACTTATTTTTGAACAATTATTTGAGGCTATATGGCAATTGATTTTTATTATTTTCTTCTTTATTTTTGCAGGCAATAAAATTTTTAAAAATCACCCATTATTTAACATTATCTTTTTAAGTATTATGCTAATTATTATTCTTTATTTTGTGTTTAGACATGACAAGTTACTTAATATATTAATTAAAATTCATGTCTTTCTTCCAAAAAAATTAAAAAATTTTATCAATAAAATCGGGATAAAAAAGGAGAATACAAGCGAAGCATTTAAGAATTTAAAATTGTTATTTACAAAAAAAAGTTTTCTTTTAAATTACAGCTTAAGAACTGTTTTCCTCATTTTTTTTACACCTTTAAATTTACTTTTTATTTTAATGGCTTTCTCTTATTATTTTTCTTATTTAGATATTATAATTATGTTTTGGACTAGCTTTATTTTAGGAAAGTTAAGCGGTTTACCAGGGGGTTTAGGATTAAGAGATTTGGCAATAGGGGCTTTTTTAGTAAATTTAGGCATATCAACTACTTTAACTGTCCAAATTGTATTTCTTCACAGAATTTTGAGTTTATTTCCAGTAATACCAGTAGGCGGTACTTTACTGATATATTTAAGCAAGGGAAAATTAACAGAATTTTATAAAAGATTTTTGTAAAGCAATTTCTATTTATCTGCAATTACATAATATCCGCGACAATATATTTCCTGGGGGGTAAATCTGTCTAATTTTACCAATAGATATGCCAAAGGATAAAATAAAACCCTTATTATAAAACCAATATCTTTTAATGGGGCAGTAGATTCATTAAACATTTTAACTAAAATAGAAAAGAAACCACCAGCTGGAATAATTTTTACATTCTTGTATTTTCTGAAAAGGTGTTTTAGTCCATCTTCTGTAAATCTCCAATAATCTCCATAAGTTGCATGAACTCTATATATAAATGGCACCCAATGTATGGTTCGACCCCCCCCCATTAATGCAATATAACATTGATCTATAACTTTCTGTGGTTCTTTTATATGCTCCAATAATCCGAGACTAATTATAACATTAAACTTTTTCTTTAAATTACATTTCTCTGCAAACTCATGAGCATCTGCTATGTAGTCTGGATTTCTACTTGGGTCTATATCCAATGTAAAATAATTTTTACTTAATTTTGTTTTAAATGTTTTATTTATCCCAACTGAACAACCAATATCAAGGACAAAATCATCTTCCTTAATATAATTTGGAAAAAACTTTGCCGGGATTATTTCTCTTGGAGGCAACCAGGTAGAGTAGAAAAGCCTTCCTAATCTTCCATTCATTCGCTTGTCAAAATATTTATTTCCCCTATCCATTTTTTTTAACGAAAGATTAATTTTTAATTAAATTTTATTGTTTACAACTGTTTTTTTAAAATACATAGTTCCCTGTCTTGCATAACGTTTTACATCTTCAATAGTCCTTACTTTCTTAACCAAAGCATTTAGGATATATTTCGGTCTGAAGTAAAATTCTCTATATGCTTCTTTTTGTGCTTTTTGGAGCCATTTTCTATCCACTCCTTTTGGTGAATATACTGGGTTACTTGCATGACCAGACATGTTATTAAAATCTTCTGCAAAAAACTGCCCGCCGCTTTCAATTGCAAAATTATAAAACTCAGTTCCTGGATATGGAACTGGGAGATTGAATTGAACTCCATCTAATGGCAAGCTCTTTGCAAAATCTATTGTTTCTTTAATTGTTTCTTCTGTATCTGTGGGCAGACCTAACATAAAATATCCCTTTGTAAATATCCCGCTTTTTTGGCATTCTTTTAAAACTGCTCTTACATTTTCCAGACTTTGAATCTTAGTTGCCTGATTATTTTTTAGAATGTTGATATTTCCGCTTTCCAATCCAAAGCCAATATACCAGCATCCTGCTTTGGCCATTTTTGGTATTAATTTTAAACCATTTCCACATAAACTAGCAATTGTTACACCAGCGCATGACCAAGTTATGTCAAGCTTATTTTCAATAATCAAGTCACATATTTTTTCAACCCTAGGATTTAAAATTGCAAAATTTTCATCAGTTATATAAAATTCCTTTATTCCAAATCTTTCTCTTAAATATTTTAATGAATTAAAAACATATTCTGCAGAATTATATCTGTAACCTGAAATTCTAGATGAACAGAATAGACAAGTATGAGGACAGCCACGGGACGTGTTAATACTTATCATAGGCAATCTTTTATATCTAAATGCCGGCTTGTACATTTTTATTGCTGGCAATAAATCAAAAGCTGGTGGGGGCAGTTTATCCAAATCTTCCAATAATTCTCTTGGATGTGTACATTTAATCTGTTTTTTGTCCCTATATGCTATGCCTCTAATTTTTGACAATGATTTCTTTTCTTTCATGGCGTTTACTACATCCAACATTGTAAATTCAGCTTCACCACGCATTACTATGTCTATTTCTTTATTTTCTTTTAATATATTTGAATAATTATCGCTAGCATATGGACCGCCAATAATTATTGTTGTTTTGTTATTTAATTTTTTAATCATAGTGCTTACTTCAATTGTAGTATTGTGAAGAACAGGAGAAATGCAACCTATGCCTACGATATCTGGCTTTGATATTTCTAATTTTTCCTTTAGCTGGTCTTTATTTATTTTTAATACAGGACAATCTATAATTTCTACTTCGTATTTTCCTACATCTCTTAATACAGAAGCGATGTAACAAAGTCCTAAAGGTGGGTATACAGATGTATTACCTTGCCACCTAAGGTCGAATGTTAATGGCAAATTTATAAGACTTATTTTCATTTTAAAATTTTAAGACTAAACGTCCCTCTTTGATTTTTTATATAAGTTGCATATTTAAAGTTTCCTCTGATTCTTAAATACATTTCCTTGTAATTTAGCAATATTTATATTATGGATAATCTATGTTCGCTGTATGTTAAATTAATTTTTTCTTAAGAAGGGTTGTTATTTATGATTAATGATCAAAAATGGAAAAAAAGATTTCAAGCTTTTAAGCTCGCACTTAGCTGGACTTATAAGGCTTCAAAGACTTTAACTATTTTAATAATTTTAATTTCTATTTTTGGGGGTTTATTGTCTATTATTGAACCTTATATATTCAAATTAGTGATAGATTCTTTAACAACAGATTTATCTAATAAAGCTAAATTGGGTTTTGGGTTATTTGGCATATTTGTACTTTATGCACTTATCAGAATTTTAGAAAATATTTTCTGGGATATTGCAAATTTAATAAAAAGGGCGCATTCTTACAGAAATGAAGAAAATACACATTATAATATTATGAAACATATTTCTTCATTAGATGTAGTTTATTTTGAAGACCCGAATTATTATAATACTTTATCCAGGGCTACATCAAATATCTGGAGAGTAATAGAAGTTTTTTGGTCTATGACTTTTTTAACAAATAATTTTGTCAGTGTTTTCGTTATCATAAGCGCGTTAATTTTTTTTGACTGGAGAATTATTTTAATAGTTACTTTGAGTGCAATACCGAGCATAATTTTGGCACTAAATACATCTGAGTTAATATGGAGTGCATTTACTGAAAGCTCACCAATTTCAAGACATGCTTATTACTATAAATCTTTATTGACTGAACAACCTGATGCTATTAAAGAGATAAGGTCATTTGGACTGAAAGAACATTTTCTAAAAAGATTTAAAAATTTGTTCGGGACTTTCATAACAAAACAAAATAATGTAGCCAAAAGACAACTTAAATGGTATTTTATTATTTCAATTGTTGAGGGGTCATGTTCGGTTTTAGCAGCTTATTTGGTTGTTCAATCTTATTTTGATGGAAAAATTTCTCTAGGGACTTTAACTTTTTACTGGGCCTTATTGTTTCAATTTGCAGAACACGTAAGATGGCTGGTAAGACTTTTAAGTGATATAAATACACATGCAACTTTTTTAACACCTTTAATTGATGTTTTAAATTTTAAGTCTACTATTATTGAACCTGAGAAACCCAAGAAATTTCCTTCTAAAATTGAATACGGAATTGAATTTAGAAATGTTACTTTTTATTATCCAAGATCAAAGAAACCAGCTTTAGAAAAAATAAATTTATTTATTAGACCTAAAGAAAGTATTGCTTTAGTTGGGGAAAATGGATCTGGCAAAACTACTTTAATAAAATTATTATCCAGACTTTATGATGTTAAAGATGGGGAGATTTTAATTGATGGAGTTAATATCAAGGAATTTAAATTAGATGATTTATACAGACATATAGGTGCAATATTTCAAGACTTTATGAAATATGAAGCTTTAATTGAAGAAAATATTGGTTTTGGAAGACTAAAAAATAAAAATAAACAAGATATACATGCCTCTGCTGTTAAAACTGGGGCTTGGGAGTTTATTAAGAAATTTGAAGAACAGTATAAGACACAATTAGGAAAACGGTTGAAGGATGAAGGAGTAGAATTGTCTGTTGGTCAATGGCAAAAAATAGCTTTAGCAAGGGCTTTATTTAGAAATGCAGATATATTAATTTTAGATGAACCTACTTCAGCAGTAGATGCAAAAGCAGAATATAAATTATTCAGAAGATTTAAAGAAATAACTAAAAACAATATTGCTATTTTAATCTCTCACAGGTTCTCAACTGTTAGAATGGCTAATGAAATAATTGTAATGCACAATGGAAAAATAATTGAAAAAGGAAGCCATAAACATTTGTTAAAGAAGAATGGGCATTATTCTAAATTGTTTAGATTACAAGCAAAAGGTTATGAATAATTAGGAAAGTTTTATAATTTATCTTTTTATAAGTGAATTTATGAAAACACCAGGAATTTTAGTTTTAAAGCAAACTCTTGGATATGAGAGATGCAGACTTGTAAGGAAGACTGTATCTGGGGGTAAGGTTTTGGATATAGGCTGCGGAACAGGCCATAATTTAATATTGATTTCTAAAAAAATAAATCACGGCTTGGGAATAGATATTGGCGAGGATAGATTGGAAATTGCAAGAAGAGTTGCTGAACTGAATAATTTAAAAAATTTAAGTTTTGAAAACAAATCAGCTTTAAGAAATGATTTAAAAAAAGAGTCTTTTGACTGGATAATTTGCACTGAAGTTATAGAACATTTAAAAGATGATGATCTTCTTTTGGACAATATGACGAAATGGCTCAATGTCAATGGAAAATTAATAATTACTACACCAGCAAAGAAAATGTTTACTATAATAAACCAAAAATTAAGGGATTTTGTAGGTGAGCCTGATCATGTCAGGTCAGGATATACAATAAAAGAATTAACTGAAAAACTAGAAAAAAGAAATTTTACTGTTGAATATGCTGAATACTATGGGCAGTTTTTTTCCACTTTTATACATTATATGTCATCTTTTTTTGCAAAAAATAAAGACGTGAAAATAGAAAAAGGAGAACCAAAATTATTTATTTACAATTTATATAAAATTATTTGGCCGTTATTATTTTTAATTTCCAGATTAGACTATTTTGTTCCCAGAAAAACAGAAGGCGGATTTATTTTTTTAGTAGCTAAGAAATTAAAATAATTATTCTGTGATCATTGGCTGAATCACTTTATTCTCTTGGGTAATTTTCACGTTAATTTCTGATGGTTCTGATTTAGGCTTATTTTTTATTTTTTTTCTATAATATTTCTCCAATATTTTAATTTCATAGAATTTATCATAAATTCCCAAAGTCCATCTTAATTTGCACCAGAAAGCAAATGCATAAATAAATAATTTTGGCGCTTTTATTGCATTAGCGCTAGAAACATATCTGTCCCTAATTTGTTTCCAGTTATTTGATGCAAATTTTGTATATAACAGCAAATAATCTACAAAAACAGGATCTTCAATCCATGGAAAGAATTTAGATGTAGGAGAGAATTCCATTTCAGAATATAATCTTGGCCAATCTTCTAGTTTTTGAGGTGATTTCCATCCTAATCTAACAGCATCATTAAACATTTCTCCACCAGGATAAGGTCTGTAAGGCTGGGGGCCAAGAATATTTGAATTAGGATTTAATTTCTTAATTTTTTTAATAACTTTTATTGTTTCTATCATTTCTTTTTTTGTCTCAAAAGGCAGACCTATCATGAATGAGTATAAACCTCTTATGCCATATTTTTGCAAAGTTTTAGCAGTTATTAAAATGTCTTCAACAGTTCCATCCTTGTGCATTAAATCCAGCATTCTTTGGCTACCGCTTTCAGCACCAATATTTATTTCTTCGCAATTAGTTTTGTTCATTAAATCCAGGACTTCTTCATCCATTAACCCTCTTCTGAAATAATCTGCCTTGCTATTTGCCTGCCATTGTATCTTGACATTATTTGCAATTAATCCTTTTAGTATTGCCTTGACTCTTGGAATACTTACGAAAAATAATTCATCCCTAATTCTTATTTTAGAAATTCCTAAATTATGATAAACATTTGATAATTCATTTACTACTTTTTCGGGAGATTTCCCACGCCATCTATTTTGCGTAACAACATTTATACAAAAAGAACATCTGTGAGGACAACCCCTGCTTGTTGATACTGGGAAATACATTTGTGTATTATTTGACCTGAATCTTTCAAGCATTTCTTCATCTATCAAGCTCCAGTCAGGAGAAGGCATTTTGTCTACATCTATTAAAGGCTGGGGCGGATTAATTACTAATTTTCCATCTTTTTTATAACCCAGACCCAAAATCTTTTCATAAGATTTTTTATTTTTTAGAGCCATATATAAATTGTATAATGGTTCCTCGCCTTCACCTTTAATAATAAAATCTACATATTTATGCTCCAGGGTTTGTTCTGCATATAAAGTTGCGTTAGGACCACCCCAAACAAATTTGACTTTTGGATTTACAGATTTTATTGCTTCAGTAATTTCAAATGCAGAAGCAATCTGGGCATTCATTACACCCAAGCCAACTAAAATTACATCCTTTCCCAATTCTTTTATATAATCAATATAATCTGATTTAACAGAGCAGTCAGCTAATTTAACTTTGATACCTTTAGAAATTAAATATGAACCTACTTCAACTAAATCAGGGGGTATATTTTGAAAAAATTCGAATCCTTTCTGATTAAAACTCGGATTTATAAGCAAGACGTCAAAACTTTTTTCCATTAGCTATAGTTAAGCTGACTTATTTAAATATTTTTTGTTATTGTTTTTTGGTAAAATTAACTACTTTTCAGCATAAACCACGAAACCACAAGGAATCCTTGTTTTTTTAGATTTAATCATGGCTATTAAAGGATTAAAAAAATTTAACACTAATTTAATAATGCCTATGTTTAACAACTGCCATATTGACTGGAGCTTGTTACCATGATGGTAAATTTCAACTTTTTTAAAATCTTTAAACAACAATTTTAATGAATCTTGAGTAAATCTATAATAATCTTTTGGGTTTGGATGAAAATGTTCAATAAATGGTGCTGATAAAATGCAAACTCCGCCATTTTTTAATACCCTATAAATTTCATTTATTGTTTTTTCCGGATTTTCAAGATGTTCAATAAGGTGGGTTGCTATTACTGCATCAAAATAACTTGAATTATAAGAACATTTGAAATTATCTTTCCCTTTAAGATCCAGCTTTATTAATTTTGTATTTGGCATATTTATTTTTTCTAGGCTTATGTCCAATACAATGCCTGGCTTTAATTTTTTGAACTGTTTTTTAAGCAAAGAGTTTAAACCTAATCTGTAAACAGAGGGAATTTTTAATTGTGGAAGAAATTTTGCTATATGTTCGAAAGATTTTTCCATTTGTTCAATTAGGCAAAATTATTTGTTCTTTTTTATTTGGTTTTTCAACAACTATTAATTTTTCACAGGTAATACAAATCGGGAGAATCGGGTTATTTACAAATTTCTTCCTAAATTCTTCAAGCTCTTTTCCATACCATATCTCTTCAAAAGACTGCTTTAATATATTTCCAAAACTTTTTTTAATTGCAAAACAAAATATGAACTCGCCGGAGCAGTCAATTCTAGGCGCAAGCAAATGCTTACAAAAATGCTCTTCATTTTTATATAATCTGTAAAAATATTTATTCAACCTTTTTTTAAGAAAAAATGGGTAATAACCGAAAGGAAGGTTTAATTTGTCAGCTGTGTCTTCATATTCATTTAATGCAACTTTTAATTCTTCAATTGAATATGGCGGCATTACATCATCACCAACAGACAATGGAAAATTATTTATTGTATTTTCCAGATTTAACATTTTTGCTGTTTCTTCAATTATTTCTTTAGTATATCTTTTTTCAAATTTAAGCTCCATGTAATTTGCGCCAGAGTTTTTTATTTCTTTTACTAATTCTTTAATATGGCTTAAATTTTCTTTTGTAATTATAGAAGAAACATTAACTAAAATACCTTTTTTTCTCATTAACTTTATGCTTTCCATTGCTCTTTGATAGGCTTTATCCCAACCCCGGACAATATTGTGTATTTTTTCAGGTCCATCTATAGAAACAGTAACTGATGTCATGTCTTTATGCTCTGCTATATTTTTTATTAAATTTTCAGACATTAATGTGGCGTTTGTTATCATGTTAATCTGAACATGTTTTTCTTTGCAATATTTTATTATATCAATTAAGTCAGACCTTAATGTGAGTTCTCCGCCGACCATGTTAATATGCTTAATGAATGGCATTTTTTCCATCATTATCTTAAAATCATTAAAATCCATCTCTTTAACTTTTGCAGTGGAATCAAAATTTATAAAACAAAAATTACATCTTAAATTGCATTTGCCTGTGGGCTCCCAAATTATTGAATCTGGCAATGGCATAACATTATTTGAAATATATTTCTTATAATCTCTGTATAAACCATTAAAATATTTTTTCATGTATCTATCTCTAGCAAAATGCAGCAATCCAATTCTAGAAGCAAAGTTTTTTAATTTATTTGAAACAATTAATCTCATAATGTTAAAATTATCATATTCTATTTAAATTTTCCTTTATAATTTATAAACATTAAAATTCTCTGTCTGCTTTACTAATTTTAAGCTCAATTTATGCGTTGAAATTACATAATCCATTCTTTTAGTTTTATTAGTATCATCAAAAAATAGATTATTATTCATCCAAAATCCTGCCAAAGCCAAATATTGTTCCTTATACTGAGATTCTTTTATTTTGGCAAACAGGGCTTTTTTATTTTCTAAAGGGTTGCCTTCATCCCTTATGTCAAACAATATGTTTTTATTTACTATATTGTTTTCATCAAACCACAACCCAAGATTTAATTGTTCATTATTTTTTAAAGTTTCATTTTTATAAAACGCAATTCCAAAATTTAATGTTAATGTTATTATGTTTACTGCAACAATTATATAGAATACTTTTTTGAAATTTAATTTGTTTATTAATAATATTGAAAGCGGAATTAGTGCAAATATAATCAACATTATTATGTATACTGAAATATTAAATTCGGGATTTAAAGTTTTTTTAATAATAAAATCGAAAAAGCTTTTTATTGCACCAAAAATTGTTAATGACAGATTATTTATCGGGAATAAAGGCGTAAGATTTAGCTGAGATCCTATAATAAAAAATGGCAGGCTTGAAATTATAATTTTTTTTAATGTCTTTTTATTTGGTTGTACATAATATCTATTAAGTCCTATTGTCCCAATAATAAATACGAGCGGGATTAATACATCAGTGTATCTTAAAATTGGTCTTCCTGCAAAATAACTAAATATCTTTGGCAGATTTTCTGGCTGCGGACCCAGCGCATTATTGGACAAAGCAAGAGTAAATGTTACAATAGTTATAATAGACAGCATTACAAAAATCCTGACTTTATTTTCTTTTATTTTTAATGCAAAAAATGAACCAAAAAAGAAGAAAATACCAGAAGATATTGCCAAAGCAATTGTATGCAATATTATCCAATTAAATAAAGATAAAAAATAATAACCTTTATGCTTCTCAGGGCTTAAAGCAGATTCCACATTATCCTTAAATGTTTCCCCTAACACTCCTTTTATGCTCGGCTCCAAAACTAAATAATTTCTTATTAACCATGGAGATATAATCAAAATTATGATAAATAAACAGAGGATTAAATTTTTAATTTTTAATTTTTCTTTAAATAATAACTTATTTGCTATATGACTTATAAAATAAATTATTATTAATGATAACCCTAATTCTTTAGTTAAATAACTTAACGATATAAATAGTCCAGCAAAGAAATTATTTTTTGCATTGTTTTCTTTTAATGAGTTATATATAAAATATATTGATGTTAAGAACAATGGATAGAACAGGTTTTCGGATAAAAGATAATATGAAAATGAGAAGCTTACAGGCAATAAAGCTATTAAAATTGCGATTGGAATTATCTGTTTTTCTTCCAAAAATTCTTTAGCCAATAAATAGGCTGGAATGATTATTGAAGTTGAGACAAATGCATTTATAATTTTCATTGATAAATATACAAACTGCATTTTATCAAATAAATATGATATTGACAGCACTATAGGGTATAAAGGCTGATAAAATGGAGATGGATTTTGAGACAAACTAAAATCCAGATTATAAAAAAAACTTCTTGCCAGTTTTGAATAAATATATTCATCCCAAAATCCTGTCGGAGAATTAATAAAATATGATAAAATTATTTTAGTTAAAACTATTATTGAGTATATTAACATTAGTTTTTTTGCTACTGGTTTCATATATTAAGACTTATATTTTCCTTTCTTAAATCTTTTTGCTAGAATTTTATGGTTTTATTTTTAATTAAGTGCCTGCATTTTATTGAAGTGTCTGCGTATATTTTGAAATTTAGTTTCCGAGCATCATAACAGAACCAGGTATCATCACATGAATCATTATTTTCTTCAACCCTGAATTTTACTTTTTCCAAAACAGACCTGTGAATTAACACACATCCAAGACCGCATATTGCGACTTCCTTTAAATTATTATCTTCAACTTCTCCCGATGTTAATTGTATTACTTCGTCTTTATTGACTTGTTTCCATAAAAGAGGGAGAATTACTTTTTTGTTTATATTTTTGTTATTTACTTCGACATCATATTCTTTATAATAAACTGCAGAAACAATTTCTTTTTTATGACTTAATAATCTCTCAATTAAGTTTATTGGCGGAATTACATCTATTTCCAGACTTAAGAAATAATCATAATTTTCATTTAATACTTTTTCACGCAGAATATTTCTATCTCTAGCAACTAATTCCCTTAAATTTTCCATTCTTTCTGTTTTTATTACCGGGATTTTAGATTTTAATTCGTTAAAGTAAGAGTTATCTTTAGAATTATCTATTAATAAGAAATCTGCATTTTTATATGCCAATGACTTAACTGCATTTAAGTAATCTTCTTTACAATACTTGTAATAATCTGCTGTTGGACAGCCAACTAATATTTTTATCATTCTTTTTTCTTGTTGCTTTCAATATAAAAGATTTCTCATAGATATTTTTATAAAAGCGTGTTTTTATCAAATAGGTTTATGAGAAATGAATTTTACCTAGAACTTGTAAATAATGGGGTTACAAAACTTCTCAATTTTCAAGATACAAGGCTAAATTCCTTAACTGAAGGATGTTTTTTTTACCCTTACTGGAGATTAAGAAAAGAATCATTTGTAAATTCAAGATGGCAAGAGGCTGTTTTGACATTAAGCTGGTTTTATAATAAATATAATTCAGAGGACATTTGGACAAAAATAATCAAAGGAATAGACTTTTGGTGCAAATTACAACATAGAAACGGTGCTTTTCCTGAATATTCCAGATTAGACAGAAGTTTTTCAGCAACTGCTTTTTCTACATTGGCTATGATAAATTCCATTATACTTTTGAATTATTCGAAAGAAAAATGGATTGAAAAAATAACAAAAAGCTGTGAATATTTGATGAAGAATGATGAGTTTTTTTTAACTAGCCAAGAGGCTGCGGCTGCATTAGTTTTATTAAAATTTGGAAATTATACAAACAATATAAAATACATTAAAGAAAGTGAAAGAAAAATAAAATTAGTCTTAAAAAATCAAAATGCCAAAGGTTATTTTAAAGAAAACAACAGGTTTGATTTTAACCACAGTACTTTAACTTTAGAATTGTTGGGGCAATACTATTTAGCTACTGATGAAAAATTTATTTTAGATTCAGTTTCAAAATTTATTGATTTTACAGTTAATCTTGACTTTAGACCTTTAAAAAATATTAACTGGGTTGTTGTAAGCGGCTTTGAAATATCTTCAGACAAGACTTTAAATGGAAACCAGGCTTTAATCAAGATTTTAAATAATTTTGATGTAAGACATTTAGAATCTGATAAAAATTACTGCACTGATTTATACAGGTTATGTTATGCTTATGATAATTTTAAAACTGACTTGGAACATACTGATTTAGAGAAGAATATTAATACACAGAAAAATAATCTTATTTACAGACCTTCGAGATTTTTAAATTTGATAAGACCTTTTGGGATTCATAACTTTAGAAAATTGAAATATTTATTTTAGTTTTCTTATTGCATCTACAATTTTGTTGAAAGCATCAGGAGTATTTGCACAAGATTCAACTCTGATTGTTTTCTCGTTTTCATTAAAGTAAGTTTTCAATAAAATACTAGAACAATCTGAACCAGCACCCTCCATATAAGGCGGAATTGAGTTAAATTCCTTGCTTTGAACCAAAGATTTCAAATAATTTAAATCTGACTCCGACAACTGACTTTCTGTTTTAGTTTCCTGCTTATTTTTATTTATTAATGTTATAAAATATTTTCCAGAATTATAAATTTCATATTTTTGTTCTACTTGGCTGAATCCAGCTAGATCATTTAGAGAGATTATAACATAATCTTTTTCTTCTTGCTGGTATATTGTTTCAGGCTCTTTAGGAGCACAACCATTTAAAACTAATAAAGCCAATAATCCTAAAATGAAGTAAATTTTTGTTTTCATAATATTTTGTAAATATTTCTATTTTTAAAGGTTTCTTAATAAAATAGTAATTTATTAGTGGTAACCTACGAAAGATTTAATTTATTCGTGAGCTCTTCCTGAACCACCAGCTGCCAATGCCAAGGCACCCAAGACGTATTTTTTTAGAATAGGCAGGTTGTCAATATTTGTGATTTTTCTAAGTATTATTTTTGGTCTGAAATAGAAACTTCTTAATGCCAATCTTTGCATTGCCTTCAAGTCTTTTGATTCACGACCATTAGTTACCCAAGGCAATTCGCCATCTGAAAAACCACCCCAAGTTTGGTAATTGTCCCAATCTGCCTGGCTTGAAGTTAAAGTACCAAATTCTTTTGCATCTTTATACAATTGGGTTCCTGGATATGGAACTGTGACTGTGAATTGGGCCCAATCAGGATCTAATTCTTTTGCAAAATTTATTGTTGCTAAATCATCTTCTTTTGTTGCACCTGGCAAACCAATCATGAAATAGCCTCTTGTTTCCAAGCCAGCTTCCCTAGCCCACTTGAAAGCATTTCTTATTTGATCCAGTGTTGCATCTTTATGGATTGTGTCTATTAATTTTTGAGTTCCGCCTTCAACACCAAAATGAATTCCGCAACAACCAGCATCTTTCATTTTTTTTAACAAGTCCAAGTCAACTAAACCTGCTCTTGTAATACAGTCCCAAATTACCTGCTTATGAAGACCTGTTTTTATAATTTCATTGCATAAGTCTACAGTTCTTTTTTTGCTTAATGTGAAAGTGTCGTCCCTAATTAAAATTTCTTTAGCACCATATTTCTCAACCAGAATTTTCATTTCTTCTATTACTCTTGGAACTGAATGCATTCTGTAGCCTGTATTGGCTGTTGCACAAAAAGTACATCTATAAGGACAGCCTCTTGTTGTTATCATTGTATATGCTGGCAGTCTTTTATAGTAAGAAACTGACGGCCTGTATAAATTCATTTTAATCAAGCTTCTATCTGGGATTGGAAATGTATCCAGATCCTGTATTTTTGGAGAAGGCTCATTTTTTATCACTTTATTTTTTTCCTTGTAAACTATGCCTGGAATATTTTTTAAAGATTTTTTATTTTCAAAAGCATCCAAGATTTTTTTAAATGTTATTTCAGCTTCGCCTATAGCTACAATATCAATACATGATTCTTCTGCTGTTTCTACTGGACGTACTGAAGCATGAGAACCTCCAACAATTACTTTTATATCAGGATTAACTTTTTTTGCTGTTTTACAAACTTCCAAAGACTGAGAGAACATTGAAGTTAACATTGCAACGCCAACAACATCGTAATTTCCTTTTTTTATATGATCTTCAAGTTCTTCATTAGAAATTCCCTCTGCTTCACAATCCAGAATTTCAGATTCATGATTATTAGAATTAAGATATGTGGCAATATATAAAAGACTTAATGGCTCTGATTTTGGGCCTACTTTCTTCCCAAGTTTTTTCCAGTAGCCATTATCCATAGATGGCATGACTAACAGTGCTTTCATTTTATAATTAAGTTTTTACAGATGATTTCTTTTAAATTTAATGTATCTTAATATGGTTATACTTTTTATAGTTTACTATAGTTAATTGTTTAATTTATTTTCTCAAGCTATCTGCAAAGAAACCGAACAATATTATCTGGACGCCAATTAAGATTAACAACATAGTTAAAATTGTAGATGGGGTATGGCCTACTCTTCCGGTTCTAATAAAAATAGAAAATAACCATAAACCAATAATAAAACCTAAACTTATAAACATGAAACCTATAGTTCCAAAAAACTTTAAAGGCTCATAATCACGGTAAATCCTTAAGATATTTATCCATGCTTTTATAGCATAGTCAAATGGACTTTTGAATAATTTGCTTGGTCTTGTGTTGTTTGTTGTTATTGGAATTTCAGTGATAAATCTTCTTGCCTTGCCTGCTCTTATCAATTGCTCTTGAGTATATGTAAAGTTATTTATCAATGGCAATTCAGCCACTTCTTTTCTAAAAGCCCTGAAACCTGTAGTTGTATCTCTTATTTTTATTTTTAACAAACTAGAAAATGTCTTGGCAAAGGCTACATTGCCTAATTTTTTCATTAAAGAACCGCTATATTGCCCTTGCCCAAATCTTGACCCCAATACCAAGTCATAGCCTTCTTCAATTTTTTTTATTAAATTAGGGATGTAATGAGAAGGATATTGGCCGTCAGCATCTGTATGAACTATTATATCTGCATTTAATTCCAGGCATTTTTTCATTTCTGTCTTGAATGTTTCTGCCAAGCCCAAATTAAATTTATGAGAAAATACTACAGCACCTTTACTTTTCGCTATTTCTGCTGTCTTGTCTCTTGAACCATCGTTTATAACCTGAATTTTGTAATTGTACTTGTTTTCATCCATTACTTTTTTTATATCATCTATTACTCTTCCTATTGTTTTCTCTTCATTATATGCTGGTATTGTAACTACAATTAGTTCTTTCATTTTAACCTTTTTAGCGAAAAAGCTTAACCAAAAATGTGAGTTAAAGATTTAAAAAGATTTCTTTTAGAATCTGCTAAAACGCATTTTTAAAAATATTTGGGTTTCCAAGGAAAAGCATCTGCAAATATAAGAAACATTTCTTCATTTATAAATAAATCGACTCTTCTTTCAGAATCAAATTTTCTATAGTCTTTATGCGGTGTGGAAATTCTTATTTCGTCTCTTCTTACGGCGCTTAAACTCTCTAGAGTTTCTACTATTTCTTCTAATTTATCTTCAGTTTTGAACAATTCTTTAATAAATAAGCCAGCATCTATATAATCCAGATCTTTTTCATTTAACAAGCGATTTATCTGTCTACTGTTTAATTCTGGGACAATAATACTTTCAGACGGCTTATAGCCATTATGCGTGATAACTGCTTTTAGATCACTTTTATTGAATCTTATTTTTGTACTTGTTCTAATATGCTTTTCATTTGAATCTAGGACATAAGAATCACAATCTTTTCTTGCCTTATAGATATCTGCTAATGAGACTGCTGTTTCTATCATTTATTATTAAAACTTTTATTTAGTTTAAATACATTTCTTTATGACAGTCATATCCAAGAAAACCATATTCTTCAGAACATGGATGAATTGGGGTATCTTTTTTAATATCATTTTTTCTTCTTAAACATTTCTGCAGTTAATCTCATATCGGAAACTTTTCATAAATCCCGTAAGCCTTCCGAAGAAACCGAAAATCTTCCGAGAATTTCTCATGAATAGCACTGAATCACAATAACATTTAAATATGCTGGTTCTTTAATATCATTCACTGCATCAGCAGTCTATCGCTGGACAAGCGAAAAGTAACGCCTGTTTGAGATAATGTAAGACCAGCAGTTTTGGCTATTGTCGTTGATTCAGGAACTATATGCAAGTCAGACATATTTGACCTCTGCTGGAAACCACGCCATTCATGGAGTGGAGGACGTCATTAAGCCTAAATTAGTTTTTACATTTTTTATTAAGTCATTAGTTTCTATATAAATTCCTGGGGCGTATTTTCCCCATATTCTGCTTTTGAAAAAATACCTGTGATAAATCTTCATAAAGACAGGACCTAATTTTTTTCCAAAGGTTTTTTCAAATGTATTTTTGTAATCCAGTTCCATGGCGCCTTTAAATCTAAATTGTATTTCACCATTGACTAAATTTTTTTCACCTTTTATTGGGACAGTTCTTAATGTCCAGATTTCAACATTTATAGTATATTTTACATAATCGTCAACTCTTCTCTCGCCAATAAAATTTATAATATGATCTTTTCCAGTTGATTTTACAGCTTCAATATGGGTTTTTTCATGAAAGAAGTAACCATGTTTTTTAAACCAGTTAACTGCGTTTCTATAAACTTTGCTGTAATCATAGACGCCGTTATAACTTACTTTGATCCAATTCTTAGCACCCCCAACTATAGTTAGTTCCATCAATCAATTAATTAAAAACTATATTAATAAGCTTTTCTTAAGAAAACATTAAAAGATAATATAATGTGCGACGAAAAATTCTTTTAGAAATTATGCATTTTTTAATTCAGCACATTCATCGCAAATCCACTTATAATCAAAATAATGAAGTATTGAAAAGTTTCCGCAAATTTCGCAGTCATTTTCAAGCCTTCTTTTATAAAAGACTGGCTTGTTGAATTCTTCTTTTAACTCAAATTTATCAACTATTAATTCAAATAACTGGGGTTGTATTTTTAAAATGTCTTTAATTGTTAAAAAACCAATTAAATCTCCATTTTGTACAACTGGCAAATGCCTTATATTTTTATCTCTCATTAAAACCATGGCATCATAAATGTCCTCTTTTCCAGTAATTGTAAATAAATTAGTTTCCATTACTGATTTAATTTCTGTTGTTTCAGGATTAAGGTCTTTTGCAACAACTTTTCTTACTATATCCTGCTCTGTAACTATGCCCATTGTTGCACCTTCTTTAATAATCAAACTTCCTATGTGGTTTGTTTCCATTAATTTTGCACATTGAGAAACAGAAATATCTGGCTTTATTACTATTGGACTTTTGGTCATAGCATCTGCAACTTTTACACCAATTTTCATTTTCCTTTTTATTAAGTTTTTATATTTATATAAATTTTGGAAAGAGAATATATATTAAATTAAGCAACAGCAGCCAGTGCTTTTTTTATTTCTTTTATCTGTAATTTTTCCTTTTTTTCATTTGGTATGTCAATATCGATAACTTTTATATCTGGCTTCATGTTTTCTACATATTTTTTGCCAGTTTCTGTGATTTTAATTTTTCCATCAATTGATGTGACGTATGTTGGAGCTAATTCTGTAAGAAGATAAGAGCCACTGTTTGTTTTGGAAATATTCATTAGATCATTTCTATCAGCCATTCTATTTGAACCATATAAATTTTTAAGAATTTCTTCAGCTTCTTTTAACATACCAAGATTAAGTCGTTTCTCGATTGGTATTTTGCTTCTTTCTTCGTAACTCATTAATTTTTATAGCTATTATGTTATTTATATGTTTTATTGTTTTTTAGCACTTTTTTACTTAAATAAATTTAAATACAAATTAAGTTTCTTCTTTTTATGGGTTTTAATGAAATAGAGAAAAAGTGGCAGAACAAATGGGAAAAAGAAGGGATTTTTAAAACAAAAAAAGATTCGAAAAAAAAGAAGTTTTTTTGCCTTGAAATGTTTCCCTATCCAAGCGCAAGCTATTTACATATGGGTCATGTAAGAAACTATACTATAGGGGATATAATTGCCAGGTTTAAAAGAATGCAGGGATTTAATGTTCTATACCCAATGGGTTATGATTCTTTTGGCTTACCTGCTGAAAATGCTGCGAAAAAACAAAATATTCATCCTAAAACCTATACTGAAGAAGCAATTAAAAAAATAATTGAATATCAGAAAGCTTTAGGAAATTCTTATGACTGGTCAAGAAAAATATCGACACATGAGCCAGATTATTATAAGTGGAACCAATATTTTTTCTTGAAGTTCCTGGAAAAAGGCTTAGTTTACAGGAAGAAAGCGCCAGTAAACTGGTGTCAATCATGTAATTCAACTTTAGCAAATGAAGAAGTTGTTTCTGGAAAATGCTGGAGACATGAAGACACAGAAGTGCAGCAAAAGGAATTAGAGCAATGGTTTTTGAGAACAACAGAATATGCTGATGAAATTCTTAGAGACATAGACAAATTAGAATGGTCTGATAGAATAAAAATATTGCAAAAAAACTGGATAGGAAAAAGTGAAGGTGTTTTAATTAATTTTCCCGTAAAAAATACCAATCATAAAATACAGGTTTTTACAACAAGACCAGACACTATTTTTGGAGTTACTTTTTTAGTTGTTTCTCCGAAACACAAATTAGTTAATGAGCTGTTAAAAATAAATAAAAATGAATTTGAAGATCTTAATAAAAAAGTTCAGAATGAAGAGCAGAAAGACAAAGAAGGAGTTTTTTTAGGTTCTTATGCAATAAATCCTTTAACAAATGAAGCAGTTCCTATTTATGCTGCTAACTTTGTAGTTGCAGAATATGGAACTGGGGCGATTATGTGCGTACCTAGCCATGATAAAAGGGATTATGAATTTGCAATTAAATATGACATAAAAATTAAACAAGTTATTGCCCCCCATTTTATTTCAAAAGGAAATGATGCTCCTAAAAAAGGAAAGAAAGTTGTTAAAAGGAACACAGTTTATTCCATTCTAAGAAATCCAAAAACAGATGAATTTTTATGCCTGAATTGGAAAAAATTTAATTGGCATACTTTTATCATAGGCGGTGTTAATAAAAATGAAGACCCAGTTGAAGCTGCTGAAAGGGAATTAAAAGAAGAAACTGGCTATAAAAATATAAAGTTAATTAGTTCTTTAAAATTCTGCTATGCAGAATATTTTGCTGCACATAAAGATGAGAACAGGGAAGCTTTAGCACAGGCATTTGTATTTGAATTAATTAATGATGATTATGAAAAAACAAAAGAAGAAGATACAAAAAACCATGATTTAGTCTGGTTAGAAAAAGACAAGGTTGCTAATTTTTTAAATTTAGAATCTCAAAAATTTACATGGGACAATTATTTAAAGGATTCAGCTTATACTGGGGAAGGTATTTTAATTAATTCTGAAAAATTTAATTATTTAAATTCCAAAGATGCTATTAATAAAATTTCTGAATTTATTGAGAAAAACAAACTTGGGAAAAAAATTACACAATTTAAATTAAGAGACTGGCTGATTTCGAGACAAAGATATTGGGGAACACCCATACCTATTATATATTGTGAAAAATGCGGAATTGTTCCTTTGAAAGAAAAAGACTTGCCAATTTTACTGCCTGAAAAAGTTAGATTTGATGTTGAAGGAAATCCCTTGAACTATGTCAAGGAATTTGTAGAAGTTAAATGTCCCAATTGTCATTCTAAAGCTAGAAGAGAGACTGATACAATGGGGGGGTTTGTTGATTCATCATGGTATTTTTTAAGATTTTGTTCACCTACTGAGAAAAATAAACCTTTTGACAAGAAAGATGTTAAATATTGGATGCCTGTAGACCAGTATATTGGCGGGATAGAACATGCTGTAGGACATTTAATTTATTCAAGATTTTTTACAAAGGCACTTAGGGATTTAAAGATGATAAATATTTCAGAACCTTTTACACGATTATTTAATCAGGGTATTGTTTACAAAGATGGACACAAGATGAGCAAGAGTTTTGGGAATATAGTTACACAGACTGAAATTTCCGGAAAATATGGAATTGATACTGCGAGAATTTTTTTGATGTCTGTCGCAAATCCAGAATCTGACATGGAATGGTCTGACAAAGGTGTTGATGGAAGCTTTAGGTTTTTACAAAAAGTGTCCAGAGTTTTAGAACTTGAAATGAAAAAACCAAATGAAAAAGATTTACATAAAATGAATTTAACTGTAAAAAATTATACTAGCTTTTTAGAAAATTTTCAATTTAATCTGGCTGTAATTGAGCTAATAAAATATTGCGATTATATTTCTGAGAACCCTACAAAAGAAGGATATGAAACTTTAATTAAATTGATTTCCCCATTTGCTCCACATACTGCTGAAGAATTATGGCATAATTTAAAGAACAAGTCTTTTGTTTCTATAGAGAAATGGCCTGCTTGTGACGAGAAAAAAATTAATTTTAAAATAGAAGAACAGGAAAAAAATATTGAAAAATTAGTTGAAGATATCCAGAATGTAATTAAAATATTCAAAGACAAATCAAAAGAAGTCTTAAAAGTATTTATTTATGTCCTGCCAAATGAAGAAAATATTTATTCAAATAATCTGGAAAATATACAAAAAAGAATAAACCTGGATATAAAAATTTTTACAGTCAATGACAAGAAAAAATATGATCCCGAGAATAAATCTTCGAAAGCGAAAGTAAATAAACCAGCAATTTATCTTGAGTAAAAAATGGATGGGTTGGAAAAAAAACTAAATGACATGACTTCTTCAAGTGACAGCAACAGATTATTTGCACAACTACCATATGGCAATCAGCAAGATAAGGACGCAGTGATTTTTATAGACAAATATACTAAATTTCAAAGTTATCTTGGAATGTCAGCACTTGTATATTTTACTATTGACTTTGGTTGTTTTATTCTTAAAAATAAAAGCCTGTTATTTGACTGGCTTGAATATTTATATAAATAGGCAGAGAGGGAAGGTGGGCAGTAACAGAAAAAAGGCCGGAGAAAGCTTTATATATTAAATTTTAGATAAATTCTTTACTTTAATCTTAAACAAATATAACACGGGGGTTAAAATGACACAACAGCAAGGAAATCAACCAATCTTTATTTTAGCTGAAAATACTCAAAGGAGCAAGGGCAGAGATGCACAAAGAAATAATATAATGGCTGCAAAGCTAGTAGCTGAAACAGTCAGATCCACATTAGGTCCAAAGGGAATGGATAAAATGCTAGTTGATTCTGTTGGTGATATTGTTGTTACAAATGATGGTGTTACAATTTTAGAAGAAATGCAGATTGAACATCCTGCAGCTAAAATGATTGTTGAAGTTGCTAAAACACAGGAAGAAGAAGTTGGAGACGGGACAACTACTGCTGTAATCTTGTCAGGAGAATTATTGAAAAATGCCGAGACTTTGCTTGAAAAGGATGTTCACCCTACTGTCATAACAAGGGGTTATGCTCTGGCTGCTGGTAAGGCAATAGAGATTTTAAATAAAATTTCTGAGCCAATTTCTAAAACTGATGATGAAATTTTAAAGAAGATAGCTGCAACAGCTATGACTGGAAAAGGGGCTGAATCAGCAAAAGAAGTTTTATCTGAATTAGCAATCAATGCTGTAAAGCAAGTTCTTGAAGAAGGACAATTAGATATTGAAGACATAAAAATAGAAAAGAAAGTTGGCGGTGGAGTTGAAGATTCTGAATTAATTAAAGGGATAGTTCTGGATAAAGACAGGGCTCATCCCGGAATGCCAAAGTCCTTGAAAAATGCAAGAATCGCACTTTTGGATGTAGCTTTGGAAATAAAAAATACTGAAACAGATGCAAAGATACAAGTTTCAGATCCAACACAATTACAGTTATTTATGGAGCAGGAAGAAAAAATTCTGAAAGACATGGCTGACAAGGTAATAAAGTCAGGAGCCAATGTAATATTTACACAAAAAGGAATTGATGATTTAGTGACTCATTTTTTGGCAAAGGCAGGAATTTATGCTGCCAAAAGGATTAAAAAATCTGATATGGAAAAATTAGCCAGAGCAACAGGTGCAAAAATTGTAAGCAAGCTAAGTGATTTAACTAAAGAAGATTTAGGAAAATCAGGAACAGTTGAAGAAGTTAAAATCGGGGATGAACAAATGACTTATGTTAAGGACTGCGTAAATCCAAAGGCAGTTACTTTATTGATCAAAGGCGGAACAGAACATGTTATTGATGAAATTGAAAGGGCAATGAAGGATGCTTTAGGAGACATAGCTGCAGCATTGAAAGTTGGAAAAGTTGTTGCTGGTGCTGGTTCAACTGAAATGGAAGTTTCAAAACAATTAAGGGAATATGCAGCAAAATTATCTGGCAGAGAACAATTAGGAGTATTAGCTTTTGCTGATTCTTTGGAGATTATACCAAGAACTCTGGCTGAAAATGCAGGCTTAGATCCCATAGATATTTTAACAGAATTAAAAGTTCAACATGACAAGGGAAATAAATGGGCTGGTGTTGATGCGAATTCTTCCAAAATAATGGACTCATGGAAATCTGGAGTAATTGAACCTTTGAAAACAAAGACACAGGCAATAAAATCAGCAACAGAAGTGGCTGAATTGTTATTAAGAATTGATGATGTAATAGCTGCATCAAATTTATCCAAGGGCGGCGGTGGAATGCCTCCTGGCGGAATGGGCGGAATGCCTGACATGTCTGGGATGATGTAAATGAAATTAGATGATTTAAAATATTTGCCGATTTTAACTGAAAATGTTTATTTTGCTAAACAAGAAAGAAGAGAAATTCAAGAAATTGCAGAAGTGAAAGTTGTGCCTGTTTCTAAGTCCAGAGAAATAGTTTCTGATAATTATGTTGCGTATATTTTGGGTTTAATAAAGCCCGGGTTTTATTTTGATGATTTTAATGGTATAGTAAAGAAAAATGAAAACTGGGAAGAGCATACTCTAGTTTGGTGTAATGAAACTATGGAATTATCAAATGGGGTTAGACTGCCGCTTGAAGCGAGAAGTAATTTATGCTACGCCGGCTTATCAGAGATATTAGAGTACAAAACCTTTAAAAAATTTGAATAAAACTATTTTTCGGAAACTTTTCGATTTTTTCTGAGCAATTATTATAAATTGTTAAATTAAAATTAATATATGGACAACAAATTTTTGGATGAACATCCTTTAATAACTTCAATAACAACAATCGGTGTAATTGATTTAATTTTAACCCTGTTAGGTTTTGATAAAAATCAACTCTTAGTAGTCACTTTCTTTACATCTTTAATAATAATGTTTATATATTTTGATAAACGTATTGAAAAATTAGAAAAATCTAAAGAGGGTGAAATAAAATTAATAAAAAAGGCATATCACAGTTAACTTTATTTATAATAATCATATTAATTATCATATTAATTATCTTTTTAAGAAATCAATAATTATTTCGGAAAGTTTTCGGAATTTCTTACATAACGCATATAAATAATAAAATAATTTATTTTATATGGTAAACCCAATTAAAATAAGCGGCGGTGCTTTTTTCGTTTTTTTAGGAATAGTGTTGTTGAGCAAATTTGAAAATAATTTAACTTGGTCTGTTTTTGGCGCGCTTTCTATAGCAATTGGAATGGGTTTAATAGCTTGGGTGTTTAATGAAAAAAATTGATCTTGAAAAGAATTGTTTGGATCTTGAATATCAGAAAAACTTACAGTTATTGAATGCTATTTTGATAACAAGCTCAGGCGGTTTAATAGCTTATTTAGCCAGCCTAATTTTAAATATAAGTCAATGGCGCGAATATTCTATAATTATAGCTGGAATTTTATTGATAAGTATACTTGCTTATGCTAAAACAATTAGTAATTTAAATTTATTATCTAGCAAAATCAGAAATTTGAAAATGGAACAATAAGGTATATAAATAAGTAATTCTAATAATAAGTTATGTCAAAAGAGGTAATGCAGGAATTAATTAAGACAAATATTTCTCTAGAAAAAAAAGTTATTGAATTACTTGGATCTGTAAATGAATTAGCTAAAAGAGTGGATCAAATGGTTGGCATTTTTACAAAAGCAGCAGAACATATTGAGAGGGGGGATGTAAAAGAACCCTTGGCTGCAAAATTAACTGAATTATTAGATCAAAACAAGAAAATTGCACGCGGTTTGTTATTACTTGAGAGATATGTGAAGGAAAAATCTTCTTTTTCATCATCATTGTATAAAGAAGAAAATCCTGAGTTTTGATTATGGGTATTAAATTTCTTTTTGATGAAGAACTAGAAACAAGCAGAAAAGAGCTTCAAGAAGTTATAGACTCACTAGACCAGGAAGATAATTCTGGTGTTGAAAAAAAAGCAGATGTGCTCAAAAAATTTTCCTATGCAATTGTTCATTCTCTGATGAAACCACAATTTGTCAAGAAAGAGGAACTTTTAAAACCAAATATTGAGCAAAGAAAAATCTCTTTATTGAGCAGATTTTTTACAAAAGACATTCATCCCATTGTAAAAAAAATAGAGCCAAAGCAAATACAAATTGAGAAGCCTGTTTTAAAACCAGCAGAAAAGAAACCAGAAATAATACAGAAAGACCTGATTCTGGACAAGATTACAAACAAAGTTCTTGCTTATGTAAAATTAACAGACAAGTACTATATTATAGAACCAATTCTAGATGAGAATGATACAAAAGTCCTGAACAAAGTATTATATAAAAGACCGAAAAATATGGAAAAAGGATGGAAACTTATTTCAAAATATGGCAGTAAATTTAATGTTACACCAGATCATTTTACAAATATAAAATATTTTGTTGTTAATTTTTTGTATGGACTGGGGAGAATAGAACCTTTAGTTTATGACAAGGATATAAAAGAGATTTATTGTGATGGATTTAACAAACCAGTTAAAATAAAGTATATTGATAAGCCTGTTGATACAAACATTATTTACCCAACTAAAGAAGAACTTAATAATTTTATCTATGATTTATCTTTTAAAGTAAAACAGAAAATAAAGAGGGATAACCCAACAATAACCTTTAATTACAGAGACTTATACTTTGAGTGTACAATAAGCTTTTCAGAATTAACAGATTCAAAGTTTGTAATCAAGAAATAATCTTTTAAAAAATTTTAGTGCCCAAATTTTTAGTAAGGGCACAAGAATAATTTTTATCGTCTTCTCTTTGTTGATCGTCGTGCACTACTCTTTCGTTTAGTAGTTCTTCTTGCAGATGCTTTTCTTCTTGCTGCCATTTTTTTTAATTCACCTCTTTTTCTAATAATTATTAAGAAATATATGCTTTTTTTCATTTAAATATTTTTTGTTTTCTTATTTTAGGAAAATTTTTAAAATACAAATGATTATTAATTGCATGATAAAAAAATTTTTCAAAACAACTTTGATTGTTATAGGAATTTTTTTGCTGATCATGATTGTAACATTGATCATGAAGGTTATAAATAAAAATTGCAATGCTGAAAATTCACTTTGCCAGCAAGGATACACATGCAACTTTAGAGAACAAAAATGTGTTGTTGCTGAAATGTGTCCTGATTTGAAACCAGAATTTTGCATTGCATTATATGATCCTGTCTGCAGTGAAGGAGAAGAATACAGCAATGGATGTGCAGCGTGCAGAGAAGGAGTGAAAAATTATTATAAAGGCAAATGTTAAAATAAAATAGGTGATAAGAATTAAAAAAAGAGAGTGTGAAAATTGCGGTATAGAATACCCAATCAAGGAAAATGAAAAAGAGATAGACCTTTTTTATTGTCTTAATTGCAGAAGTGAATAGGCTTATTATTTGCGTTTTTATGGGCTTTTTAATCAAAAATATTATAAATCATCAGCTAGTAATAAAAATCATGAAAATAACTGCTTATTTAGAAAGGACTAAAGAAACAAAAGAAATTGACATCAAGGATTTTAAAGACATATTTATGAAATTAAATTTAAATCCCGAGGCAATGCTGGTTTTAAGAGACAATCAATTAATTACTGAGAAGACAAAATTGAAAGAAAATGATAAAGTAAGAATAATGCCAGTTATATCAGGCGGTTAAAATGTTTAATTCTATTGTAGTTCATTATGGAGAAATCGGGTTAAAAGGAAACAACCGCTCTTTTTTTGAGAAGAAATTAGTTGAGAACATAAGATGGAACTTAAAAAATATAAATTTTATTTCAGTAAAAAGAATTTTTGGGAGAATAATTATTGAAATAGATGAATCAACAAAAATTAATGAAATTAAAGACAAATTGAGCAATATTTTTGGAATAGCGCATTTTTCTTTTGCTGTAAGGACAGGATTAACTATAGAAGAAATAAAACAAGTATCTTTAAAACTAATTTCAAATAAGAATTCATTTAGAGTAAAAACGATGAGAGCTAATAAGATTTTTACTTATTCATCTTCAGAAGTAAACAATATTGTTGGCGAATTTATTGTGAAAAATAAAAAATTGAAAGTTGATTTAAATAATGCTGATGAAACTATATTTATAGAAATAACTGACAAAGATGCTTTTATTTATAATGAAAAAATAAAATCTCTTGGCGGTTTGCCTGTAGGGGTTTCTGGAAAAGTAGTTTCTTTAATATCTGGTGGCATTGATTCACCAGTATCTTCTTATTTGATGATGAAAAGAGGATGCAGCGTAATTTTTGTACATTTTTTTAATAGCACTATAAATACTAAGCAATCTTTAGAAAAAGTAATTAGTCTAGTTGATGTTCTTAGTAAATATCAATTTAAAACTAAGTTGTATTTAGTACCTTTTGAAAATATACAGAAAGAAATAATAAAATATGTTAATTCGAAATACAGGATGATTGTTTACAAGAGATTTATGCTTAAGATCTCTGAGAAAATACTTGAAACTGAAGAAGCCTTATCTTTAGTTGATGGTTGTAATATTGGGCAAGTTGCGAGTCAAACTTTATCGAATATAAATGTTATAAACAAAGCTTCGGATTTTCAGGTATTATCTCCATTATTGAGTTTTGATAAAGATGAAATAATACAAATTGCCAAAAAAATACATACTTTTGAGGTTTCAATATTGCCATATCAAGACTGCTGTTCTTTTTTAATTTCAGAACATCCAGCTACCAAGTCTAATTTAAAAGAAATAGAAGAATTTGAGAAAAAACTAAATGAAAAAGAATTAATAGAGCGAGCAATAAGAAATGCAACTGTGAAAAAAATACTAAATTAAAATGCCCTGCAGAAATTGTGAAAATAACCCAGTAATAAAACTTCCGAATAGCAATATTTACCAATGTAAAAAATGCTTTAATAGGTATTTAGAGAAAAAAGTAAGAAAAACAATAAGAATTCACAAATTAATTGGCAAGAAAGATGTTATTGGTTGTGCTTGCAGCGGTGGCAAGGATAGCATGACAACTTTATATATTTTAAATAATATATTAAAACCACAAGGACTGAAAATAATTGCCCTAGCAATTGATGAAGGAATTGAAGGTTATAGGGATTTAACATTTTTAAAGAATTTCTGCAGTAAGAATAAAATAAAATTACATACTTTTTCATATAAAAAAGAATTTAACAAGACTTTAGACACCATGCTGAAATTAACAAATGAAAAGCCCTGTTCAATTTGCGGTGTTTTCAGAAGATATCTACTAAATACAAAAGCAAGAAAATTAGGAGTTACTAAATTAGCAACAGGACATAATTTAGATGATGAAGCTCAGACAATCTTAATGAACCAGTTCAGAAGGAATATTGCTGCTTCCGCACGTTTAGGGCCAATTACAGGAACTATTAATGATGAAAGATTTGTAAGAAGAATAAAGCCTCTTTATTTTTTAACTGAAAGGGAGGTTGCTGTTTTTGCTATTTTAAATAATTTAAAGGATGACTACAATGAATGTCCGAATGCTGCTTTATCTTATAGGTGTAACATAAGGGACATGTTGAATGATATAGAAGCAAAATATCCAGGTACGAAACATTCAATTGTAAATTCTTTTATGGAAATACAACCGATGCTAAGGAAATTTTTTAACACAAAAAAAATCAAAACATGCAAATATTGTTTCGAACCTTGTTCACAAGATGTGTGCCAGGCGTGCAAATTAGCTATGAAATTAAAATTATTATAGGATTAAATTATTTGAACATGTTAAACATGCCTTCTTTGAAGCTGCTTTCTTCCTTTCTTCTTTTTAAATAAGAACTATTTTTCCTGAAACTATCAAGATTTTCTTTTTTTGCCTTTACTTCAACATAATCTCTGTAATTTCTTTCTGGCTTAAATTTCATGTGCTGCAATTCTTTTTTAACATAATTCTCGTTTTTTTCAATTTTATTTTGCAACATTTTTTTTACTTCGCTGGCATATTCAGCTACTGTTCTTTCATTTCTCTTTTTTGCTTGAAAGAATTTTCTTTTCTTTAGGAATAATAAAATTCCAAGAATAATTAAGACAGATATTGTAAATATTAGGCTTGAATTGTTTTTATAGTATACAATTTTATCACCATCTATTTTTATATTATTAAATATTTTGTCATTAATAGTTACTTTGTACAGTCCAGTTTTTGCTTCTGTACCAAGATCCAAGCTAAAACTTTCTCCTGGTTCAAGGTTAACTTTTTTTGATGTTGTTAAACTTTCAGTAACGCCGTCTAATTTTATATTTAATGCTTCATTATAATCAACATTTCCTGTATTTGTTACTACCAAAGTCTGCCCTTGCAGATTGATTGCTATTTTTTTTACTTCACTAATATAAAACTTTTTTTCAGCTTTTAAATCATCTGAGCGTGCTTTTATTATCCATTCGCCTGGTCTGGCCACTGCTGGTAAAATGAACTCAACAGAGTCTTTTATAGTCTGATCAAATTTATTTGCTGTACTAGAGTCTTTTATCTCTATATTTACATCTCTGCTTATTAAATCACCACCTTGATCATAAACTAAAGCCTTGATTTTTATTTTTTCCCCAGGTTTATAGGAATCTTTATCTAAATTTATTTCTATTCTTTGCGAAATTGCAGAAATGATAATATTTACTGAATTACTACCTTTATTTCCAGAACTATCAGTAGCTTCCACAACAACATTCTGAGACCCTGCTTTTATATTGTCATCAACTTTTATTTTATGTGATATATCACCAAGAAGAATATTGCCATCAAATTCTTTATTATCAAATTTTATTTTATATGAACCAGAATTAACTCTTTTACCATAAATATCCTTAACCTGGCCATTTATTTCGAATTCTTCACCAGGATTTATTTTATCTTTGCTTAATTTTACTTCCAAATTTAATAAATTTGTAATAGTAAATTTTATAGCTTCTGTAAATGAGTTTTCATTACTGTTTACATCTCTTACATTAAAGTCAATAGAATATTCCCCAATTGATGTATAATTGGATGGTATTTTAAACAATAAATTTCCGTCCTTTATATTGAGAGTATCTATGAAAAGTATATTTTTATCTCTTTTCAAGTAAACATTTGCAATTCCATTAATTTTCTTTCCATTAACTTTAAATATCTCGCCCCTTACATCAACATCATCGCCTAACTGCACTTTGCTATTTACAAGAATAAAATTTCCCTTTAATTCTTTTGTAATTATGATTAAATCACTTAATTTTTCTTCAATTAAATTATTGTTTTCTTCTAAAGTGCTTTTTAGGTTACACTCGCCCTCTATTATATTTGGGATTGTAAACTCCTCCTGAAAATTGTACTTTTCATTGGCATTAATATTTATTGTTCTAGTCATTAATGGTATGCTGCTTTCTTTGCAAATTAAAATTACCTTGAATAAGCCATTAAAATTATTTTCCCTGGAAATAAAGCCTACAAAGTTCATTATGTCACCAAAGTTATATGTTTTTGGGTTAATTTCATTAAATGATATTGCAGCATAAATATTTGGCAGCAAAACGAGCATTAAAACTACTAATAAAAGACCTCTTTTCATAACTTTAACATAGTATATTCCTTTAAATATTTTATTATTATTTGGCTATAATTCTTGGATCCTTTCTTCTATAATCCTTGATATTGGCTTTTTGTTTTTCTCACTTAAGTCTTTTAATTTGTTTATAGTTCTAATTGATAAAGTTAGGTCTATTCTTTTTCTCTGAAATGGCAATTTTCGAGTTTTATCATAGTTCTCTAGACTATCAAAAACGTACTTATATTTCTTTTTCATTCTTTTAATGTCTTTATTTGATTGCATTTTTTAGTCTCCAAATAATATCGTCAATATCAGTAATATTTTTTTTAGCTATTGAAACTATATGGTGCAGTAATAAATCAAAATCCGAAGTTTTTCCTTCCTGCTCAGCCAAAAATAAAACAATATAGGCTGCTGTTCTTTTATTTGCATCTGTAAATGGGTGATCAACCAAAATTGCTCTTATAAGATAAGATAATTTTCTATAATTTCCAAATTTTTTGTTATTTAACATGTCTAAAGCAAAATCTAAACTAGATTCGCTTCTTAAACTTCCTCCAAAGGCCTTGTTTATTCTAATTATATCTTCCTTACTAATATTCATACACATAAATATTAGTAACTTATTTATAAATATTTGCAATAATCTTTATATAGAACTGATTTGTTTATTAAGATATGAAGATATTGACAATTCATGCTGATTATCTTAAGTTTAAGCCTTTAAAACAGGCAATAAAGGAAGCTGAAGAAGCCAGCAAAAAAGAGACAGATGTCAAGGAATGCCTAGTAGTATTTACAGCAGTGGAACAAGGAGATGAAAAAGACCCAAAAATTTTAGTTGATAATTTATTTAAAGAAGTAGACAATATTGCAAAACAAGTTAAAACAAAAAGTATTGTACTTTATCCTTATGCACATTTAAGCTCTAAATTAGCATCGCCGAAATTTGCATTGCAAGTTTTAAAAGATGCAGAAGAAAAATTAAAAAAATCTTTTAAAGTCACAAGAGCTCCTTTTGGGCATTACAAATCTTTTGAGATTTCATGCAAAGGCCACCCATTGTCGGAATTATCAAGGGAAATACTGGCTGATTCCAACGGGACTGAAAAAATTGACAAGCCTTTAGAGATCAATATAAAAGAATTAAACAAACTAGACAAATTAAGAAATACTTTTAATATTTTATTGGCGAAGTCAATTTTATCTTTATTTCCAAATACAAAACCAGCTTTATCTTTTTTAGACGAAGACAAGTTTTATTATGATTTTGAAAAGCAACACCCGTTTACACCTGATGATTTAAAAAAAATAGAAAACAAAATGCAGGAATTATTGAATAGGGGAATAAAATTAAAGAAGATCACTAAAAATCCGGAACTTTTGTTTAAAGAAAATAAATACAAATTAGAAATCCTGAAAGATGTTAAAAAAATTAAATTTTATGAACTAGACAATTTTAATGATGTAATTATAGGTGGTGCTTTGGAAGAGATTCCGAAAAACTCATCTTTTAAATTATTAAATTCGTCAGGAGTCTATTGGAAAGGTTCTTCTTTAAACAAGCAACTACAAAGGGTTTATGGAATAGCTTTTGAAAATAAACAAGACTTAGAAAAATATCTTAAAAATTTAGAAGAACTACAAAAAAGAGACCATAGAAAACTGGGCGAGCAATTAGGATTATATTTTTTCCATGAATATTCGCCTGGTGCACCAATATTTTTACCAAAAGGAGCTTTAATTTATAATGAATTAATTAATTTATTAAGGGAGGAATATAAAAAGAGAGGATATCAGGAAGTTATAACTCCGTTACTGTATGAAAAGAGTTTATGGGAAACTTCGGGTCATTGGGAACATTATAAGGAAAATATGTTTTTAATGGAAAGCGAAAAGAGAATATTTAGTCTTAAACCAATGAATTGCCCATCTCATTGCTTAATTTTCAAGCATAACTTAATCAGCTATAAAGACCTCCCTTTAAGAATTGCTGATTTTGCGCCTTTGCATAGAAATGAATTATCAGGAACTTTGAGCGGATTAACAAGGGTAAGAAAATTTTCCCAGGACGACGCCCACATATTTGTCTCAGAAAATTTATTAGAAAAAGAAATTGAAAATGTCCTTGATTTTGAAAAATTTGTTTATAATAAAATTTTTAATTTAGATTATTATATGAGACTGGGGACAAGACCTGATAATTTTATGGGTGATAAGCACTTATGGGACAAAGCAGAAAAATTTCTGGAGAAAATATTGAAGAATAAAAAAATAAATTACAAGATTGTTGAAAAAGAGGGGGCATTTTATGGACCAAAAATAGACATGCTTGTAAAGGATGTCCTTGGAAGGGAATGGCAATTAGCTACAATACAATTGGATTTTCAGATTCCCTTAAGATTTGGTTTAACATACGAAGGAAGTGACGGCAATAAACATCATCCAATAATGATTCATAGGGCTGTTTTTGGATCTATGGAAAGATTTTTTGCTTTAATGGTAGAAAATTTTGCAGGAAAATTTCCTTTATGGTTATCCCCGGTTCAAGCATCAATAATAACAGTTACTGACAGAAATGTTGAATTTGCAAAACAAATTGAAGAGAAATTGAAAGAATTTAATATAAGGGCAGAGTTAAATGATGCACAAGAAACTTTAGGAAAAAAAGTTTTGGAAGCTACAAAGCAAAAAATTCCTTATGTTATTACCATAGGAGACAAGGAAGTTGAAAGCAAGACTTTAGCAGTAAGAAACAGGGATGGCAAAGTTAAATTTAATGTAAGAGTTGATGAATTTTTAAAATTGTTAAATGAAGAAATAAAAACAAGAAGCTTAAGTTCTAAATTATAAAATGTTAATTGTAAGTTTTGATGAACTGACTAAAGCTGATTTGACTAATTATGCCTTTTCAATAGGCGATGAACAAATTCTAAGATTTTGTATTGATATTAAACACAAACTTCTTTGTTTTGGTTCTGAAAAAGAAGACCATATTAAACAAGGGGAAACTCTTCTAAATCAAGAACAGAATACAGAATGTTTAGATGAAAAAGAGATTGCTAAATTGTTGCTCGATCATATTGTTGGGGGAAGTATTTTTCTTGAAAACTCAAATCCTAAAAATGCCTTTATTTTATTAGGCGGTTCTTCAGTTGAGCAGGGCTTAAATCTTATACTAAAACAGTCTCATAGTAAACACTCATTTGTTACAGCTCAAAATTATGCAGATAGGGTTTTCAAAAAATTCCATTCTTTTTTAAGAATTAAAGTTAATTTTAAATAAAAAGAAAGCTTTTTAAATTACTATTTAGTAGTAATTATATAATAATTAGAACTTATAAACATGAAACTCTTATTAAATTTAATGGATGAAAAAGGAGAGAATATTGCTGATCGTTTGCATACACAAGCTAGGCTTTCTTTAGTATCATATTTAAACCCTGAAAAAAGAGAAAAAGCTCTAATAAGTATATATGGTTCAGATTTTAGAAAAGCAGAAACCTTTCCAATAAAAAATGTTTCTCTAATTTTAAGGAATTATAACCTTAAAAAAGCTGACAGCCCTTTAGTAATTGAAGAATATAGACGTCTTGAACGCGTTTTAGATTATCAAAGGAGAGTTTTTTGTCTTGATCTTGATGGGTTGATAATAGAAGAAGGTAAAACTATCAAAGGAATTGAACAAGCAATTTTAGAAATAAGAAAAAAACACGGTGTTGTTATTTCTACGGCAGCTCCTGAAAAAGAAGCAATCGAAATGTTATCAAGAACAAATATTAATGCCCTTATTTTTGGTGATTTAGTTTCTCCTAAAGGTAAAAATTACAAATCTATAGATGAATTTTTTGGTTATGCTCATCCCCAAGAACATTTAGTTGCTATAGGTCATTCTTTTGAAGATATGCCGGCAGATATTAAAATACCATTTATTTATTTGGGTGTGAAAAAAAACAAATTAGCCCAAGCATTACTTGCCGGAGTTGAATTTATAGAAGGTAAAGAACCGACTAAATTTAGAATTACAAAAAAAGGGATAGATTTGGGTAGTAAAAAATTTGAAGATTTCTTTATAGTATATTAGCCGATAGGTTCTTAAATTAAATTAATAATTTATCTAGATTATGATAAAAGAAGACTTTCAAAAAATAAGATTATCTGAAAAATTTAAAGCAATAATCGGGAGATCAATTTTAGTAAGCTGTTTTTTAAATGATGATTTAAGCAAGAAATTGTGGGAATATAATTTTCTTTCAGAAGACAATAAAACTACTTATACTTTTATAGTTGATGGCGAGGTTATTTTAAAAGACTCTGGAACTTTGCTAAGCAACAAAAATTCTCATGAAGAACTGCAGTTATTAAATTTAAAGTTAGAAGAAAAAGAAATAATTGCCATAACTCATTATGAACTGATGAGGACTTACAAGGAAGACAGACTCTCGAAATTAATAATCTCAATTGAATCTTCTAATAAAAACATAAACTGGAATATTACAACAGTTTTAAAGAATCTTAAAATTATCAACATAAAAATTAATGACAAAACTTCGCAAATGATTGAATCCAGGGAAGTAATTCCATTTAGCCCTTTAAACCAAAATGCTTATAAATAAAAACCAGCATTTTCTTTATATAAAATGACGCAATTAGACGAGCCACCTGAGAGTGGTTTTCACCGGTGTACTTCTGATAAAGTAATAGATATTAAATTAGAAGAAAAAATTAACAATATTACTCAGACTTTTAATGGAGAATCTGAAAATAAAAAAATTGGAGTTTCTATATCATTTAATAAAACATTAAAATTGTCGAGACAAGAAAAAGCAGAGATTCTGGAAATTATTAAAGGAAATTTTCCAAAAACTACAGATTACTTAGGGAGAAATCACATTGATTATTTTCAGTTAGGATCTTGCGGAAGTTTAGTGACTGAAGCAACAATAAAACAGATTAATGATCTGAATAAAATAGATGAAATAAAAAAAATAGAATTTGCTTCCAATGACTTAAGCGTTTATCGTGCGACTTTTAAATACTAAATATTTCCAAGGCTTCTTCTTCTGAGAAATGCAATTTTCCGGGAATTATAAAACATTGTGGATAATTTTTAAAATTATATTTTATCAGGTCCTTGATTTTTCCATATTTTATTTCCTTATTTTCAGAACCTAAAGAACAACAAGCAATACAGAAAGTTTTTTTATTAAGATTGTTGCTTGCTAAATAAGACAGTCCATCTTTTATGTTCATATATTTATTATCTTTTATATCCAACAAAAATAATGTATGCATACCAAAATTTAAATTATTTTTAAAAACCTCCAAAGGACTTTTTATATTTTTATTGTCAAAAGGTATTGTTGTTGTTTTGCCGAAATTATACAAACTTAAGCCTGTTTCCCCAACAGCAGTCAAAATTGATGACCCATGTATAATATTAATTTCTATATTTTCTTTTTTAGCTTCTGTTAATAGCGAGATATGGGTTGTGGCGCTAAAGCAATCACCAGGAATTAAAATACCTATATCAACTTTTTTTGCCTGCCTAATTATCTTTAGACTCTCATTTTCCAAATCTTCTCTTTTTAATTCTATAATTTTCTTTTCAAAAAACTTCTCCAGTTCTTTTAAATTACTGCCAAAATAATTTGTATATTTTTCGAGGAATAATAAATGGCATTTTTTTGCAGTTTCAAAACCTTTTATACTAATGTCTTTTTTATCAAATAAACCCAGAGAAATTATATGCAACATTTTATGTTAAAGAGAATTTATTTCCAATTAAATAATTACTTAAACCACCAGCAGCAAAACCGATTAGTAAGTCAATCATTAAAACTTTTTGAAAAATAAACATGCTAAATGGCAAGAAGAACATTATGAACAATATTAACATTCTGGAAAAATTTAGCTTTGTTATCCTTAACAGACTTCCGTAAATAATTGAATACATAAATACAAGAAAAGAAGCAACTAAAAGTATATCTTTCTGCAAGAACAAACTAACACCCAGTTCCAAGCCAAAAAATAGAAATTCTGACAATATATATGCACTTAAGAATCCGAATAAAACACCTATGAAGAGCAGCGAATAATTCTTAGCAAAGACTATTATTGCAAACACAAGAATTCCAATTATAATTTTACTTAAAATTAGCAGATAATTTCTGTTGCCCCTTATTTCTTCTCTTGTAAATTTAGCTATTAATATGCCTACAAATATTCCAAAAAAAGCCAGTATAGGGACTATTATCTCCATGAAAGTTTAGGTTTTAGTTATCTTTAAATATATTGCTATTTCTAGTTAATCTTAAAATGAACACAATAAAAGAAAGACCTGGCTGGATTAAGGAAAAGAATCTGGCTCCTGATTTTGAAATCTTTGAAGTTGATAAGTGGGATGATTACAAAGATTTTAGAACTGATGACGGGTGCTATGTTTTAATTAAAATTTACAGAGACAGAAATGAAATTGGAGTAGCTGTCTGCAATTATAAACATCAAATTCTTAAGGAATTTCGCGGAAGAAGGGCACAAGACATTTACTTTTGTATATTCAAGTATTCTGAAGATAATAAACTAAATTGGTTCAAAAGACTTGATCATGCAGCTTATTTAGGAAAAGAGTTAAAGAAAGCTGAAATCTGCCTGGCTTTGGGCTGTGATTATTATCAAGAATAAAAAAAATAAATTTTATTTCATCATTTCATCTAAAGCCCATTTCTTTGAACCGAAGGTCATCATTACTAAAAATGCTGCAAAGTATAATAATGCCAGTTCCCCCTTATTTTCCAAAGGGCTTAAACCATTTGGAAAATGAACCATAAAATAAGCTACAAGCATTTCAACTGCAGAAATTAATGCAACATACCTTGTCAACAAACCAATTACCAAAAATGCTCCGCCAACTAATTCTATTATTCCTGCAAGACCCATTAAACTGAACAGGGATGTTGTTCCATTAAATATTCCAGGCATTTTCTGCACACCATGCAGCAAAAAAAGCAATCCAACAATAACCCTAAACACAAAATAGAAATAATCTCCCTTATCTTCTAAAAAACCCTTCATAATATTTTCCCCCTTATTTGATAAATAATAATCAATCTTAACTTATTTAAATATTGCGAAAATTTAGGCTCTATATAAAATTATCTTTGCTTTGGTTTTAATGCCAGCAAAATTTTAATTTCAATGCGATATTATGTTACTTCTTCAATGTTTTTAAAATAAATACCTTATCATTCTTTCTTACTTTTTCTTTAATTGGGATTGTAATCAAGCTCCCCTTTTCAGCAAAAGAACTATTTTTGTCATTGACCCTAATGTTATCAACTTTAGTTTTTACAATACCTGTAGTTGGACCAGTAATTAAAATTTCATCATTAACTTTTAAAGAATCAGCCTGCAGTATTATTTCAGTAATTTCTGGTTTCAGGAAATAATTTTTTACAATACCTATGAATGATTTTTCTTTAGTGGCTTTATTCCCCCTTGAATTACTCCATTCTCCTAATTTATTTCCCAAATAATAACCCCCATGCCAAAATCCCCTATTAAACACTGACTCAAGTTCTTTAGCCCATTTTTCTATATTTTCTTTTGTGTATCTTTTATTGTAAATGCTTTCAACAGCTTCTTTGTAAACTTTTGTTGTGGTAAAAACATATTCTGGACCCCTGCCGCGACCCTCTATTTTTAAAATACTAATTCCAGATTTAATTATTTTATTTAGAAAACTTATTGTACAAAGATCTTTGGGAGACATTACATATTTATTATTCAAATTAAGTTCATAACCAGTTTCTTCATCAATAACCCTGTAACTTCTTCTGCAATTTTGGAAACAAGCACCTCTATTTGCGGAAGAATTATATTCTGTTAAACTCATATAACATTTTCCTGCTATAGCCACGCATAATGCACCATGAGCAAATATTTCTATTTTTACTAATTCTTTATCTGGACCACAAATATTTTGTTTTTTAATTTCTTCACAAATACTTTTAATTTGTTTTATTGTTAATTCTCTAGCCAAGACAATTGTATCTGCATATTTAGAATAAAATTTTACAGCTTCGATGTTTGACACATTTAGCTGGGTAGAACAATGAACTCTCAACCCAATTGAATTTGCATAATTTATTACTGAAATATCACTCGCTATAACAGCATCAATATTTTCTTCTTTTGCGCGATTGCATATTTTTTTCATTAAATTTAAGTCTTCATCATACATTATGATGTTTAAAGTTAAATAACACTTCACTTTGTTTTCTTTGCATATTGAAACTATTTTTTTCAAGTCTTTTAACATAAAATTGTTTGCAGACCTAGCCCTCATATTTAATTTTTCAATTCCAAAATAAACAGAATCAGCTTTAGCTTTGATTGCAGCAATTAGGGATTCAAAAGAGCCTACAGGAGCCATAACTTCAATTTTATTTTGCATATATTTTTACTTTAAATGATTAATTTAAAATTTTTGTTTATTTAAATTATACACCAAATATTTTTTTATATGAAAAATACGCCGGGGCTGGGACTTTCATTCATCATAAAGCAACGTGAGCTACTTCATGAAAGCGCTTTTGAACCCAGATATCCTTTCGGAAACAGGATCTTTACAACCTTTAGCAATCCAACACGCAATTTAAAATTTCTCTGCGCATTACCAGGTTGTGCCACCCCAGCGTAAATTTTAATCTAATTATTTAACTTTTAAAAGTTTCTTTTCTTTTTTACAGCAAGTTTTATATACAAAAAAATAATGTTTCTAGTTATGGCTCAGAGAGATGTAGTAGCCTCAGGAATAAAAATAAAACAAAGAAGTGTTTTTAATCTTGATGAATTGTACAAGATAATGTGGAGATGGTTTGAGCTCTATGGGTATAGCATGCAGGAGCTTGAGTACAGAGATTCTTTAGAGGGGGGTTCTAAACACTTAGAAATAAAATGGATATCGAGAAAACAAATAGATGAATATATAGAATTTCATATTGTGACTAATTTTTTAATATTGGGTTTAGAGAAAGCTGAAATTGAACAAGATGGAGTAAAGTCGAAACTTGATAAAGGAGAAGTAGAAATGAATTTTACAGCCTTTATAAACAAAGACCCTGAAGACAAATGGGATAATGGCTGGAACAGAGTTATAAGGGGTTTTTATGATAAATATGTAATAAGAAGCAGAATTGAAAGTCTTGAAGGTGAATTATATGAAGAACTTTACAAACTTTTGGATGAAATTAAGGCTTTTTTAAATCTTCATAGATTTTAAAAATCATAAGGTTTTTATATTCTACATACTACATAAATTTAGCCCGCCATGAGAATACTCAATGGAGCTAACGATATTATATCAAGCGATGAGCTTGGGAGTTAGTGTTGCGGGCAATATTATTAAAATTATCAAGGTAATAACGGAACAAGATTCCAATAATAATCATTACTCGCTAATAAAAAAGTAAGTAAATTGGGCTTAGATAGCTCTTGTTCTAAAATAGGTACCTAGGAGTTAAAAATGGGAAAAATAAGCCCAGTATCATCAAAATATATAGTTCATACTCAAATACAGATTGAGGGTGTTGTTGATAGACCTGATGTTATTGGTGCAGTTTTTGGCCAGACAGAAGGTTTATTAGGGTCTGAACTTGAATTAAGAGAACTTCAAAGATCTGGAAGAATAGGAAGAATCGAAGTTAAATTAGACACTAAAGGTGGAAAAGCAGAGGGATCCATAATAATACCTTCCAGCTTAGATAAAGCTGAAACAGTAATTATTGCTGCTGCTTTGGAAACTATTCAAAGGATAGGTCCTTGCAATGCGAAGGTAAAGATAGAAAAAATTGAAGATGTAAGAATTTCTAAAAGAAATTTTGTTGTTGAGAGGGCAAAAGAATTGTTAAAACAATTAACAGAAGATATTTTGCCTGATTCGCAGGAGATTACAGATGAGGTAGCTAGTTCTGTGAGGATGATGGAGATTACAGAGTATGGAAAAGACAGGCTGCCTGCAGGTCCAAATATTGAAGAGGCTGAAGAAGTTATTTTAGTTGAAGGAAGAGCTGATGTTCTTAACTTACTAAAATATGGAATCAAAAATGTTGTTGGAATGAATGGAACTGCTGTTCCACCAAGCATAGTTGAATTAAGCAAGAAAAAAACTTTGACTTTATTTGTTGATGGAGATAGGGGCGGGGATTTAATTATAAAAGCAGTCTCTGAAATTGCTGAAATAGATTATGTAATAAAGGCTCCTGATGGAAAAGAAGTAGAAGAAATAACAAAGAAAGAAATACACAAGGCTTTAAGAAGCAAGGTTGCAATAGAACAAATTAAAATGGATTTATCCAGAGTAACTGATTCTTTAAGAAAGCCGATTATAAGAAGAGACCAGCAATATAACAGAGAACCTTATAATAGGGAACAACAGTATAGCAGAGAACAACCTTACAGCAAAGAAAGCAGCAGAGAACAGTACAGTAGGATACCTCCAAAATCAGTTGTTGCAAAAGAAGGCTTAAAAAAAATGCTTGATGATCTTGTAGGGACAAGAGGCGCTTATATTTTGGATAATAACTCCAATATATTGGGCAAAGTACCTACATCAGAATTAACTACAACAATCAAAGACCTTAACAGCGGAAACATATATGCAATTGTTTTTGATGGTTCAATTACTAAGGATATAGTTTCCATAGCAGAAAAGTCAAATGTCAAGGTTTTGGTTGCGATGGATTCAAGAATAAAATCCTCTGAAACACCTATTGACATATTAACAAGCACTGATTTACAAACAGTGCAGACTTAATTTTTTAATTCTTTTTATTTTTAGTATTTTTTCTAAACAAGCTTATAGAAACATTTTTATTCTTTTTAATTTCTTATTTATCAATGCAAAGAAATAAAGTTCTTATAATAATCTTGGCTATCATGATATTTATAGGTTTTAATTTTTATTATTTTGGTTTAATTAAAAAAACCTGTGATTCTTCTGAATGTTTTTTAGAATATGTTAAAGATTGTTCTCCTGTAAAATATGGAAATTTAATCAACAATAACAAATACAAATATGAAATTTCAAGATCATTTGGGTCTAAATGCAAATTATGGGTTTATCTTGAAAGGGCTTCTGAAGGCACTGATTTTGAGACAAAAGAAAAGTTAGTTGGAAAATCAATGAGATGCTTAATACCAAAAGATGAATTGGCTTTTGTTAAAGTAACTGAAGTCAATAATTTGTTGCAATACTGCACAGGGTCTTTAAAAGAAGGAATTTATGAAATAATTATAAAAAACATGTATAATTTAATTTTAAGCAATCTAGGAGAAGTTTTAAGCGACGTACAAACTTCTTTAATTAAACAATTATAAATTAATCTATATTTATTCTGCTTCCAATTTTAGTTTTCATTTTCGGTATTGTTATTTTTAGGCTGTTATTTTTAAATTCTGCCTTTATATTGTCAATATCAACATGACCAGGTATGCCAATATTTGCCTTATAACCCCTATATGTTGATTCTTCAGAATCTTTTTTTATTAATTTCTTCTTTTTTTCAGCAGTAATATCAAGACTGTTGTGATTGATTTTTACATTTATATCTTCTTTATCAAGACCATGCAGCTCAACATTAATTGTTACAAGATTGCTGTTTTGAGAAATATTTATTGATGGTCTTTTATAATTTCCAAAAACACTTTCATTAAATTTTTCAAAAACATTATTGATTTCTTTTTGCACAGAACCAATATTATCCTGTATTTTATTAAAATTAATCAAATCCTTAACACCCATTTAATATCACCTCTTCTTTGAATTAACTAACGTGCTCGTCATGAACACTTTTATAACTATGAAGTTCATTTTCTTTAAACCATAATTTAATTTCGTCTTTTGCCTCTTCCTTTGTTCCTGAAGCATGAATCAAGTTTCTACCACCAAATTTTCTTATTGTCGCATAACCCATACTAATAGATGAAAAATCTCCCCTGATTGTCCCTGGCTGGGCTTTATTGGGAGAAGTGCTTCCTGTAATTTTTCTAACAACTTCAATAGCATGAACACCTTCTAGAACAATTGCAACAATCGGGCCTTCTGTAAAAAAGTCAAGCAAATTTTCCCAGGCTTTTTTGCCTAAAACTTCTTTGGATTCTGTTGTTTTTACACCCATTTCAGTGTAATCTTTTATTGTATGTTCTCCTAATCTCGGGATTAATTCTTCTGGATAATGTTTTTTGGCAAATTCTTTATTAACCCAGACCATTTTTAAACCAACAATTTTTAAACCAGTTTTTTCAAACCTAGAAATAATCTCGCCACTTAAACTTCTTTTTACACCATCCGGCTTAATTAAAACTAATGTTCTTTCTATCATTCTTTTTTATAATATTTGCTCCATTTAATGTGCAATGGACTTCTTTTAAGCTTGAACATATTTTTATCACATTTATTTGAGCACAGGAAAATCTGCTTACCTGACTTTTGCACAAATATTTTTCCAGTTCCTAAAGGAATTACATTACCACAAAAATTACATTTCATATTATCCTTTTCTTCCCTGACTTAATTTTCTTGCTTCGATTTCAGTTTCCCTTAACATTAATGTGTCTTTTTCCCTAATTGGACCTTTGACATTTCTTCTCATAATCTTGCCTTTATCATAACCATCTAAAATTCTACATCTAACCTGGGTAACTTCGCCTTTTGTACCTGTTCTTCCCAAGATTTCTTCTACTACTGCCGGAATTGCAGTTGTGAAAAGACTTTTTTCTCCAGTACTAGAAGTTTCTTTTGGCATCTCAGCAAAAATAATGCCTTTTCTTTCTTTTCTCTTACTTTTTCTATCTTCTTTTCTTTTTTTTGCGTCGTCAGCCATTTTACTTCTTCTTTTCTATTTCCTTAATTAATTCTTTAGAATCGCCTTCTTTTACAATAGCGACTGCAGTTGTTCCCAATTCAATACCTGCTGCAGCACCCAAGTCTGTTTTACTTGGAACTATTACTAAAGGAACTTTTTTTTCCTCGCAAAGAATCGGCATATGCATTAAAATTTCTTTAGGGTTAACATCTTTAGCTATTACAACTAATTTTGCCAGCCCCCTATCAACTATTTTTGTAACTTCATTTACCCCTTTTTTTATTTTTCCTGTATTTTTAGCTATTTCAATAGCTTCGTATGCCTTACTTACAATTTCTTTTGGAAAATCATCATCTAAACTTACCATGTTTTGCTTCCTCCTTCATCACGATATTATTCGTTTTAGAGATAACTTATTTTCATAAAATTCCTTTTAAATAGGTTTCGTTTTTGCATTATGGTTTTTAGACTGTTTATAGCTTACTTTTGAAATATTAGAATTTAATATGTAATTCTTTCATTAAAGCAGGCTTGTCGAAACCAATTATAATTTTGCCGTTTATTTCTATCACAGGAACACCCATTTGCCCTGATTTTTCAACCATTTCCTTGGCTGCATTAATGTCTTTTCCAACATCAATTTCCTTATAATCGATACTCTTTTCTTTAAAAAAATCCTTGGCTTTTTTACAGTAAACACAAGTACTTGTTGAGTAAATTAAAACTTTGTTCATGCTAATGAGTTAATAATTTTAATTTATATACTTTTTTGTTAACTAAAAGTTATATTGTAAATCTTAAGACCATTTCTTTTTGCACTTATGTTGAGTAAATGGTAATCATATTCCTGAGAATTTATAAGATTATAATTTTTAGGATCTTTCAAGGGAAACCCACTATATTCCAGTTCTTCTTTATCTAAATCAACATAAACTTGCGTTCCTTTCCCTGCACTAGCATACATATCAACTTTTTTTGCATAAAAAAGGACTAGGATACTTCCTTGATCATCAATTAATTCCATATTTTCTGGATTATTTTTCCATCTCCCAGCCAAATAAGCATTATTTCCAAGCAATGATGCCGGAATTTTATAATCAACAGTCTGATTCGGCATAAACCATTCATCATTACCTAATTCTGCGTCTGGATGCTTGTAACCAAGAAAAATTTGGGGTGTTATTTTTTTGTTAACTGCTTTATTGGCTGTTATATTTTTTTCATTTTCTACTGTTTTAACAACAGAATTATTTATTGTGCTGTCATTTGAATAATTATTTGTACAGCCCATGATAAACATTAAAATTATTAAATAAACCAAATTATATTTCCTCATAATTATTTTGAATATTTAATGCTAAATAAAAATGTTTTGTTAGAAAAATGTCAGAGAATAAGTAGGTACGGAAAGAGGTGTTGAGAAAACCATACCTACTTATTCTGTATGACTATTAGTGTTATCAAAAAGAATGTGTTACTCTCCCCCCTAAGAGTATAATATATGTTGGACTATATAAATATTTTCAAAAAATTCTATATACTACTTTTTAGTAGATTTGTTTTTACTTTAATTATGGCAACATAAAGCGTAATAATTAAAATATTCATGGCAAGGCTTTTTAGAATTATTTCTCTAAAAGCTTTATAAAAAAATATTTCTGGAAAGAAATTAATCAGGTTGTCTGTTGCCGGATCTAATAACCATAAATTGTTATTAAATATCAAGAGATGAAAATTATAAAATAACTTATTGAAATTTATTATGTAAGCAGTTATAGTTGTGATCAGCATAAATATCAATGAAATTACAAATATTTTTAATAATTCTTTTTGGAATTTATTAATAAAGAAAATAAAAATAAAAATAAAAATATACAAAATAATTATTGTCAGATTAATTATTTTCTTTACATCATTTAAATGTTCCTTTTCTTTTTGATTGAAAAATTCATCATTAAGTTCATTATTATATTTAAAATAATTAATCAAATTATATGCATATTCTTTGGAGTTTATTTCATTTGAGAAATCTCCGTCGCTGTAAAAATCATTATTGAAAACAACTAGCCTAAAGTTTAAAAATATGATAATTAAAGCAAATAATATTCCTGGCAAATATTTCATCATGATTTTTATAAATTCTTAAATTAATCCACTAATAAACAACAATATTGACAAGACAAGCAAACTAAAATATATTCTCTTGCTGCCTTGAATAATTTTCCCACCATCAAATGGAAAAACTGGTATTAAGTTAAATAAAGCAAGCCACGAATTAATATTATATCCATAATTACTTATCAAATTCACAGTTTTATTATTTGATATACTTATTATTAAAAATATTACTGCAATAATAATATTCATTAATGGACCAACTGAGGCTATTTTTGCCATTTTTTTACTATCAACATTGCCATTTATCACTACACCGCCAGGAGCAGCAAATAGAAACCCAAAAAATGCACTTACTATTGATATAAGCAGCATTTTATTGTCTGCCTGAAACTCCGCGAAACAATTATATTTTTGAGCAAGATACTTGTGAGCTAGTTCATGCAATAAAAATCCTACACCAACTGTGAAGAATGATATAAGGAGATTTCCCATTAATGTTTGAAAAGAAAAAATGTTATTAGTTATTAAAATTCCAAAAGCAACTGAGATTATAACCCAAGCTTTTATTATGTCCTTTTTTTCTGCTAATGAAAATTTCATTGGCTTTTATTTATTTCTTTATTATATAGATTATTGTCTAACTTATCCAGGACTATTACTGACGGGAAAAATAAACTGCCATCTTTTGACAGGTATGAATTAAACTGCTGCCCATTTAGATTTATATTCAACATATACAGACCTTTTTCTTCTTTTAAATCAGTAATTGTAGGCTGGCCTTTGCCTGCCAAAGCAGTATTTAGAAAATTAATAACTCTTTCTTTTGCCTCTTCTTTGCTTATTAAATTAAAAACTTTAAAACCATTTGTCAGAAAAGAAATTATTATTAGAATAATTAATAAGATGCTTAGCCCTTGCCAAAGATATATTTTTTTAATTCGAATTTCCTTCACTTCAAACTATAATTAGCATTACTATATAAATATTACCGCAAAGTTTTATATATAAAAATAAACTAATTAATTTATGCAGAAGAAATATTTTACGCTTCAAGAAGCACAAGAAATTTTAAATCAAATAAAAAATGAAATAAAAAGGATTATTGAATTAAAATCTTCTTTAGATTTAATAAATTCAATTGACATTGAATATAGTGATGAATATACTGGAAACTTTGATGAGTTAGATTTTACAAAGATGAACAAAGAATTCCATAAATTAGCACACGAATTTTATTCTAAAATTGAGTCTGTAGAAAATAAAGGCTGCGTACTAAAAGATTTAGATGAAGGTCTTATTGATTTCTATTCCTTATATAATGGGAAAGAAATTTTTCTATGCTGGAAATATGGCGAGAATTATATTGAATATTGGCATGATTTAGACTCTGATTTTACTGGAAGACAGCATGTAGACAATTTATTAGCCAATAAAAAATTAAATTAATTTCTGTAAAATTAATTCCTAAAGTTTATATCTTTTTGTGAATATAGCTAAAATGAATATATGCTCCCGCCGGGATTTGAACCCGAGTTTACGGCGCGAAAGGCCGCCGTCCCTCGTCTTCCTTTGAATTTTATTCAAAAAATTTTGACCGGACTAGACGACAGGAGCATATGAATCTTCAGATTTGAATAATTTTTAAAGGTTTGGGTTTTATGTTTTTTTAATGTTAAACAATCTAAAACAAGATCTTGAAAATTTAAAAAATAAAGAAAAAGCAATTATTCTGGCAAGGTTCTTTAAAACAGGCAAAGGCCAGTATGGAGAAGGAGATCAGTTTCTGGGTATTGTTGTTCCAATTCAAAGGAAAATAGCAAAAAAATATATAGCTTTAAGTTTAAATGAAATACAGCAACTTCTCTCAAATAATATTCATGAATTTAGGTTAACTGCTTTATTAATCGTTGTTGAAAAATATAAACAAGCAGATTCAAAATTAAAAGAGGAAATATACAAATTTTATTTAAGCAATACTAAGTTTGTAAACAATTGGGACTTGGTTGACTTAACTGCCCCAAACATAGTGGGAGATTTTCTATTAGAAAAAGATAAATCAATTTTATACAAATTAGCTAAATCAGATAATTTATGGGAGAGAAGAATATCTATAATTTCAACTTTAAACTTCATAAGAAAAAATCAATTTCAGCACACTTTAGAAATCTCAAAAATTTTGCTTTTTGATAAGCACGATTTAATCCAAAAAGCAGTTGGTTGGATGCTAAGAGAATTAGGAAAGAAAAATCAAGAATTAGAAGAAAGTTTTCTAAATGAAAATTATAAAACTATGTCAAGAACGACACTAAGGTATTCAATAGAGAAATTTACACCAGAAAAAAAATCTTTTTTTATGAAAAAATAATGCAAAAAATTAATATAATCAAAAAGCTTGAAATAATTTAATGAAACTTTCAAGTATAGCATTCAGAAATAATAATAAAATACCAGAAAAATATACTTGTGATAGTCAGGGTATTTCTCCACCATTAGAAATATCAGACATTCCAAAAGAAGCAAGAAGTTTAGTATTGATAATGGAAGATCCAGATATACCTGATTTTGTTAAAGAAAAGTTCAAGATAGATATTTGGGATCATTGGGTTATTTTTAATATTCCGTCAAATACAACAAAAATAGAAGAAAGCAAAAACCCAAAAGGAGTTCTAGGTCTAAATACAAGCAAAAAATTAAGTTATCAAAGTCCATGCCCGCCAGATAAAGAACACAGGTATTTTTTCAAGCTCTTTGCATTAAATTCTTTGTTAAATTTAAAAGAAGGATCTACAAAAAAACAAGTTGAAGAATCTATGAAAAATAATATTATCTCTCAAGCAGTTTTAATAGGAACTTATGGAAGAAATAAGCAAAAACAGCAGTAGAAAACTATATAAATAAAATACTGCTTATAAATAATAAAAAAGGAGGGTTATTAATGGATAAAAATAATAGGGTTCTCATAGGTGCTGTTTTATTGATCTTTGTCACATTATTATCTTTCAATTTAGATACAATTACAGGTCTTTCAACAAAAGACAAAAATATTCCATCTGTTTCTATATCTCCAAAAGTAGTTCAGCCAGGCAGCAGAATTACAGTTACAGTATGGACTGGTAAATTAGGTATGAATGAAAAAGCCTGCCTTTATGATTCAAATGCAAGAGTTTCTTGTACAAACAATGCTTGTGCTGGAAATTATAAATGTTATAGTACAGATAAGCAGCCAGTTAGTTTCAATTTTGCCACATCAACAAGTTTAGATTCTGGAGTTTATAGTTTATGTGTTTGGGATTATTCCCTTGCTCAGGAAAAATTAAGAAAAGGAGATAATTCACAATTAAGAGGTTATGTATGTGGAGAATTCACAATACAAAGCAAATAAAAGAATGAGGTGCAAATAAAAAATGGAAAAAGACAATAAGGTTTTGTTGGGAGCTGTTCTGATATTATTAGTCGCCATGGTTTCATTTAGTTTCAATGATGCAGTAACAGGCGAAGTAACAAGCTCAGCAGCTTCAGTATCAGCAAGTCCGACACAAGTTTATTTTAACTTTGATGACCTTGCTAATAGGCCAACAAAAATAGTTACAGTTACAGTAAATGTAAGGGAAGGCAGTGTTGAAAATGACATTCAACTTTACAGAGATACTGGTGAAAAAGTTGAGGCTAAAAAACAAATTTGTAAAGCTTCAGCATCTACATGTAGCAAAGGTGTTTATGAAGTTCCAGTGCAAGTAAGCAGTAGTTTGGAAGAAGGAGATTACTTTTTCAGAGTTAGTGGCAGATCTTTTGCTAAACAAAACCAAAAAGTATATGACTCAAACAAAATAAATGTAGCAAAATACACTTCGTCTTCAGATTACCAATAAACAACTTTTCTTTATTTTTTTAATTTTTTAAAATAATAAATTAGAAATATAAAAAGATTTTTTAATTATACTTTCAAATAAAAGAAGGTATTTTTTAATTTATCCAAAAGAAATCATTAAATCTTATTGTATAACTCTATAAAAATTGAATTCTATAATTTTTTGTTGAGCCCCCACAAATTCTTGGCTTCTGAGATAACATTATCAATTAGAAAGTGTATTAATCAAACTTTTGGAAGAGTTTATCTTACTGTTTTAGTAATATATTTGTCAATAATTTTAATTTCTTTTACTTCAATATAGCCATTATAGTCTCCTTCCATAACTTTGTCAAAAGAAACTAGCTCTAATCTCTTTGGAAAAAATGGTCCATCACATACTAATGTGTTATAAGGTCCACCCTCTCCTCCAACATGAAATCCATATTTTTTTGATGTATTTATAAATTCATTTAAATTTTGTTCATTTAATTGTTTCCCTAACCAGTCTTTTCCAAGCCCGTCAGCAGCCACTTCAGTTATTCTTATATCATATCCCTTGCTGATCATTTCTTTCATCAGGCTTAAATGATCATACCCTGTATGACTTGCAAAAACATCAATGCCTAATGAAAATAATGCATCTCGAATGCTTTTTATCTGGGTTTCTTGTAAACCAATTCCGCCCAAAATAACAGAATCAACAGGATTTGTTTCTACAATTTTCTTGACTATATCTGCTTCTTTAACAGGATCTGCTTCAGTGCAAGTAGTATAAACTTGTTTTATTCCAAGGAATTCTGCAATCTTTTTGGTTAATTCTACAGTTGCAAAGTGAAATAAATAACAGTCAGTCCTGTTTGGCTTCACAGAAATTAAATATTTGATATTCCACTTTTTTTCTAAGGCATATTCTATGGCAAAGGTACTATCCTTTCCACCACTATAAAGTATAGCTACATCCATACTCTCAAACAGAGTTCTTTTAATATATAAATATTGGGATATTTGATTTGACTCCAGAAAGCCTTAGAACACTATAAGAGCAGCATTTGTAAAAGTTTTTATACAAAAATTTATAAATAAAATCAGCCTTTTTATAACTGTCAGATGGAAAAAACCGGAATAAAAAACCATTCAAAGTATTTTTTTATTGCTTCTTTTGCTGTGTTAATTATACTGTCAATAACATTAATTTCCCCGTTTTTTACAACAATTTTGGGGAGCGTAATTATAACATATATTTTTTACCCAGTATATAAAAAATTATTTATATGGACAAAAAGCAAAAATATTTCTTCTCTGATAATGTCTTTTTTAATTTTATTATTATTAATTATACCCGCCTTTATAATTGCAAATGCTGTTTTAAAAGAGTCAGTTGGTTTATTTTATAATATAAGGAATATTAATGCACAAATAGAATCATGGAGCAATGCATTTTTAATAGATTTTTTTGATAATATTGAAATAGCAAATTACATAAAAGATGCATTGAATAAATTTTCTATAGCTCTTCTTAATCAAACAGATGATTTTATAGTTAACTTGCCTGCGAAAATTGTAAACTTCTTCGTGATGTTTTTTATTATATTTTATTTGTTTAAAGATGGAGAAACATTTGTTGAAAAAATAAAGCACGAGTTGCCGTTAAAGGAAAAATACAAGCAAAGTCTGATTAAAAAGATATCAGATACATTATATGCTACAGTTTACGGAGTATTGGGGGCAGCTTTTGTTCAAAGTATTGTTGCAATAATTGGCTTTTATATATTCAAGGTTGATTCTCCTTTATTTTTTGGATTTTTATTATTCATAGCAGCAATAGTTCCATTTTTTGGTTCTGCATTAGTATGGCTCCCAATTGTAATCTTCAAGTTGGTCTCAGGTGATAATTTTAATGGAATTGGTCTATTAATTTACAGTCTTCTTATAATAGCATTTGTAGACAATATAATAAAAGTAAAAATAATTGAAAGAGGCGCTAAACTTCATCCAATTTTATCTTTATTGGGTGTTCTTGGGGGATTGCAGATTTTTGGTCTTCTTGGAGTTATTATTGGTCCGCTTAGTCTTGCTTTAATGCTGGCTTTTTTCGAGTTCTATTTAATTGAAAAAAAAGAAGCCACATTTATATTCAAGTGAATCAAAAAATTAATAAAAGGACATTCATAGCTTAATTTTATGCAGATTAAATCTCTTTTAATATTATTGTTGCTGTTCATTAGCATAGTAAATGCTGGTGAGACTTTTAATTTGGATTTAAAAAAAAGTCCTACTTATTTAATCGGAGTGCAAGAAGGAGATAGAGTAGAATTTGAATTAAATAATTCCAAGCATACCCTTATAGTCGAGAGTATAACTGAAAGCCAAGTTAATCTCGGTGTGTTTACTTATATAAATATTAACAATGAAAATGCGCCTTATTATTCCGGAATATCTAAAGATAAATTTTTAAAATTAGACGTTGATAGAAATCAAAAGCCGGACTTATTTGTTATTTATGATAAGTCAAATAAAACTGCTGCAGTATTAAGGTTTCAGTTGCCTGTTTTGGTAAATAAAGATTTGGAAGTTCTTCCTCAAAGTAATTTTAAAGATAAAAATTATCTGATTTACATTTTTGTTGCTATCTTTGTTTTATTATTAGTTTTATATTTTGTATTAAAAGGTAAAAGAAAAGAAGAGAACACAGAAGCAAAATCAAATTTCTAGCATACAAAAGAATTAAAAATAAGCTAAATTCATATTTTTAATAAGGGCCCGTAGCTTAGCCTGGTTAGAGCATTGAAACTTCAAAGAAGTTATGTAGGTCTTATATGGCGACTCTAACAACAAGTCAATTAGGAAAGCCAAAGGTCGTCGGTTCAAATCCGATCGGGCCCATTATTTATACCATTTAATAATCTTATAAGTCCGTTTATGCCGTCTCTTTCAGTTTCATCCCATGCTTTTTTTTCCAAAGATTTGAAAAAATATTGTCCATCTAATTTAAGTTTGCTCATTAATTCTCTGAAATTTTTTAATGTAAAATCGCCATGATAATATTCGCCTTTATTGTCAAATAAGAAAAATCTCTTATCTCTGTCAAAATAGATTAAATCAACCTTGACATCCACTTTCTCTTTATTTTTTTCCTTAATCACTCTTTTCTTAATTAATAAATAAAGAGGCACCTCAGTAAAAAATATATTGCCTATTGAGCATTTAAGTATTCTTGCACATTGAGAATTTGGTCCAGAAAGATTGTATTTTTTTAAGCAATCAGTATATTCATTTTTCAGTTCATTTTTAACATCTGTCCAATACAAATAAGCCATAAAAATAATTTAAAGAAAAAATATAAAAATCTTGCTATTTTAAAGTCAAGTATTAATAGAAAATTTTTCATTATTTAAAGAACCTTCTGATATTCCCAGACCAATATAATAGCTGTATTTGCTAAAATACTTGTCTAAAGAACTAAAAAAACCTTTTTTTGATGCGAATGTAACTATCTTTGCTTCTGTTATATTTGCCATCTTTTTAGTTAAGTCTATTGCTGTTTCTTTATTCCCCAAATGATCTATTAACCCGATTTCTTTTGCTTCCACACCCAGGAAAAATTCACCATTGCTATATTTGCTTAAATCTTTCTTTCTGTTCTTGCTTACTTCTTTGCTGAACATGTCATGAATAATATTTAATTTTTTAAGTAAAAGCTGCCTTTCTTCTTCTGTTAATGTTTTGTAAGGGCTTCCCAAGTCTTTGTATTTTCCAGTAACCAGTCTTTCATATTTAACCCCATATTTGTTCATTAATCCTTCAAATTCCAAATAAGATCCAATTACGCCTATGCTCCCAGTTATAGATAATGGGTCTGCTATAATTGCATCTGAAGAAGAAGCCACCCAATAAGCCCCGCTTGCCCCAATTCCTTTAATTAAAGAAACTATTGGTTTGTTGAAATTTTTTACAGCATCTGAAACTTCCTTGCTTCCAATAGCTGTCCCTCCTGGACTGTTTATTTCTAAAATTACTCCCTTGATTTTTTCATCTTCATTTGCTAATTTAAGATAATTTATTACATCACCTGAATTTGTTACTTCATCATTCAAAAAATTATTCCCACCATTTGAAACAATTACTCCATTAATTGGAATAAGCACAATCTTGTCATTAAAATCAACATTATTAAAATTATTAGCCAATAAATAACTAAAAATAAAAAATACGCTAAGCATAATTACGATTTTTAAAATTTTATATCTCGCCATCTACAACCTCTGTTCTGCTTATTTTTTCAAAATATCTTTGATAATCCTTGTTAAATAAAACTTTTAATGAATCAAAGAAAAGCAAAATTAATGAAGTTTTAGTCATATTCCTTACAAAACATTGCCATAATTTAAGTTCTTCTTTGTCCTTGCTTCTTATATAAATATTGAAAAAAGCCTTTCCAGCACTTTGTTTTAAAAAATAATCAAATACAGTCCAGTAAAGTAAAGTTAAAATTATTATAATCAAGCTAACTTTAATTATCCCTGTGTTATTTTCCAAAGAAAAATCTTTTAGATTATTGAAAAATTTATTAAACTGAAAAACAATTATAATATTTATCAGCATATAATCAATAAGAAAAGCCATAACTCTTTTCCATAATTTTACAGGAGCAACTATTTTATTTAGTTTCATCATATAAACTGAAAATAATACAGGTTATAAAACTTGCTTTCGAAAACTCTTCGGAATTATTAGCACAAACAATATAAACAAAAAAACACAAAAGGTTTCTTATGATATATATGTATATATTCTGGTTGTTGGTTGTTGCAGGCGCAGTATATTTTGTCTGTAGTAATAGTCAGAAAAAAGAAAATAATATTTTTATGATCCTGATATTAGCCTCTGCCTTTTTATTTGTAGCAATAGTCTCAAAAGATCCAATTTTTTCAGCATTTGGCGTGCCTGTTGAGTTTGAATGGGTGGTTGGGATATTTATCACAAGTTTCACATCATGGAAACTTTATTTTGCACCGCTTAAAGAAAGAGTGGTGTCAACAGAAAAAGAGATCATAACAATAAAGTCTAACTTAGAGTCAATAAAAAACAGCCTGGCAATGATTGATTCAGATATTGGTCTGTTAAAAGATCGTTTACTTAAGTAATTCTAATATTTCTTTGCTATGTGCAGATGCATTAACATCGTGAAAAATTTTCATTATTTTCCCATTTTCATCAATTAAAAAAGTAGATCTTTTTATTTTCTTTCTAAGCCCTAAAAAAGATTTTAGAACACAATATTTTCTTGCTGCACTATAATCTTTGTCAGATAATAACATGAAAGGCAGATGAAATTTTTCTTTGAAAGAAACATGCGATATTTCGCTGTCTGCACTAACTCCAATAATTATTGCATTCTTATTTCTGATCTCTTTGTAGTCGTCTCTAAATCCACAAGCTTCTTTTGTGCATCCGGGAGTATCATCCCTTGGGTAAAAATAAAGAACTATTTTTTTCCCTGAAAATTCTGATAAACTATGAAAATTTCCATTAGTGCATTTTAAGGCAAAATTCGGTGCATAGTATCCTTCTTTTAGCATTCTAAAATTAACTCATAAATAGTTTTTAAATTTTTCCGTATTTTAAAGATGCCCAAAAAGATTATAAAACAAGATTTTAATTTAGCTAAAATGTATCAAGCATTTATTGATGAAATAAGAGAGAATTTGCCAAAAATAAAAACTAAGAAAGAATTGGACAAATTAAAATTATGGTTATCTAGAAAATATAAGCTGAATAAAAATCTAAGCAATATTGATTTATTGTCAAATATAAAAGACCCAAATTTTAAAATCCTGTTAACAAAACCAATAAGGACAATTTCAGGTGTCACCCCAATATCTATAATGTCAAAACCAGCAAATTGCCCTTCTCAGGCAAAATGCATTTACTGTCCTGGCGGCATTAATTCTGTATTTGGAAATACCCCAAAAAGTTACCCAGGAAACTCCCCTGGAATAATCAGGGCAATAAGAAATGATTACGATCCATATTTACAAGTATTCAATAGATTAGAGCATTATGTTTTATTAAATCAGGATATAACAAAAGTTGAATTTATTGTAATGGGTTCAACATTTTTATTTTTTGATAAAAACTATAAAGAAGATTTTATTAAATTCTCATTAAAAGCATTAAATGATTTTTCTGATATGTTTGTAAAGGACAATAAAATAGATTTTGAGAAATTTACAAATTTCTACGAACTTCCTGCATCAATAAAAGATAATGAGAGGATAAAAAGAATAAAAGAAAAATTGCTAAAACTAAAATTAAATACAACTTTGGGAAATGAGCAGTTAAAAAATGAAACATCTTATTCAAGATGTGTTGCAATGTGCCTGGAGACAAGGCCAGATTATTGTTTTGAAGATCATATTTCAGAGATGCTTGATTATGGCACAACAAGAGTTGAAATAGGTGTTCAAACGCTGTCAGATGAAATTCACAAGATAATAAAAAGAGGGCATACAAACCGGGATTCAATAAAAGCGACACAATTGTTAAAAGATTCTTTCTTGAAAGTTACCTATCATAATATGCTAAATCTCCCTGGATCAACAATTGAAAATGACAAATATGAATTAAAAGAAATTTTTGAAAATCCGGATTATAAGCCAGACTCATTAAAAATTTATCCATGTTTGGTATTCAAAGGAACTGAATTATATGAGCAATGGAAACAAGGAAAACATAAAGAATTTACAATAGAAGAAATAATTGATATAATTGTAGAATCGAAAAAATACATTCCAAAATATTGCAGAATAATGAGAATTAACAGGGACATTCCGACTTTTATGTCTGAAGCAGGGGTTAGAAAAACAAATTTAAGACAGTATGTAGAACAAGAGTTAAGAAAAAGAGGGATAAACTGTAATTGTATTAGATGTAAAGAACCAAAACTAAATAAAATTTCTTGGAAAGATGTTAAATTACAAAGATTAGATTATGAAGCTTCAAAAGGTCATGAAATATTTTTATCATACGAAGATATAAAACAAGATTTGTTATTAGGTTTTGCAAGATTAAGAATTCCTTATAAACCATTTAGAAAAGAAATAACAGACAAATCAGCAGGAATAAGGGAGCTTCATGTTTATGGTGAAGCAATTAAAATAGGAGATAAAGGAAATATTCAGCATAAAGGCTTAGGAATAAACTTAATGCAGGAAGCAGAAAAAATTGCCAGAGAAGAATATAATATTAAAAAAATGTTAGTGATTTCTGGAATAGGTGTTAAAAATTATTATATAAATAAATTGGGTTATAAAAAAGATGGAATTTATGTAAGCAAAATATTAAAGTAGATTATTTTTTTCTGTAAATTCTAAAACCATAAAATGCCGCAAGAAATAATATTACTATAGCTGCATTAAAATTTGAAAAAAAGGGGAATGGAACACTTTTTTCATAGCATTTAACTTGATTACTTAAAGGCTTGACAAGACCGCAACCATTTGGAACTTCAGGGCAATCAATGCTTTTAAATCCGTTTATGCATTCACCCATAGTGCACTTCCATCCAGCACAAGAAGAACTATATTCAGAGCATTGTGTTGAATCTTGTGCATCTTCATTTCCATTAGCACAGTCTAAGCTTTCATCAGAACAACCATCTCCATCATTGTCTTGGGCATCATTGCATGAATTAACATTTGAACCTGCAGGATCAATATCCAATAAATTTGACTCACCAGTCGGATTTATTCTAACCTTGAATTTAAAAGTTGAAATGTCTGGATCTGATCCTAATTGCGGAGTTATTTTAGCATAAGCTTTGTTATTACTAATTACTTTTGTTGCAAAAGATTGTTGAATTAAAACTTCTTGATCAGGAAGCAAAGTTCTTTTCCTTATTCCATAAATATCAAAATTAGCATCCTTGTTATTGCAGTTAGAAGTTTCAACATACATGTAAATAGACTGCCCTTCATTAACTCTTGTCACCCTATCATTTCCACCAGAATCTGTGCTCCAATAAACATTATTATTTCCTGATAAATCTTTTTTTATAGTACAACAGTCAGGATCTTCAATATAGCAAGTTTCATCTGGTGGAAAATAGTCATTAGGACATATTCCATCAGAAACACCGCAATCTCTATTTATGTTGCAAATACTTATCCCATCGTTTGTTTGTGAATAAGCTAAAGATAAATTAATTAAAATTAAAAAAAAGACTAAAATACCTACAACCCTCTTTTTCATAAGCTAATAAACTATCTTTTCAATATAAAAATATTTCTATTCTTCCAGTGTTTTAACATTGATTTGTATTTTGTTTCCTTCTATTAGCTTATATTCTATTCCTTCAAAAAAAGTATCCTTTTCTTCAGCATCTCCTGAGAATTTAGTAATTTGTTTTTCTAGTTTGCATATGCTAATTAAATTACCATATTTGTCAGCCTTGGGAACATACCATATGCGGTCATTAATTTCCATTAAATGAATATCATATTTGCGTGAATTCTCATTTCCAATTCTTCTCTTGATAACTTTAACCCCTTGTGTTGTATAGTCTGGGCTTTTATTAACCATTGCAATTACATCCTTGGCAAAATACCCGATCGCAATTCCAAGCAAAGCAGATGCTGCAATTTTTCCTGTTTTCTGCAGGCATTTTTCTAAAATATATTCTCCAACTTTAGTTTCATCTATCATTTTTCCTCCTGATTAATATTTAAGAAAGCCTCTCTTTTTATTTCCCCGACAATGTACAAAACATCATTTTTTATTAAATTAAATTCATTCTCTAAGCAATCAATAAATTCTTGTAGTTCCTGCATGTCTTTAAAAATTCCTTCAACAAAAAAATCATAGTTATTGCTTGTCTTGAAAATAGTATTCAGGCATTCCTTGTTAATTAGAAATTCTTTTAGTCTGTCTTTCTCTTCTTTATTGGTCTTTATCAATATGCAGACATCGAAATCATAGCCTAATTTGCTGAAATTAAGCAGGCAGCTGTGCTTTTTTATAATAAAATTATCCTCATAGCCCCTTATTTTATCAAAAATAGTGCTTATGGGTATTTTTGTTTTTTTAGAAATATTGGTTAATTTTTCTCTCCCATTATTTCTTAAATTTGATAAAATTAAAATTTCTTTTTTACTTACCATAAATATGCCTCCATTTTAAATTCAATAAAAGTAGAAATCCAATATATATTTGCTCAATATATTATAATAATTGATTATAATATTATAATTTTTGCAAAGAGTTTATATATTAAGGGAGTAGTATTTTTTAGTTAAGTTTTTTCGCTAAAAAGGTTAAAATGAAAAGAAAAATAGCCAAAATAGGTCCGTCAACACTAATGGTATCTTTGCCATCAAAATGGGCTAAAAAATTCAATTTAAAAAAAGGCGACGAATTAGAGGTCTCTGAAAACGAAGAAAGATTAATTGTCTCTACTCAAAAAGAAGTCTTCAAAAAAGAAATAGAAATGAATGTTTCTTCCTTGGATGTAATGTTATATAGGCTGATTGGTGCAGTATATAAGTCAGGTTACGAACAAGTAAAAATTATTTTCAATGACTCAAAACAATTGGAAACAATTTACGATGTCTTGAGAAAAACATGCATAGGTTTTGAGATCATTGAGCAGTCAAAAAATTTTGTAATCATAAAAGAAATATCAAAGCCAGAACATCTTGAATTTGAAAATGTTTTAAGAAGAAATTTTTTATTCTTATTGTCTGTTGCAAAGGATAGTCTTGAGGCAGTTAAAAAGCATGATTATCCGGAATTAAAGAATATTACATTAAGGGATTATAATATAAATAAATATTCTGATTTCTGTCGGAGAATTTTAAACAAAAGAAGTGTTTCTGAATTTAGCAAAAATGCGCCTCTTTACTGTATAATTGAGCAGACAGAAAAAATAGGGGATTTATACAGGGATATTTGTCATTCTGTTTATGAAAATAAATTAATTTTGGATAAAAATATTCTAGAAATATACAGCAAAATTAATGATTTTATATTAAGTTTCTATGATTTATTCTACAAATTTAATTTTGAAAACATAGAAGAATTTGGAAAAAAGAAAAATGAAACTTTAAATTTATTAAATAAAACTAAATCTGAAAATAAGGAAATACAATTTTTATTGAGTAATATATTCAAAACAACATTTGATTTAAATGGTGCATTAATGACTTATAAAATTTAATAAATTTTTCTTAGTTCATTCAACATTAGTTGATATTTCTTTGCCTCTTCTTCAGGTTTTGATGCGAACATAATTGCCCTGCTTACATTTGAAATTACATTATTTCTCCCAAAAAAATTAATAATATATTTTGCATCTCCACCCTGAGCTCCAATTCCAGGCATTAGTATCAATTTCTCTCCAGCAATGTCTCTTACTCTTTTTACTTCATGTTCTGTAATATGATTTGTTGGGCTTGGTGCACCTACAACAATCGCATCTGCGTCATATTCTGCAGCCTGAAAAGCAAAATATTCATATCCTTTTAAGCCGCGAATTGTAGACTCTTTAATTGCCTTAAATTCTTTATTTGACATTAATACTAAAGCTATTACACCGATCCCCCTTGGGTGTGCTTGTTCTACAGCCTCTTTTGTATTGCCAGGAAAAGCAGCATATGTTACTGCATCAAAACCCTCTTCTTGTGCATGATAAAACCCAGAATCATTTGTTTCACCAATGTCAGTTAATTTGCTGTCATCAATTGCAACCATATTTAATTCATGTATTTTAGTAACAATTTTTTTTATTTCTGGTCTTGATAAATCTTTTATATAATTCCTGTTTATTTTCACTGCTGCAGAAAAAGGTGCAACTTTCTCAACATAATCCAAACACCATTCAAGCTTGTCAGTTCCCCTTGGCAAAACAAAATCAGCTCTTTGACCATATTCAGCCGGGTCTAAGCCAGCACAAAGAATTGAGTTTTTCCTTTCAACAGCTTCAAGCCATTTTTTTCCAAAACTTTTTTTTTCGCCTTTCGGAAATCCATGTCTCTCCCCCCAATTAAATGGATCAAGCCTCCACCCTTTTAAATTTTCCAATTGGTCTTTTTTTATATATTCATTTTTAATTGCTGTCTCAAGAAGTAAGTCATAAGTTACTAACGAATCTAATGTACATTCAGCATTTTTAAATTCCTGCTCTGTTTCTTTAAATCCATAATTAAAAATTGAAAAGACATTTTTTACTTTTCCAGAAGCATTTCTTATTGCCCTTATTGCCTTTATTGTGCTTCCACCTGTTGAAACTAAATCCTCAATTAATAAAGCTGTTTTTCCTTCCAAGTCAGAACTAGAATCAATTCCTTCTATTTGATTTCTCAAGCCATGGTCTTTTGGTTTGTCTCTTATATAGATAAGTGGTTTTTCTAAAAGATCAGCCAATGTTGTTGCATGGGGAATCCCGGCAGTTGCAATCCCGGCAACCACGTCAAATTTTATTTCTTTTTCTTTTATCAATGAATGAAAACCATGGGCAATTAATTTTCTGCTAGAATGGTCTACTAAATGCATTCTGTTATCATTATAAATTGGCATAAAAAATCCAGAAGCCCATTGAAAAGGATGTAGAGTATCCAGCCTAATTGATTTTATGCTCAACGATTTTTCTGCCAAGGCGACATCAAAATTAGTCATAAAGTTTTTATAAATTATCAATTTATATTAATTTATTTGCTAGAAAGGTTATTTCATCTTCAATTTTTCTTCTGCCATTAAAATCATCAAAGAAATAGCTGGGTTTGGAAATTCTGCATTTTTAGCCATTTTTAAAACTTCCATAAAAGGTTTTTTAATTAATTTAAAAAATTCATTTTCATCTTTTTTTCTTGGTTCATTTGGATAATATAGTTGTGTTGCAAGATAATAAAAAGTTGTTTGTCTTATTGTATTAGAACCGCCGCTTTCAAATAATAATTCTAAACTGCGTGCTTTGTAGCTAGTTTCTTCAAATAATTCTCTTTGAGCAGCTTCTTCCGCATTATTATCTAGATTATCTATTCCCCCGCCAGGAATTTTTAAGATATTTTTTTTATGAGCTGGGCTGTATTGTTCAAGAAGTATTGCTTCATTATTTATTATTGGTAAAATGAAAACCGAATTTATTCTCTCTATAATTTCCCTTTCAACTATTTTTCCATTTGATAATCTAAATTTATCTAATCTTAACTTTACAACATGCCCATCATAAATTAGTCTTGAATCTAAATTTTCTTCCATTTGTTTGACGCCGGCACTAGGATTTGAACCTAGAAGTCCGAAGACCTAGTTTTCGAGACTAGTGTATTACCTGATTATACTATGCCGGCTTAAAATTAGTTCTTGTTTTTTGTTTTATAAAATATTCTTTTTATCCTTTCTGTTGTATTTAGTGATTAAGACTTTATCTTAGTAAGATAGTAGAACTTATATACTAAAGAGAGTATAACTATTCAATATGGGAAAAGTTAAACTAGCAGGCTATGTATGTGAACGTTGTGGGCATAAATGGGTCCCTCGAGAAACAACTACTGGGGAGCCGAAAGTCTGCCCAAAATGTAAAAGTCCTTATTGGAATGTGCCTAGGAAAAAATAATCAATATGAAATTTTTCAAGAAATATTGGTGGAAAAGCAGCTACAAACTACCAGTTAGTTTTATTCTATTTTTTGTGCTGGCTTTCTTTCTTATTGGTGAGCAGTTAGTGGCTCTGCCAATCTATTTATTTGGACCAGGGCTGGATGGAAATGGTCCTGATAAACTTCACATATTAGACTTGGATCTAAGTGATGCTATCCATCGTCCTATTGCTTATATAGTGATTGGAACAGTAATTTGGGTTCTTTTCAAAATATTTGCTTGGCCTATTGCTTGGGTTATTGGAGCATTTCTTTGGGCACTAGAGCAGTTATTTCTAACCCCCCTAGATCAGCGCCCATCAATATTAAACATAATAGTTTTTACATTTACTTTTTGGATTGTTCTCACTTTAGTTCCATATTTCATTTATAGGGCTATAGATAATAAATTGGGGGAGAAAGGCAAGCGTAATGCTATTTTAATTACAATTTTAATAAATATTTTGCTTCTGGGATTTTTCACCTATCAAATTTTTTATTTGCATAATTCATACAATCAACAAGTGCTGCCAGCCAATACTTGCCCTGATAAGTTGGTTGAAATTGTGAGAGAAACTTCTGAAACCAGTATTACAGTCATTTATTGGAAAGGCAGGACTTATCAGTCAAGTGCTGAAATCTACAATTTTGTGGAAAAAAATTGCCCAGGTGTAATAGAAAGAATCGAGAGGCAGTAATTTTTGAAAGATAAAATTTGATTTATAGCTAATTATTGCGACAGAAAGCTTTTTGTTAATTACTTAAGAAATAAGAAAAAAATAAAAAAATATCTGGATTATGACCAGGAAGATTTATCGTCTCTTCTTTGCAGCTTTTCTTTTTGCAGCCATTTTTCCTCCTCTTTTATCTTCCAATTGTTTTTCCATTTTTTCATCAATTGCAAGTATTAATTTTTCTAGTCTGAAAATTCTTCTTAGACTATAAACAATTCCGACTATAGCTCCCAATAATATATAGAGAATTAAACCCGGATCAATTAAACAAGATGTTACCATCATTTCACCCCTTTTAAAAATAAAAATCTTTTATAATATAAATACTTTACTATTTTTTGTAAAAATTTTTAATAATTTTTTAAAATATTTATCTAAAATTTATTTTTAATTCTTGCTTATTTTTTAAAAGTCACAATTTTTGCTTAAGCTTTTTTTAAAAGCTTATTCTTCGAGAATTTTTTCAATAATGCTTCCGAAGGCAGGTCTTGTTATAAATACACCCGCAGTAATGCCAACTATAGTTGTAAATCCAAGACCACGAACTAATCCAGCGCCAGCATACCATAATGGGATCATTGCTACAGTTGTTGTTGCATATGATGCCAAAATAATGAAAAAAGCGTTTTTGAGTCTTGCTTTCCAGTTTAAGTTTTTTGATTCTTTTCTTATTGTTTCATCTATAATTACTATTTGTGCATCTACTCCGGTGCCTACAGCAGCAATTATACCAGCAATAGAAACTAAATCCAAATTCCATTGTATTAAAGATGCAAATCCAAGAATAATAATAATTTCAGACACCATAGTAAGTAATAGTGGAATTACCAAGCCTAATTTTTTATATCTAAAAAATATGACTAATGAAACTCCAATAAATGCAGCAAGTGTAGTTAAAATAATATTTTTTGTAAATCCTTCTCCCAATAACGGAGATATGCTGTCAATTTTTATTATGTTTAATTTTTGTGGCAAAGAACCAGTTATTAAAACAGTCTGTAATTTGTCCATGTTTGCTAAAGCATTTTTGTATGCTTCTTGTTCATCTCCGCCAAAACCAGGACCTGAAATCGATATTGCATTTGCCTCTTGCCCTTTTAATGAAGAAGAAATTCTTAATGTATCAACCAATTGGTCATCCAAATATAAATCTAAATTTTTTTCCAAATAGCCGTCTATATTGGTTGGTATGTCTTTTGTAATTGTAGCGTGTTTCTTTGCTGCATCAGGGCTCAATCTTATTGTAAATTCGAACCTGCAAGCATATCCGTTATTGCTTGGTGTGCAAGGTGGAACTATGCCGCTGCAGCTTCCATCCCCCCTGCATACAAAAGTTATGTCCTTTTGTCCGCCTTCAAAAACAGTGTCATTTCCTATTTTCGCCTCAAATTTGCCCTGTTTTGCAAGCAAAGATTCTACTTCTTCTTTTGATGCACCGGCAATTTCAGCCAGAATAAATATATTGCCATTAAGATCTTTTGCTGGTCTTATCCTTATATCTGATAAACCATAAACATCTAGTCTATTGTTTAATATTTTTGTTAAAGATTCAGTGTCTTTTTCATCTAAAGTTATTTCGGGTTTTAATAAAACCCTTGTGCCTCCAACAAGGTCAAGTCCTTTCTTAATATTTGTTGTTTCAATATTTTTTACAGTAATATCAGGAGCGCCTTTTGATAAAAATGCTATCAGCCCCCTATTTGTATCAATATTGAATCTTATTTCCTTAAATAATCCTTTTTCTATTTTTTCAAAATCAGATGTGCTGTTTATTAAATTATTATTTATTTCAATTATTTTTGACCCTGTGATTAAAGGAACATCTTTATTTACAGAAGTTATTGTTAAATTGCTATCTAATCTAAAGCCAATTGAATTAGTCACATTATAAGTAACATTTTTAGTGCTTGTGCTTACTTTGATTTGTTTTACAGGTGCTTTTGTTAATTCATTCATAAATATGTTAAAATCATCGCTGTTTTTAATTTCAATATTGTTTACTCTTGTAACTATGTCGCCTGATTTTAAGCCAGATTCTGATGCAATTCCTGAAACAGATCTTACTTCCACACCCTCAGTAGAAAATCTTGGTCTTATTGCTAATAACATTAAAGCCAAAATAATAATTAATACTATTACCTGCCAAGTTAGAAATTTTCTAAGTTTCATTTTTTAAATACCACCTTAAAATTCCGGCATTCATAAGATAAGTAGAAATAACATCACTCAACAATCCAATTATAAGAACAATAAACATTTCTTTTAAAACAAATGAGTTCGTAATAAAATAAGCAAATAACAAGGCAGCAACAGCTGCAAAAGTCATTGTAATTCCAGTTAAAAAAGAAGAATACATCCTTTCAAATATAGTTCCTTCCTTCCTTCTAAGTACTTTTGTAGAAAGCAGCACATCAGTATCAACACTATATCCTATCATTAACAATAAGGCTGCAACAGTTGCATCAGAAACTCTAAACCCAAATAAATCCACTATCGCAATAGTATTAACCATGTTTAAAATTGGGGCTAATACAACTGCTATTGAAGGCACTAATTTTCTATAAATAATAAATACAGTAACAAACATAAAAGCAAAGGCAATTAATATTGTCCAGAGCATCTGGTTATAGAAGCTTTTGCCTAATGTAGAGCTTGTTTCTTTTACAAAATAATTTTTATCTTCAACTAGTTTTATTTTTAAAATATCAGTTATAGCAGACCTTATTTCGCTTTCTTTTATGTCAGAACTTTCTACTATAAATCCATTTTGCTGTGTACTTGAGAAATCAACAAGTTTTCTTATAAAAAAATCCTTTCCTTTAAATTTAATTTGTAATTTTTCTTCTAAACTGTCAACCAAAGCAGGGTTTACAGTCTTGTCAGGATAAACTTCTACACTTAAGCCGCCTTTTAAAGAAACATCCTTATTTACAATATCTCCTGTTTTCTGATAATGGCTGAAAATAACTAAAAGACTTATTATTAATAAAATAATGGGAATAAAAAATAACTTCTTATAATGTTTATTGTAAAATTTCTCCATATCAGCTTAAAGTCTTCAGTTGTGCGTTTATAAATATTTTTATTGTTTTTTATGAGTTCCTATTTTAGTTAATTTTATATATGTGTTTCCACTGATTTAAAATGAAAAGAGGGTTATAATGAGGTATTTAATCTTAATATTTATTTTATTAAATTTGAGTATTGTTCTAGGTGCAAATAGCTTAAGTTTGGTTTTAGATAAAGAAAAATACTCGCCAGATAGCTTTTTGCACGGAAATATTTTTTTAAATTTAGATAGAGAACTTGATTTGGGTTTAGAGCCGGATTTAATTATTTATTTAGATAATATAAAAGAAAAAAGAAATATTATTGATATTTTAAATTCACTAGATAATAATCTTGAAATAATAAGCAATTCAAAAGATGCTGCAGACCCGGCAATACAGAAAGATTTTTCATTAGCTCAAAACAAGCTTTTTGGTTTTAAAATTCCAAAAGGAAGTGAGATAACAAAAATAGATTTTGATATAACTGGTTTAAATGCAAATGGTTTTCCAAATTTGCCATTTATAGATTTTGAAGAGTATAATATCTGGTTTTATGCTGGCATATTTAATGGCTGGAATTCTCAATCACAAAATGCCATTGGTTTAAGTGATATAAAAGCAGGTGATATAACAATAGACTCAAATGATGTTCTAAACTGTGAAATTGTAAGCCTGCCTTATGCCAATACTTTTAATGTCTCCATAGAAGTAAACACATTAGACAATTCTGGAAATATTAGCCTGCATATGTTTAGGTTTGATGCAGATACAAATACTGCAGAAGAAAAAATAGGTGAATGTGAATTAAAAAATATTCCTGGCTTGGATTCGCCAAGCTGTATTATAAACTCTGCAGAATATATAATTGGCAATCATTTAGTTTGTTTTTATAATGATAAAAATTCTGGAATTTATTCATTGCCTGTAGATGATAATGGTGACAGCAGATATGAATGTGATTCAAGTGCTCTGGACACAGCTACTGAATGTTCAGTTGTTGATGATGGAGATTTTTTTATAAAATCATTTAACCCAGTATATATTGGCGAACTAGATAAATCAGTAAAATTCAGTGATTTCAGTTTTGAAGATGAAGTAAAAATAGCCCTTAATGATTATTTAAATAATTGTGAAGAAAATGATGAAAATGATTGTGTTTTATACTTTAATTCTGGAGCACAAAATAACAAAGGTTCATTAAGATTAAGCAATTTATTTTTAGAATATGTTAAGCCAAATCAGATAAAAAGCGTTTTAAGAAATTTTTATGATGTTGAAGAAACGACTGCAAAAATCTTGGGTTTAAAAACAGGCGATTTCATCAATTACTCATTAAAAATACCATTAAGTGTTTTTGATAATTTAACTGTGCCAGGTATATCAGATAATACAAGCACCATGAACATGAAAGTCGGGCTTAATGCTCTGTCTGATGAAAAAACCATATTTGTTGATAAAAACCTGTTTTTGTCTCCAAAAGAAATAATTGATGACGCCTTATTCAGTCTCAATATGCTAAAAAATAACTCAAAATATGGTGATATTTTTTCTGTTTTAAATATTAACATGGATGATTTGGAAACCAGTCTTAATAATTATAATCTGCAGTTAGATCAGCTTGCAGAAAATAATATTACTATTGATCAAAAAAATGAGCAGTCAGATTTGATTAAAGAGCAGATAAATATCATTCTTGAAACAGTGCCAAAAGTAATAAACATAAAAACTGATGTTGAATATCCCAGAATTTTCCCAATTAAAATTGATGCCCAATTATTAAACGGAGAAACTGAAGAAAATATATTGAACTTGCAGGACAGTGTAAAAATAGAAACAAAAGTCAAACTATTCAGCATAACTGATTTTTCAGGCGAAACCACTCAAAAAACACTTATTAAGAGAAGCTTATCCAGTGATTTAGATGAATATTCAGTTGTTGAAGATATATCAAAAGAAATTGCAAGCTCCGTTAGTTCAATTAAATTTAACACAGATGATTACATAGTAATCAAAGATGACCCATTAATAAAATGGAACATAAAAGGAAATCAGGAAATAGCATACCTTATTGAGGGAGATATTCTTAATAAATTGAATAAGATTACAACAACAGTTTTGACTAAAAGTGATACTGAAGAGTATGCTGGTGAGCCAGAATGTGGTGATAATATATGTACAGAGATTTTAGAAGATGAAATAACATGCCCTTCTGACTGCAAGCCGAAATACAAAATAAACTGGCCTATAACTATTATTTTATTGATAATATTAATCTTGGGTGTAATTTATTTTAATTTCTTCATGGGTAAGAGAAGTTTAAAAGAATTAATTGTAAAAAAACCAGTTTTTGCATCGTTAAATGATGAAACAAATTTAAGAAATTACATATTAAGATCTTTAAATAATAAAGTGCCAAGAACTTTGATTTATAAGGCTTTATTGTCAAAGAAATGGACAAAAGCACAAATAGATTATGTTTTCAATAAATTAGACAGACCAATAACAAATAACAAAGAAAATATATTGAATAAGATTATAAATAAATTCAAAAAGAAATAATTAAATACTATTTTTACTCCAAGTTTTTTTATGATAGAATTAGAAAGAACTTATTTGTTGAAAGAAATTCCAAAGAATCTTAAGAGTTGTAAATTCAAAGAAATTATTGACCTTTATATTCCTAAATCAAATCAGCATCCTGTTTTAAGAATAAGAAAGAATGGGAGTAAATTTGAAATGACTAAAAAACAGCCAATCAAAGGCAACGATTCTTCTTGCCAAGAAGAACAAACAATAACCCTCAGTGAAGAAGAATTTAAAGAATTAAATAAAATTGATGGCAAAAAAATACATAAAATAAGATATTATTATGATTGCAATAATAAAATAGCTGAAATTGATGTTTTTCAGGATTTATTGAATGGCTTGATCCTTGTTGATTTTGAATTTGAAACAACTGAAGAGAAAGATTCTTTTAAAATTCCAGAATTTTGTTTAGCTGATGTTACACAAGATAAATTTATTGCTGGAGGAATGCTTTGCGGCAAATCATACAAAGACATAGAAAATGAACTTAAACAATTTAAATATAAAAAATTATTTTTAGTTTAATTTTCTCACAGCAATCCCAAAGAAAAATGTTGTTACAATTCCAAAATCCACTGGCTTGATGCACATTATGGAAAATTGATAAAGATGATTTAAGCAAATTATATTATGAATTTGAAATACAGATTTTGAGCAAGAAATAGAAACTTTTTTTAATTATTAACTCTGTATTTTATTATGCTTAAAGAATGGATTTCAAATGATTACTTGAAGGAAAATAAAATTAAAGAATTGCGAAATAAATTTAATAAAGCAAGTCCTTTTTCGCATATAGTTTTAAAAGATTTTTTTGATAAAAAGAAATTAGCCCAGGTTTTAGATTCTTTAATACACCAGGAATTTATTGAAAAAAATACGGATTTATTCCAGTTCAAGCAGTCCCAAGATATAAGTTCAATAAATTTAAACAGTTTAAAAGATTTTTACTCTTTTTTTTCTTCAAGAGAATTTTGTGATTATATAAGCAGGCTAACTAATACGCAAGTAGAAAGCATAGATATGTCTGGTTTTTTTTATCAAAAAACAGATTACTTATTGCCTCATGATGACCAATTAGAAGGAAGGAAAATCGCCTATGTTGTGAATTTGTCAAATAAGTTTAAAAGAAAAGATGGTGGAAGGCTGCAATTATTCTCTGTTTTTAATGGAAAGCCAAAAAAGATAATTAAGTCATATTTACCAGAATTTAATAAGTTTATTTTATTTAAAGTCTCAGAAATCTCATTTCATCAAGTAGAAGAAATTATGTCAAATAAGGAAAGAATTTCTTTGGCTGGTTGGTTTCATGGAAATTAAACAATTATTAAAATCAGAAATTCTAAATGAATTTATTGCGCAAGATTACCTAGACTACAGTAATCTGTTAAATATTAAAGATACTTTTGGTGCAAATACTCCAAAAAGCATTAAACTAGAACAATTCTTTAAAAAAGAAAAATATGATTTATTAAAAAAAGAGATTTATGATTTAAAATTTAAAGAAATATATATTCCAGATAGTTATTCTTTTTCAAAGTCAAATTTAGGAAATGAATTCTCCAGATTATTTAATTCAAAAGATTTTATTTCATTTATTTCATTCATTGTTGGAAGAAATATAAAAAATATTAAGGCAGAGTCTTTGTTATTTGATCATAAAGATTATACATTATTAAAAGATAATGCAAATGAAACATTTCTTGAAATAAATTTCTTTTTTAATGATGACTGGAAAGAGGAATATGGTGGTTATTTTTCATATTTTAAAGATGAAGAATTATTAAGAATTTTCCCAGTTGAAAATAATGTTACAATTATTTATTTAAGGGAAATGCAGAGATTTGTTAAATATATTAATGTAAAATCTTCAAAAAGAAAGATTTATTTAATATCATTATCAGAAAAATAAGATGTCTTTAGACAATTTGCCGATTTTAGAAAGTTTAAGGGAACTAACAAAAAGACCAATAAAAACAGTTGAAAAAGCTATAATAAGCGGCTTTAATGTGGATGGAATTTATGTCAAAGAAGTTTTTGCTATGGGTATTGTTAATTCTGAAACTTTTGGCATGAAACCAGGAAAGAAATTTTTAGTTTATATTGAAAAGAATTCTAAAAGCCTTGTAGCCACACAAACAGATTATATAATTAATTATGATGCTGGGTAAGTTTTATAAATTGGATTTTATAGGTTAAGTTAATGCACTAGTGGTCTAATGGCTATGCGTCAAAAATTTAATTTTTGTCTAGCAAACGTCGGCCTTCCATGATATTGGGAAAAAAGTAACCAAAATAGAGGAGAGCCGGCTATCGGGGTTCAAATCCCCGCTGGTGCATATACCTATTTTGAATGATTTAAGGTGATGAGCTAATATTTAGCAAGAGTCTCTCAAAATAATTCAACTTGATGTTGTATTCTGCCGGCGCATACATTTATTTTAATATAATTTACAATAATATGAGTCCTAATATGACTTGGATTTCTCATAAAGATCAAATTTTCAAAAAAGAAGTTACAGATGTTATGCTTGAAAATATTTAATTTTATATAGAGAAAGAGCAAGGACAATACAAAACAAGATGAAAATAGCACAATGAAAATAGAACATTAAAAGCTTTAAATACTATTGTAACATTTATGTTCCATATGGAACAAATTATAGATTATAGGTTTGAAGTTATTAATGAATTATTGAAAGAGAAAAATCACATAAGAAATCTAGCTAAAAATCTAAAAACCAACCATATGACTATTCTTAGAAGAATAAAAGAACTTTTTGATTTAAATGTAGTAGACTATAAAGAAGAAGGCAAAAATAAAGTTTATTTTTTAAAAGATACTATAGAAGCTAAAACAACTATAAATATGGCTGGAAATTATAAATTATTAAAAATAATAACAAAATATCCAAATTTAAGAAGAATAATAGAAAAACTACAAGAAAATAAACAAATACATCTTGCAGTTTTATTTGGTTCTTATGCAAAAGAAATCCCAAAAAAAGAAAGTGATATTGATGTATATATAGAAACAATTTCTCAAGACTTAAAAAAAGAATTAGAAAAAATAGATTCAAAATTAAGCATTAAAATTGGAAAGTATAATAAAGATAACCCAGTTATAAAAGAAATTAAAAAAAATCACGTAATAATCAAAGGAATTGAAAGATATTATGAAATCAGTTGATTTTTTAAAAACTTTAAAAATAGAGGGAAATTAACCTTAGATAAAGCAAAAGCTTATATATAAGATTTATCTTACTAATAAGATAGGTGAACAAAATGAATGAATTAATTGAAATGGGCAAAATAAGTGCAAGAGGACAAGTAGCCATTCCTACAGAAATTAGAGAAAAAATGCACTTAAAAGAAGGACAAAAAATACTTTTTGTTTTAGCTGGCGATACTTTAATGGTTAAAAAGGTAAATACTGAAACTTTTGCTGAAATAACAAAGCCATTAAAAGAAGCTGCAAAGAAAGTTGGTTTTAAAGAAGAAGATGTTGTTGATATAGTTCATAGAGCAAGACAAAAGAGATGAAAAGAATAACAGTAGATACTAATGTATTAATTTCAGCTACATTTTGGCATGGAGATTCTGAGAAAATAATTGACAAAGCAGAAAATAAAGATGTGGCTTTAGTTTTGTCTAAAGAAATATTAGAAGAATATAACCAAGTCCTTGAGTATGAGGAAATAAAAGAGAAAATAAAAAATAAAAATTTGGAAATGAAAAAAGCAATGCTAAAAATAGGAACTATATCTGAAATAGTAGAAGTTAACTCTAAAGTTAATGTAGTAAAAGAAGATCCTGATGATAATAAAATAATAGAATGCGCAATTGATGGCAATTCAGAATATATAATAACAAAAGATAGACATTTATTAAAATTAAAAGAACATAAAGGAATAAAAATATTGACTCCTGAAGAATTTTTAAAATAGTGTTTTTACTTTGTTATTATCTGTTATTTTAACAAATCTTTTTTATTTGGATTATTTTACAAAACAATAATTTATTTAAATAATAAAGTTATACAATATTATTACAAGACAGAAAAAGTCTCTGTAAATAATTCAATTTGGTGTTTTACACCGCTGGTGCATATATTAATTTTTATAGTGCATTGAAGTTTCAAAAATTTAAATATTAAGATTTACTTTTAAATTGAGCTGTATTAATTTATACAATAGTTTTAATGGAAATAATGATTTCTTTTATCTATTTTTTTTATTTTCTTTTTAAATAAATTATATTTGTGTACTAATTTTGTTATCTTATAAGCTGCAAACCCAGCAAATAAAATTCCTAATATTTTTAAAAATAAATATTCAAAAAATTTCAGCATTAAAAACCCCAACCCTACAACACCCAAAAAAACATTTATTTCTGCCAATAATGTTCTTTGTTTTGCAAGAATTGTCCTTTCTAAATCTAATTCTGCTTTTATATGGCTTTTTTCAAGAAGTCTTCTTTTAACATGATTTTCTATTAAGTTATTATTGTCTATCATGTTTTTTCAAATAGTCTTCATATTTAAAAAGTTATATAATTTTAGTAGTTGTTCACCTTTCTGAAGTTCATCATCAAAATAATGGTATTAGGAAGCTCACAATTGAAAAAGATTAGTTTTTGTTTTTCGTAGTGGCAATTTTACTGAATTGTCTTTTATTCAAAGTTTTTAATGTTTATAGACAAATTAACCTCAGAATACTGAATAGATACTGATTTTAATATCCAGACCTGGAAGGATTTGAACCTCATTATTAAGTTGTAGCTTTTGGCTGTTAGCTTTTAGGATTTTATTTTTCATATTGACCCCCCGAGTTTTTATTCTAAATGTTTTATACAATTCATTAAATGAACTTTATTTTTATTATTCTTAGAAATTTCAAAAATGCTTACGCAAGTGTTAAATTGAGGAATTTTTGTTTTATCTTCAGAATCTAAATTTAGAATAACTCTAATTAAGGATTTATTTATCGCATTATGTCCAACAAGTAAAACTGTCTTATCTTTATATTTTTTATAGACTTGTGATAAAAGCTTTTTAGCTCTTTTATACAAATTTTTTCTGCTTTCAACATCAGAAGGCATATTCTCCCAATCAACTTCATTTGTTTTTTTACCAGAATAACTACCGTGATACATTTCTTTTAATTCATCAATGAAATTTATTTTTATTTCTTTATGATATTTTGCTATTACAAGTGCAGTTTTTTTCGCTCTTGGATAAGGACTCGAAAATATTATTTCTATCTTTTCGTTTTTTAATCTTAAAGCAAGCTTATTTATTTGTTTTAATCCTTCTTTTGAAAGTTTTCCTTCTGAACCTTCTAGAATACCAGCTTTATTGCCTTCAGTTTCTCCGTGCCGAACAATAATTAATTTCATTTTTAATTTATCTTTAATAATTCTTCTGTATTAATTATTTTAAATTCTTTCTTATTATTGAAATCAGAATCGTTTGTCCATATATACTCACAATTTAATGCTAAATAACAAGCAACATAAGTTATATCTTCTTTCATAATTTCTTTTGCTTTTTCCAAATTTATTCATCTTCTTCTGGTTTTTCAACTTCTTTCAATTTTAATTCAATTTCTTTTTTTAAGCTATTTATGTATAAATCTAACTGCAATTGTATTTCTCTCCAGTCTTTATAGGTTATCAATTTTCCATAATATAAACTTCCATTTCTTATAGTTCTTATTTTTTCAAAAAATTTCCAATCAAATTCTAATTCAATATGCTTTTCACACAAATATGTAAACAAACATTCATGAGTTCTTACTTTAATTTTATCAAAAATTAGAAAGGCTTCAACTAATAAATGCAAAATATCATAATTAATTTTAAAAATTGCATTCCATTGATTGCTTTCTTTTTTTGCATTTTTTATCCATTCATTATTTGATTCTAAATCTGCTGAAGCGGTTTTAAGCATTGATTTTATTTTTTCCATATCTGTATCTATTAAAGGTATAAAAGAACCTTCTTCTTCACACGCCTCATATATATTTTTTTGTGTTCTTTCTTTATACATAGGCAACCTCTAAAAAATTTAAATTACCTTTTATCTTATATCCTGCGATTATATTTTTTAGTAATCCCAAAGGCAAATTTTGCAATTCTTTTTTATTCTCATAAGAAAATATTTGTATTTCTCTGTGTAATTTCTTTCTAAATTCGCCTTCTTTAAATCCTTCAGAACTTCCTAGGATAAATAAGTCTATGTCACTATCTTTATACCAATCCCATCTGCTTAAACTTCCAAATAATATTACTGTTTTAGCTTTTGGTAATTCTAATAAATGTTTTAGGAAACCAGTTTTGTTTAAATTTTCCAAAGCATATAGTCTTTTATTATTTTGGTAATTAGGACTTTCATAATTTGCAACATAATAAGGCATTTTATTTTTTGGTTCTAACTTTTTAATTAACTCTTCTTTTAAAAATTTCTTTAACCAATTATTTAATTGAGGCCTACTTATTTTAGCTTCCTTAATTAATTCTTCAAAATGCCAATGCTTAGTTGGATATTCATAAAATAATTTTATTATATTTTCTTCTTTAGCTTTTACCATTAGTTATGTTAATACTAACTATTATTTAAAGTCTTTGTTTTGCAGTGATTAGCTTCAAAAGATGGTTCTGATAAATCTATTGATTTATAGTTATTATTTATTAGTAGTTAAAATAGAAAGATTTTTAAAAACCGAAATTGAATTCTTTTATAATGAAAGACGTAATTTATAGAGGAACTGTATTATCTAATGTTAAAGATAGACTTGTTCTACTTTCTGGACTTAAAGAAATTTCATATTTATATCCAGATAAATTTACTTTAGACCCTGATGGAGCTGTAGGTTACGCGTATGAGCATTTTGTGAAATCTGGAAAGGATCGGTCCAATCCACCTTGTATTTTGGCTTTAAATGGAAGTTATGCTAAATCTAGCTTTTCTGATGGGGATTATGGAGTTTATATGCCAGAGGATGCAGTACCTTTAAACGAAAATGGTTTAATGGTAATAAACCCTTTAAATAGGGGTGGTTTGGAATTGCTATTTGATTTAATTAGAAAGAGGTCACATCCGAAATTTAAAGAGAAGATTAAACGGACTTTACCAGGAAGATCTTTAAAACAAAAATTAGAATTATATATAGAACATCTGTTTTTTCTTACATTAAAAAAATTAGAAGAGGAATGGAAAAAAAGTTCCTAAATTTTTCAATTTAAGATTAGACTTTGGAATAGAAAATTCCGGGCCTGGAAGGATTTGAACCCTCGACCTTAGCATTAGGAGTGCTACGCTCTATCCAAACTGAGCTACAAGCCCTTAAATAGAAAAAACAAAATTAAAATTATATAAATTTATGCCCTTAGTTCTATTTTCTTGCCTTTATCAACTGCTTTTAGTATATCCCTTCCAAAATTACTTTTTTTATGTATTTTAATCTCACCTTTTTTAGAAGAAATAGCAGTAAGCAAAAATTCGTTTTCAATAAAAATCTCCACATCCTTATTTTCTTCTGTAAATATTCTTATTAACTTGTTTTCTTCCTGTATTTTGAAGGGTATTGTTTTTCTGTCTTTTTTTATTTCTCTTACTTCAATGCCTATTCCGAGTTTGTTTTCAATTTTTTCTATAGTTTTTCCTTGTGCCCCGATAACTCTAGAAATATTTTCTGCTGGAATATAAATTACAGCCCTGTTATCATTTAGCATTTCAACTTCAACTTCACTTACATAATTTAGTAATTCTTCTTTAATTGATTTCTCAGCTAATTTATCTTTGGCGCCTCTCTTTTTTTCTTTAGAAATTGGAATTACAACAGTTTCTTCACCATAACTGTAGATTTCATATTCTAATTTGTCAATCTCAAAATCTCTTACCTCAACTATTGGTCTTGCTAAGTCAGATTCTGTCATGCCTGTTGGTACTTTTACCAGCATTTTCAAAGTATAAACTTTGGAAATTTTTCCTTTGTCTATATATAATATGGTGTCAACAACACTAGGTATCATGCCAGTATCCAATCTCCTGATAAATCTCTGTACAGCATCTATAGGAGTTGCTGAATGTAAAACCCCGATAACATTTGACCCAGCTAATCTTATGTCTATATATAATTGAAAGTCTGGTGTATCTCTCATTTCATCAAAAATAATATAATCTGGTCTTGATAAAAACAAGATATCATGAATCTCTTCGCTGTTTGTAAAATTTTTAGAATACTGAGTTATGTTCTCATTTAATTGCAGATCTCTTGGAGATTCAACTGTCTTTGTTATCTTTCCAGATTTGGAATAATCTTCTGCTAATGCTTGGGCAATTGTTGAATTGTGAACTATAAATGGCACATCTCCTGCTAAGAAATTATGAGTATTTTCAACCTCTATATCGAATACTTCTTTTTCTTCTTTTATTTCCTCTCTTCCTATCACTTTATCCCACTGTATATACTCTGAAGAAGCTAACTGTATCATGGCCAAATCATTTATGCTAATTTCATTAGTAATTTGTGGTATAATTAAGGAAATCATTTTTCGTGTTTGTTCATGAGAAAAATCTCTTTTTAAAAATGGGTATTTTATGTGCAATTCTTCTCTTAAATTTATTTTATTTAATAAATAGCCAATTGGAATAGTATCTTTATTTGGACTTCCAGCTTTATTGTTTTCTAAATATCTTCTAGCTTGCCATTCTTTTTCTATTAAACTAATTTCTTCTTGGAATTTTTTTACATTATTATATCTGTAAATATATAGGATATAATACGGTTTGTTATTGATTATCTTTTTTCGAATTGAAGATTGTATATTGAAATTTAATAAGACTAATTGTGTATCTTTTATTAAACCAATACTGGCACTAGAAATCTCTATTCCTTTTTCTTCATGAACATAACTTTCTGTATCAAAATAGGCTCTTAAAAATGAAGCCATTTCTAATTTAGTTGAATTTAAAATTAATTTAGGTATTCTATGATATGTTGCTCTTTTTTTAGAATTTAATAATGAAATATCTAAACACCTATTCAAGAAAATTTCTATTGTCTTTCCTTTATCAGTATAAACATCAGTTCCTTTTCTTTGTTTATTTACATCTATATCAAATATGTTTTTTGATAAATCAACAAATCTTTTTTGACAAAATTTACTGTCAGTACTAATTCCATATTTAGTTAAACATTCGCCTATGTAGTATCCCAATAGTTCACAAATTTCTTGTGTTAAAAATCTTGGGGGTTTTATTGGTTCTGACTTATGCCAAGTTCCAAAATGAAGTATTTTATCTGTAATTTCATATATTTCTTCCTTTGTCAAATATTTTTTTAAAGTTTTTAATGGAATTAACTCTTCTTTTTTTAATTTTATTTTGTCTTTTGCTAAATTATATATAAATTTATCTTGTTTTTTTCTTAATATAATTCCTTCCTTATTTAATTGTAATAAAAGTACTCTTATCCAACCAGAAGTTGAATTTAATTCGTTATTAATATCTATCTGTTTACAATTTTTTGTATTTTTTATAATTGTTATTATTTTGCTTTTTAATCCTAATAAAACTTCTTCAATTGGAATTTCTATATTTAAATCTTCTTTTAATTTGACTAGAAATTTTTCTTCGGGCAGTAAATCTACCCAATCTATTACTTGTAAACTACCCTCATTATTTAATTTTCTTACAGTTGCTATCCTATTTCCCAATATTAATTCTTTAGCATTCACCCATTTTGGTATACCATCTTTAAACGATAAAACTGGATGTTCGGGTGTTAATTCTATTTCTTTTCCAAAATTAGTTTTTATCTTTATTGTTTTACTTTTTCTTGTAAATTTATTTATAACTTTTTCATGGGTTATTTGACAATTTTTATTATATGTTAAAACTACGTCATTAATATTTACGTTTTCAATGTTTTTTATTATGTTATTTTTTAGATAAATTTTTGTTCCTTTTGGCAGACATTTACCAGAACCAGTCTCGCCAGCAATAATAACTCCCCTTGCTTGTTTTAATTTTTTTAACAGTTCTTCATTAATTTTATACTCTTCTAAATCAAGTTTCTTGATCGGTCTTACAACAGTTATTTCCCAGCCATCAGAAACAGGAGGTTTGACAATAACAATTCTGTAATTTTTATATTGTACAATTGTAGAGCCTCTTCTCGATATTTCTATGAAAGATTCTTCATCTATTCTTGATCTTTCTATTATTTCTTTTACTAATTCCTGTATTTTTTCGCTTGTTAAGATTTCATCGCTTATTTTCTCAAGCTTCCATTGTCCAGGAAAGCCTTTCTTTCCAAATGGAAAACATTTTTCTTTTAAATGAATAGACATAGTAGTATCATCAAAGAAACTTTCAATTTCTATTTTTTCTGTTAATTCTTTTGGTGCTAAATAAATAACTTCTAATCCAAAAGCCTTGCCAGATTCTGCTTGTACTTTGTCAGCAGTTATCAAAATAGCCTTTTCTTTATTTGCTATGTCTCTGATCAATGCATCAATCTCACCAGATTTAGCAAACTTAATTTGGGTTTCATTAGCTCTTTCCCCTACAAATTCTATTTTTAGATTTAATTTTCTAATTTGTTGAATTTCTTCTAATCCTATAAAGCCTATTTCCTGGCCTTTATTCGCCTGGTTTTCTAATTCTCCCACTACTGCATTCGGGATTAAAATAGTTCCATCTATTTTTTTTTCTTTGTAAAACTGAGTAACTGCTTTTTCAATTACTGCAGATGTGTCTATAACATATTTTTTCATTTCCGTAAGTTTTTTAAACTCCTTAATTTATTATTTCATAACTTAGTCTAAGTAGAATTCAAGCTTACTTGGGCTAAGTCAAAAGAGTATTTAAAACTTCTGTTTCACTACAAAAATTAATTTAAACAAGAGATTTCTAGTATATTTATGCTGATTATTGGTTTAACAGGAACATTAAGTTCTGGAAAAGGGGAAGTTGGAAAATATTTGGTTGAAAAAGGATTCACATATTTTTCTTGTTCAGATGAACTAAGGATAGAAGCTAAAAAATTGGGTTTGGAAGAAACTAGAGAAAATTTAGGTGTAGTTATCGGAGACAAACTAAGAAAAGAGTTTGGAAAAGGAGTTTTAGGAAAAAGAATTTATGAGAGAATTTTAAAAAATAATGTAAGCTTAGCTGTAGTCGACAGTCTCCATTTAATAGAGGAAGTTAATGAATTAAAAAACTCAGGTAATTTTTACTTAATTTTTGTTGACGCACCAATTGAAATAAGATTTAAAAGAGCTTTGCAAAGAAAAAGAATCACCGACAATATAAGTTTACAAGAATTCAAAAAAACTGAAGATAAAGAAAGATTTGCTAAAGGAACATTGCAGAAAATGCAGGATTGTTACGATGCTGCAGACTTTAAAATAATAAATGAAAGCAATTTAAATGACCTGCATAAAAAAATTAGTGAAATTTTAAATAAAACTCAGGTTAATTTGTCAACTTCATCTAAATGATAAGTTTTTCTGCAATCTGAAAAAGAAAAGCAGAAACCATCTTCTGTTGTTATAAAATAATCTTCAATACTATACTCTTCAAGCCTGCCTTTTCTGTGAAGTGCATAAATCTGTCTTTTAATCTTAGCCTCTCCAATTGTTTTAATTGGTGGCAGCTTGGTTAATTTTTTTATGTCAATTGCAAGTCTTTCTAGTTCCGAACTTAATAAACCCTCATCAGGCAAAAAGACTTTCACCTCAATTATCTCTGACATTTTCTTAGAACTTACTAATTAGATTTAAAAACTATTTGTATATTCGGATTTATCTTTAGTTAAACACTAAAAAATATAAATACGTAATATCTAGTAACTTTATGGATGAAAGTGACCTTTTTAACAGCGTTTCAGACCAGCTAAGTTCTGAAGAAATGGAGATTCTTAATTTACATTATGAGTTATGGTTCGAGAGACAACTAAGAGAGCAAGACAAAGAACGTTATGAAAAAGTAATTAAAAAATTAAGGGATAATAATTTGCCAAATTATTTAAAAAAATCACTCGGTTATTCTAAATTAGAAAGATCTATAAAAAAAACTAAAACAGATTTTAATGAATTAGGTATAAAAACTGATAATACTTTATTTTGGGTTTGTGCTGTTTATGATGTTGTTGAATCATTATTATCAAGAAAATATTAAATATTTCTTAAGAAAACTAAAAAAGCAGTATGTGCTATCATTTGTGATTTGGGCCGTACTTTTAATCCTTCAACATACCATTCCCTCTCAATTAATTCAACAACTTTTTCAAGAATAAATTTATTTTCAGCATTTTTTACAAGCTCAATTACTTGGGATATTGTAGGCAGATAAGCAACTAAAAAAGAGCCATTTCTTAAGCTTTTTTTTGCATGATCTATAACTCTCCATGGTTCTGGAAGATCCAAAACAATTAAATCTAAATTTTTTTCATCTATTCCTTCATAAATGTCTCTGGATTTTATTTTTATGTCTAAGCCAAGTTCTTTAAAATTCTTCTTGGCTATGTCTAGAAATTCGGGATTTTTTTCATAAGTTGTTATATTTGGAGTTATTCTTCCTAAAAATGAAGTTAAAAAACCAGAACCAGTTCCAGCATCAACAATTTTGCTGTTCCTGTGAACTCCGGTACTTGCTATTATGTACCCAATATCCTTTTTTGTTATTATTGCCGGCCCTCTTTTTAATTTCTCTAGTTTATCAATAAAATTTGCTTCAAATATTAAAAATTCTTTATTAATATGGGATTTTATTTTTCCTGTTTTGTTTTTTAAATCATCTTCTTTTATTAGACCCAAATAAGTGTGTAAATCTCCACTAGACCAGTAATATCTGTTGCCTTTTTCATCAATTATTACTTTTTTCACTTAGGAAGTTTATTTTCTAACTTATATAAAACTTCTCAAAAAGATAATCTTTATAAAACGCCTTTTTGTCGTTTTATTATGTTTAAGGCATTTAGGGATCTGGAAAAAGAAAGAACATTGCCTAAAGAATTAAGACCAAATATTCAGGCTTATTGTCCTGGATGTAAAAAAGAATCTGATTTTATTTATATTGGCTGTAATAATGAGATTTATAATTTAATTACACCCAAAGCCATTGAAATTTTGGGGAGTATAGATGCATTTATTGAAAGATACGGGAATTGTTACCAATTATATGATTGTTCTGGGTGTCATAGTTCTCAAACTTTAAAAACCTTAACAAACCCGAGAAAATAGAAATAATAATATTTAAAAATTAAGTTCTTGTTATATTAGAGCATGGATTTTGTTTTAAGAAAAGAGTTTAGTGACAATAATAGGGTTTATGTTGATTTGGTAAGCCCTAAAAAAATTAGTGAAGTAAAAAAAATAAGCCCATCAAATAAAATTATTGTGATTAAAACAACAAATGATGATATAAGCAGGAGTTGTTTGGAAAATAAAAACATTGATATTTTATTGGGCCTTGAGTCATGCAATTCAAGGGATTTTATTCATTATCGAAATTCAGGCCTTAATCAAGTTCTCTGTAAGCTGGCGAAAAAAAATAATGTTGCAATAGGCTTTAGCTTTAATGATATATTAAACAATGAAAAAAAAGAAATTGTTCTGGGAAGAATGATGCAAAATGTTATGCTTTGTAGAAAGTATAAGCTAAAAATTGTGATTGGAAGTTTTGCAAGTAAGGACATAGAAATAAAAAACAAGAGTGAGTTAATGAGCTTTGGAAAAGTTATTGGCATGAATGGGTCAGAAATCAGGCAAAGTTTAAATTTTAAAAAGAAAGAGGGATTAATTAAAATAATAAAATGAAGTTTTATACAACAATATTATTCTTATTATTAGCTGCAGTCTGTGTAAATGGTATATACATTGATGAAAATGTAGAAAAGATTTTACAAAATAATAGCAATGTTAATGTAATAATAAAATTTTCTGATAAAAGTGAATTTCTAAAAAATGAGTTTAGTGCAAATGCAATTTTAAATAATTTAAATAAAAATGAGTTTCGTGGCAGATACAATAAAAATACGAATACTGCTGGTGGAAAAATTTCTAGGGAAGATTTTGAAAGGCTCACTTCAAATGTTAATATAGATGGAATTTATTTAAACCATATATTCAAAATAGATTTAGATCAGTCAACTAAGATGGTTAATTCAACCATTGTTAACACATTAAAAATAAAAGGAACAAATAATATTACTGGAAAAAATTTAAGTGTTTGTATACTTGATACTGGCGTTAATTATAATCTTGCTGATCTTGGTGGTTGTTTCGGTAATGGTTGTAAAGTAGTTGGTGGTTATAATTTTGTAGCCCCAAGTAGCGAGGTTGCAGATGATAATGGACATGGAACTCATGTTGCTGGCATTGTTGCTGCAAATGGTTCAATTACTGGTGTAGCACCTGAAGCAAATATAGTCGCAATAAAAGTCCTTAATAGCGCTGGTTCTGGGACAGAATCAGATATAATAAGTGGTATAAAATGGTGTACAGATAATTCAGCTAACTTTAGTATAAAAGTAATTTCAATGAGCTTTGGTTTTGGAATATATGAAAATAATTGCGATGCCAGTTTTCAGTTATTGTTAAATTCAATTAGTGAAGCCACAGCAAAAAATATTTCTGTTATTGCAGCGAGTGGAAACCGCGGTGATTCAACACAAATCATAGGAAACTATACTGCAATTTCCTCGCCAGCCTGCTTAAGTAATGTTACTGCAGTTAGTGCAACAAATAAAAGTCATAGTATAGATAATAGTTATTCTAATAGAAATAAGTTAGTTTCTTTATTAGCCCCGGGAACATCAATAAAATCTTTAAATTATAATTCAAATACCTGTTTATGCAGTAGTGGGTGTATAGGCAATTACATGACATGTTCAGGTACATCAATGGCTACTCCTCATGTTGCCGGTGTTTATGTTTTATTAAGTCAATATTTGAGAGATGAAGTTAATATATCAGTAAATAATTCTTATATAAAAGAACTTTTAAATTCTACTGGTATTCCAATTATAGATAACAAAACAAATTTAACTTATACTTTTGTTAGCACATATAAGGCCTTGCTGAATTTAGATACTTATGTGCCAGAGTTAATAATTAATTATCCTGAAAATAAGACTTATGCTTTAAGCAATATAAGTTTTAATTTCAGTAGTCTTGATGCAAATTTAAATTCAACATGGTATAATATAGATAACACAAATAATATAACTGTAATATCAAACACAACAATAAATCTAAGCAACGGCAACCATATAATATACTTGTATTCTAATGACACAAATGGCAATTCAAATAAAACAAATATTAGTTTTGTTATAAATACTAATCTGCCAATTATTAACTTAAATGAACCTGCTAATAATATGACAGACATTGATGGAAATATAACATTTAATTGTTCTTCCACATCTATTCCACAATTGAAAAATATAAGTTTGTGGCATAATTTAAGCGGCAATTTTGTATTAAACCAAACATCATTAATTTCAGGTACAAATAATTATAGCTTATTTAATTTGCCAAATATAAACAATACTAAATTTATCTGGAGTTGTTTAGTTTATAATGTAGACGAATATTATGCATTTTCAAACAACAGGTCTTTAACAGTGAAAATAAATAATAAGCCAAATATTACTGATTATTTGCCAAGTAGCTCAAGTGTCAGCGTTGATGAAGGCAAAAGTTTAAGTTTTAATCACACCACTATTGATATTGATGATGATCAATTAACTTATTCATGGTTATTAGATAGCTTGTTGAAAACTAATCAGCAAAATTATACATATAGTCCAAATTATACTGAGGAAGGGACCCATAGTATAAGCCTAATAGCTGGTGACAATCTCATAAATACATCTTTCAATTGGAGTCTGACAGTAAATAACATAATATACTGTGGTAATAATATTAAGGAAACAAATGAGTCATGCGATACAAATGATTTGAGTGGTGCTACATGTACTAACAAAGGCTTTACTGGCGGAAGTTTAAGTTGCTCCAGTAGCTGCACTTTGATTACAAGTTCTTGTACAAATTCTTCAGACTCCGGAAGTTCTGGTTCTGGCAGCTCAGGTAGTCCAAGCGGTGGTGGCGGAACCCAGGTTAGTTCAAGCGAATTTGATGACAATTTAAACACAGCAGCACCAGCATCAACTGCAGCAGAAATTAAATCAGAACCAGTAAAAAGCACACCTCCAGAATTGGTAGTTGAAGAATCAGAAAAAGCAATTAAAATAATAAAAGGGGAAACTGTTAATTTTGTTTTCGAAAATAATAATCACGCCATAACATTGGACAATATACAGGAAGATTCTGTTGATATAACAATAAATTCAGAGACAGTCAAATTAACATTAAAATTAAATGAAGAGCAGATTGTTGATCTGGAAGAAAAAAGCAAATTAAAAATTAAATTAGAAAGCATTTCAAATGATGAAGTAAATATTAAGATATCAAAAACAATAACTTCCTCTGAAGCATCTTCAGATGGAAAATTAATTACTGGTTTTTCAGTTTATACAGAGGGTATAAAAAATTATGGTCTGGGTGCCATTGGCTTAATTTTAATATTATTGTTATTTAGATGGGGAATTAAAAGAAAAAGCAAATGACAGCAGTAATGGATTTGGAAAAAGAAAGAACACTGGAAAATATACAAAGATTTCTAAAATTAAATTTAGATGATTTATTTAAAAAAATAATGAAGGAATTAAATATAAGTATTAATAAAAATCTTCGAAGCAACGCCATATTTATTTTAAAGGAGATTAGAGAACTGGAAAAGAAAATTAAAGAAGAGTTATTAAAAATTAATTTTTATAAAAGAAATGTCGAAATAAATATAAAAGGGTATTCTGATATTGAAGATAATTATTTTCTGCATTTAGCTATGATGGATTTGAAAAATATACTAAAATCATTCAAAAGCATGCATTCAGAAATTATAAATACAATCTCGGCAATTTTAGAAGATGAGAAATTGTCAAAAAAAATAACATCAGAATTAAATTCATTAAAAATTCTTGCAATAGAGATAACCAATCTGGAAACTAACATTCATTCTATAAAATAATTATTTTCTTATTAGCAAATAAAGATAAACCAGTAACCCAATTGCAGAAACTATTTCTTTGTTATAATTGTGGGGAAATACAGAATAAACATATATTTTTTTATCTTTATAAATGCCATAAAGGCTTATTTTCGAGTTTAATTTAAGAGTTTCACTTGTTTCAAGCTCGAATTCATGGTTCATTTCATTTAATTTAACCGGGTTTAATGATACAACCTTGCTTATTAACAAGCTGACTTCCTTATTTTCATATTTTTCAGGATGTAAAATAAAGTCACTTCCCTTGACATTATTCTCAATTAATTTGTTTGGCGTTGATAATAATATTATAAATGTTAATAAAAGCGGAATTAAAAAATAAACATTTCTTTTAAATTTTAGTTCAGATTTTTCTAGATTAAAAAAACAAACAATAAAAACTAACCCGCCAATTATTGGCAATATTACATTCCCGCCATAAAATAAATTTAGTGCATATTCTTCCAGATAAAAAGGGTAAAACAACATAGCCCCAAATTTCCCAACAAATTGCAGCAAATCTAAAAAAAAATGTGAAATTATGCCCAAAGCCAGCACTAAAAAATTATTCAGTCTTTTCTCAAATAATAAAGATATGCTTAAACCTAGTAGTAAAGAGATAAATGGGGTATGAATTGGCTCTATATATAATAGTGTCTTTATTTCGTCAAAATTTAAAAAATTTAATATTGTTATTATAATTCTTGAAACATCAGGTAAAATAGCCCCGGTTATTAATAATTTCCAGTTTTGTATTTTAAATAAAACTCCTATCAATAATGCAAAAGTCATATGTACTAATAAATCTGGCATAATTTCTTTCCAATATTATTGCTTAAATAATTTCTGTATGCTACAAAAAAAGAAATCCACAGTAACCTTTATATATTACTCTTAAATTAAATATTTCTTGTAAGAGAGAAGAAAAGCTAAAAAGCTATATTCTCAGGTGAAAAAATTAAACCTTTATTGCCTAGTTTAAGAGAAAGAAAAAGGTATATGTTATATAAAGTAAGTAAAGTCAATTTTGTTGAAAGAGAGTTTTTATATAATATGATAAAAAAGTTTTTAGGAGATCTTGTAATGGCTAAGGCTGGCATTATGATATTAAATAACACAGATACAAAAGGAATAATAAGAGTAAATCACTACTATGTTGATGAAGTTAAAACAGCATTGGCATTAATTAACAATTATCACGATAATGAAATAAGGGTGGAGACAATAAAAGTTTCCGGAGTAATAAATAAATTAAAAGAGGAAGGTGTATAAAATGCAGCCTGATATGAGTCATCAAGCAATGGGTTATGATAGAACTAGCATTATGTTTAGTCCTGATGGAAGATTGCTTCAAGTAGAATATGCAAAGAAAACAGTAAAACAAGGGACAAGCACACTTGGAATAGTGTGTAAAGACGGTGTTCTTTTAGTTGCTGATAAAAGGATTACAGATAAATTAATTGTTCCAACAAGTATTGAGAAAGTATACCAAATAGATGAGCACATTGGTGCAAGTGGTTCTGGTATATTAAGTGACGGAAGAATTTTAATTGAAAGGGCCCAGGTTGTAGCACAGCAGCATAAAGTAACATATGATGAGCCCATTGAAGTTGGAGAAATTGTTAAAGACATATCCAATCTTAAGCAAGCCTACACCCAAGTTGGTGGAGCAAGGCCATTTGGTGTTTCTATTTTATTTGCTGGTGTTGACAAAGAAGGAGCAAGATTATTTTTAACAGACCCAACAGGCATATTTTTTGAATTCAAAGCTACAGCAATTGGCGAAGGAGATACAGAAATTAAAGATATGCTCGATAAGGAATATAAGGAAACAATAACACTTGAAGAAGGTTTAAAATTAGCTATAAGGGCATTAAAGAAATTTTTAGGAAAAGACTTCGATATAACTAGAGTAGACGGAGCATATATAAAAACAGATGAGAAAGTTTTTACAAGGCTAAAAAAACAGGATCTATTAAAATTAAAGTAAAAGCAAGATGGCAATAAGTATTGACAAAGCAGTTATCGCAAGATTAAAGAGAAATGGTAAGAATTTTGAGATCTTGGTGGATTGTGAAAAAGCCATAGAATTTAGGAAAGGAAAAAATATATCTTTATACGACATTCTTGCAAGTGATATAATTTATAAAGATTCAAGAAAAGGTGAAAAAGCATCTGAAAAAGATATGGAACTGCTTTTTAAGACAGCAGACCCAGCAGAAGTTGCCAAAATTATATTAAAAGAAGGCGAAATTCAGGTTAGCAAAGAAATAAGAGATAGCGAAAGAGAATCTAAAAGAAAAAAAATTATCGAAATAATCCATAGAAATGGCATTGATAGCAAGACTGGTCTGCCCCATCCACCCCAGAGAATAGAAAATGCAATTAATGAAGCAAGGGTTAATATAGATGAAAATAAAAGCGCAGAAGAGCAAGTTGATGCTGTCCTTGAAAAAATAAGGGCAATAATCCCAATAAGATTTGAAACAAAAAAAATAAGTTTATTAATACCAGCTAAGTACGTAAACGGAAGCTTAAGAGTATTGAAGATGTACGGAAAAATTTCAAAAAATGAATGGAAAAGCGATGGAAGCTTGGAAGCAGTTATAGAAATACCAGGAGGAATAATTGACGAATTTTTTTCCCAGCTAAATGGCATATGCCATGGGGAAGTAAATTCAAGAATTTTAAATTAAAAATGAGCGAATTACTAATTAAAGATAAGGATATTGTTACACCAGGCCAGGAATTGGCTGTTGGTATGGATTTTTTGCCTAACTCGGGAACATATAGGGATAATGATAAAATTATAGCATCACAATTAGGTTTAGTTAGTCTAAATAGTCGTGTAATTAAAATAATCCCTTTAAATGGAAAATATGTCCCTAAAAGAGGAGACACTGTAATTGGAAAAATTAAAGATATGAATTTTAGTAATTGGTTTGTTGATATAGGTTATGCCTATGATGCTGTTTTGTCATCCAAAGAAATTAGCACAGACTATATTGAGAGGGGCGCTGATTTATCTCAGTTTTATGATTTAGGTGATGTAATTGTTGCTAAAATCACAAATGTCTCAAAATTAAAAATGACTGATCTGTCAATGAGAGGACCAGGTTTAAGAAAATTAACAGAAGGAAGAATTGTTAAAATAAGTACAGTTAAAGTTCCAAGGCTAATTGGTAAAGAAGGTAGCATGATAACAATGATAAAAGAATTGACTGATTGCAAAATAACTGCTGGTCAAAATGGTATTGTTTGGATTAGTGGAAATGATTCTAGAAAGGAAAGAATAGCTGTAGAAGCAGTAAACATGATCAGTGATAAATCTCAATCTAGTAATCTAACTGAAAAAGTAAAAGAATTTTTAGAAATGAGGCTAAAAGAAAATGTATAAGAAAAGATTCGACGGAAGAAAATTTGATGAAACAAGACCAATAGAAGCAAAAGTTGGCATCGTGAAAAGAGCAGATGGTAGTGCAATGTTTGCAATTGGCAAAACAACTGCCTTGGCAGCAGTTTTCGGTCCTAGAGAACTTCATCCAAAGTTTTTGCAAGACCCGTCTAAAGGTATTTTAAGATGTAGTTATAATATGATGGCTTTTTCTGGTTCAGGTGAGAGAGTTAAGCCAGGAACTTCAAGAAGAAGCAGGGAAATTTCATTAGTAACGGAAGGCGCATTAAACCCAGTTTTAGATTTAAATGAATTCCCTGGAACTGTTGTAGATGTTTTTGTTGAAATAATCCAAAGCGATGCTGGCACTAGATGTGCTGGTATTTGCGCAGCTTCAATGGCTTTGGCAGATGCAGGTTTTCCAATGAAAGATTTGGTTAGTGCAGTTTCAGTTGGAAGAGTTGATGATAAATTAGTTGTTGATTTGAATAAAGAAGAAGAAGATCATCATGAAGGTGCTGGAGTAGCTGACATTGCTGTTGCCATGATGCCAAGATTGGGAAAATTAACTTTATTGCAAATGGACGGCGTAGTTACTAAAGAAGATATTTCAAAAGTATTGGAAATGGCAAAAGAATCTTGCAAAAAAATTTACGAAGTGCAAAAAAATGCTTTAATGGAGAAATATAAACTATGAAAATAATAACAGATCATATTTATTCTTTGCTTGACAAAGGAGAAAGGCTTGATGGGAGAAAATTCAACGAATTTAGAAAAGAAATTGTTGTTGAATATGGAATAAGCCCAAAATCTGCTGAAGGCAGCGCAAGAGTTAAAATTGGAAACACAGAAGTTGTAGCTGGTGTTAAATTTGAGCTGATTAAGCCATATCCAGACGAACCAGACAAAGGAACAATTATGGCTGGTGTTGAATTATTGCCTTTAAGTTCTCCTGAATTTGAAAGTGGTCCTCCGGATATTAAGGCTGTTGAACTGGCTCGTGCTGTTGTAGACAGGGGTTTAAGAGAAAGCGGAGCTATTGATTTCAAAAGTTTATGTATTAAAAAATCTGAAAAAGCATGGGTAATAGTAATTGATGTTTACTCTATAAATGATGATGGTAATCTGGCAGATGCAATGGGTCTGTGTGCCTTGGCTGCATTAAAAGATGCAAAATTCCCAAAATATGATGAAAAAACCGACAAAATTCTATATAGTGAAAGAACAACAAAAGGGCTTAATCTAAAAGAGCTGCCTATACCAATTACAGTTATAAAAATAAAAGATAAATTATTAGTTGATCCAACATTGGAAGAAGAAAATTGCATAGATGCAAGATTAACAATTACCACAGTCGAGGACGGAAAAATCTGCGCCCTCCAAAAAGGCGGCAAAGGACCATTAACAATAACAGAAATTGAAAGCATGGTTGATCTTGCAATTATTAAAAGTAGAGAATTAAGAAAAATTCTTGAAAAATCGCAAAAATAATTTTTCAAAAGGTTTTTAAACAATAATTTTAAATTTTTATAAGGCAGCATGGAAAAAATGAAATACACAAAGTATGAAACTGCACGAATTATAGGTGCAAGAGCCTTGCAGATAACTATGGGCAGCCCTTTGTTGATAAAAGTAGACGATGAAAAATTACAAAAAATAAATTATAGTTCTATAGAATTGGCAAAAGAAGAATTTAGAAAAAATGTTCTGCCAATTACAATTAAAAGACCATTGCCTAAAAAAATAGTTCTTCCTTAATTTTTTTCTGCAAAACATTTTGCAACAATTAATGGGAATAAAATAGTTGCATCTCCAAAAACTTTTACTGATTGTGATTTTGGAATAATTTTCCCCCATGAAACAGCCTCATCTGGTCTTGCTCCAGCATCAGAACCGTCAAATTCCTGTGAATTATTAATATAAACAGCATAATCACATCCGTTTCTCATCATATTTGTATTTAGAATATGATGCTTTACTAAGCCAGATCCTAAGATAATTACTCCTGTTTTTTTTGATTCAAAAGTTAAGTCATTTAATCTTTTCATGTCTTCAGCAATGTCAATTTTAAACTCTGGATGTTTAAACTTGAAAAAATAAATCATGTCACCAATAGACCCGTCAGTTATGGCTGGACAAAAAATAGGGATTTTATTTTTATAAGCCCAGTAGCATATTGATTCTTCATTATTAATTGCTTTTCCCAAAATATGTGCAAATTCAGAAGGCGAGATTATTTTTCCAGTCTCATTTTGTTCTTTTGCTATTTTTTCTAGTTCTGGAATTAAAAAATCTTCAAATCTGCAATACCTAGAATTAGGAACAAAAATATTACCAGTCCTGTTAATTCCCCTTTCCCTTAATTTTTTCCCGTCTTCTTCAAAACTTCCCAAAATAAAGTTGTCAATGCACTTTATGATATCTTCTTCAACTCCGCCAGCTGTTGTTACTATTATATCTACTAATTTATGCTGAGCTAAATACCTAAAAATATCCCTTAATCCAGAAGTAACCATATTTGATGTATACCCCAAATAAATCCTGCAATTATCTTTTCTCATTTCTTTGATTATTTCAATTGCTTTTGCTAAATTTGTAGCTTGGAACCCGGTAGTAAAAAAAGAATCTATTAATTTATCATAATTCAAGCCTTTATTGAAGTCGTATCCTTTTATAGCTGTATAATCTTTAGGTTCTTCTGATTCTCTCAAGACATTCTCTTTTGCTTCTTTTAAGTTTTCCATAGTTTTTGAAAAATTATAAAATATATAAATTTGAGTAAGGATTAAGATTTAGGCGATTTCTTTATTTCACTATCTGGGTTTGAAATGATAATATCAAAATCTTTTATAATAAAGTCTAAATTTGGTTTTGTTAAATTAGGGTTAAAAATAAAAACATTTACATCAGAGCCCCTTTCTGAATATTCCTTTATTTCTAAATCCCACATAAATATGACATCTTTAGAAGGAGCTACAAAATTATACCCAACATGATAAAATAAATATTCTAATTCATTAAAATATTCACTAATATATCGATCATATGCGTCATGTGAATAGTAAGCTGAAACACCCCACATATTATTTATAATCTTGGGTCTCTGAAATTTCTCTATAGCTTTTCTACAAAAATATGTTTTCCCAGCATTTTGTGCACCATGAACACTAACTATAATAGGTTTATTTTTGATTTGTTTATAACGATTTTTAACTTCTTCCAAAGCTTCTTCAATTGTAAATATTTTTGATGGTTTCATTATTTTCTTTTGTTATTCAAAATCTATTTATAAAGCTTACTATTTTTTACTACTAATAAGTAAAATAAGAAATGTTTTTATAATTACATTATAAACTAAATTTGAATGAAAATAAAGAACATTAAAATAAATCAAATTTTAAATTCTAAAAATGAAAATACAGTTGAATTAATAGTAAATGATAAGTTTAAAGCTTCTTCTGGCGGGGATGGCGATTTAAATAAAAATATAAGTGAAAATCCGGGAGAAGATATAAACTTCCTGAGTAAAATTTTGAATAAAGGCATGTATAATTTTGATATTTCAACATTTAAGGATATTCTAGAAATTGAAGAAATTCTATTGGGTTATGATAAATCTAATAAACTTGCTAAATTAGGTGGCAATGTTCTGTTGTCTTTGGAATTCGCCCTTTTAAAATTAATAAATAATCAGCCATATAAAATTTTTAACAAGCACCCGGATAAATTACCTTTGAATATGTGCAATTGTGCTGTTGTTAATTATGATGAAAAAAGGCAGATTAAGCAGGAAATAATCTTAATACCAAACACAACCAAGTTTTCCGAAGGTTTTTTTGCTAATACATATATCTATAGAAAGTTAGGGTCTTTATTCAAAACAAATGAAAAAAATGATGAAGGTAGTTTTATTATCAATTCTAAAATAGAAGACTCATTTTTTCAGCTTGAAAAATTGACAAATGAAGTAACAAAAAAATTGGGAATAGACTTTTCTTTTGGTTTGAATTTGGATGCACAATCAATAATTAAAAATAATATATATAAGTTAGGTAAAAATAATTTTACAATAAATGAACATCTATCTTATATTAATAAATTAATCAATAGATTTGATATAAGTTATTTAGAAGACCCGTTAAACAGGGAAAATGTAAATTCCATAAGTAAATTAAAAACAGAATATCTGGCTGGAAATAAGATCTTTAATAATATGCAGAATTTAAAGAAATATGCAAGGCATTTTAATTGTGCTGTAATAAAAATAAATGAAATCGGAAGTCTGGGAAAATTAAAAAAAATAATCGATTTTTGTAAAAATAATGATATAAGTACTGTTTTAAGCCAGGCAACAGGCGACACAAATGAAACAGTTATATCTGATATAGCAGTTGGTTTTGAATTTGATTTTATAAAATATTGTGCATATGGAAAAGAAAGAATATCTAAATTAAACCGTATAAAATCAATAGAAACTGAATTCTCCTAAAATGTTACTATTGTATGTAGGTTATAAAACTATTTATATGCAAAATAGAGTATTAATTTATAAAATTTACCATAAAAATAGGAGGTGACATTTTGTGGCAAACTTACTTACTGAAACTACAGTAGCTATATTAAATCCTTTGCAACAATTATGGCTAGAAGCCGTCAGAGTTGTACCTAATTTAGTTGGTGCAATACTAGTTCTTGTTATCGGTGTTTTTGTTGCATCTATCTTAGGCCATGCTTTAAGAGTTTTGCTTGAGAAGACAAAGATGGATAATGCCCTAAGAAAGGCAAAATTAACAAAAGCAGTAGGACATACTAATGTTCCGGCTTTACTAGGAGAACTTCTAAAATGGTTTGTTATTATAATCTTTTTAGAACAGTCTGTTTCTTTGGTAAACTTGGGAAGTTTATCTGCTTTGCTTAACGCTTTTGTCTTATGGTTACCGCAATTGCTAGTAGCTATAGTTGTATTTTTACTAGGCCTTGCAGGTTCGCATTTCGCAGAGTACAAAGTTCTTGAGCATACTAATTTAAAGGGCATGAGAATTTCTGCAAAAGTGTTGAAATGGGTAATCGTTTTAGTGGTTTCTTTAGTCTCGCTTAGACAAATAGGTGTTGATGTAGGAATTTTAGAGAATACATTTTTAGTAGTTGTAGCAGCATTAGGCGCAGGAGTCGCTTTAGCACTAGGTATTGGTTTAGGTCTAGGATTAAAGAAAGAAGCAGAAAATGTCATTAGAGATGTAAAGAAAAATCTCTAATTTATTTTTTCTTTTTAATTTATTTTTAAAATGCGAATATTGGGTAAAACAATACTAGATAAAGATTTAATTGAAATTTATTTTTCTCAAATACTTTCTATTACTGGCGGAATAATTGCTGGAGTTTTCTTATTAAATTTAATTAATTTAGAAATTTTGGCTGGTCTGTTCATACTATTCCCCGGCTTATTAGAACTGCATGGAAATATATACGGAAGTTTAAGTGCCAGATTAGGCAACCTGTTATTAATGGGGAAATTAAAAGATAGCAAAGAAAAAAGAGATTTTATAATACAAAATATTTTTGCAGTTTTATTTTTGATTATATTTGTTAGTTTTATTCTTGGTTTAATTGCCTACTTATTTATTTATTTAATATTTGGAATAAATAATCAAATAATAATTTTAGTTTCCATGATAAGTTCTATAATTGGTAGTTTTTTCGAAATACCAGTCACATTTTATGTTACTTTCTGGGTATACAGGCATAGATTAGACCCTGAAGATGTAATGGGACCATATATAACAACAATGAGCGATATAATAAGTATAATATCTTTGGTTTTAATAGTAAAAATCTTGACATGAAAGCAAATAAAATAATAAAAGAAAGTTTAAGAGTTTTAATATTGGGTTCTCTTTTAAGTTCAATTGGCGGCTTTAGTTTGGAATTGATTAAACAAAAATTAACAATTGCCTTGCCATTGATAATAATTTTGCCTTCATTTGCTAGTATGGTTGGAAGCGCAGGCATAATTTCAGTATCAAAAATTACAACACTATTTTATGAAAAGAAAATTAGCTTAAATAATTTATTTTCAAAAAGAATTTTGCACCTTTTCAGTATTTTATTGACTATCTTTTCTTTTAGTGCTGTTTATGTTGTTTTCCTGTCTTTACTGATTGCCTACTTAAAAGGTTTTAACATGAATTTAAATTTCATTTCTAAAATGCTTGTAATAGTTATTAGTACAACAATAATAATTATATCAATAGTCTTTTTGATATCTATATTTGGATCAAGATATGCTATTAAAAGAAACATTGATCCTGATGATTTTTTAATACCAATTACCACATCAATAGCTGATCTTGGAAGTCTTATTGTATTTTCATTATTAGTTTTATTTTTTTTATGACTTTTAATTAAAATGAGCAGAGAAATTTGAATGAATTAACTCCGCATGAAGTTTATTTTGGTTTCAAAAAGCATAAGAAATATTACATTTATGAGAGTTTAAATAGAATAATATAATGAGAGTTTAAAGTAAGGTGGGTGGTGCAATATCTATTGACCCTACACATAAATTCGTAATTAGTTAGATTTAAATACAGCTGATTATGTGAAAGTTTCATGGCTGAACAACAACTTTTAGTACCACTAGATACATATCTTAAGGTAGGAGTGCATATAGGTACTAAATTCAGAACCAAATACATGGAGCAGTTTATTTATAGGATTAGACCAGATGGTCTGGCTGTCTTAAATGTACAAAAAATAGATGAAAGAATGAACCTTGCAATCAAATTCTTATGTAAATATAATAAAGAAGATATTTTAATTGTTGGGAGAAGGGAAAACGGCTTGGATGCAGTTAAATTATTCTCCAAATTAACAGGCATAAGATGTTTTGCAGGCAGATACCCTCCGGGAATTTTAACAAATCCAAATTTGGAAGAATTTATTGAAGCCAAGGTTTTACTAGTCACAGATCCATGGCCAGATAGAAATGCTGTATTTGATGCTATAAAAATAGGAATTCCTGTAATTGCATTATGTGATACTAATAACGAATCTAACTTTGTTGATTTAGTAGTTCCTTGCAATAATAAAGGTAAAAAGAGCTTGGGCTTATTCTTTTGGGTATTTGCAAAAGAATTTCTAAAGGCAAAGGGCTTAATAAAAAGTGAAGAAGAAATTCCAGCTAAATTAGATCAGTTTATAGAAGAGTGAAGCTCCCAGTCACAACCACGTTTTGATTAAACTTTTTTTTAAAGGTTTATTTTTGATTAAACTTTTTCCAAAAAAGTTTACTGTGTGGCATCCTTTTAAGATAAAGTTTTTCAGTTAACGCTTTTCTCAAAAGGGTTAAGGGGTTCTTGGTTCATTGAGTCTGAATAAGTCTTGTTTTTTCCCGAGGCTTTTTCATAAAAAGGCTCTCCCAAAGCGTTACTTTCTGTCCTTCCGACAGTAGCTTTTTTTAATATATTTAAAGCGGAATTATAATCCCTGTCAATATTTAATCCACAATCACAATTATGTTCTCTATCAAACAATTCTTTTTTAACTATTTTATTGCAATTACTGCATTCCTGGGTTGTTCCTCTTGGATCTCTTTTATTACTTTAATACCAGCACTTTCAGCCTTGTACTGAAGCATTTGTATAAATTTAGACCATGAAGCATCTGAAATTGATCTTGATAAATATTTATTTTGAATCATATTTTGAATTTGTAAATTCTCTACAGCAATTAAATTGTAATTATTTATATAATATCTGCTTAAATTATGCAAAAAATCATTTCTTTGGTTTTCTATTTTCTCATATAATCTGGCAACTTTTAATCTTTGCTTGTTTTTATTATTGCTTCCTTTATGTTTTTTAATAATTCTTCTTCAGTCAATAATTTTCTAAGCAGAATTTCTAAATCAGAAAAATTATCTAGAAATCCACTTAAAAAATCAGGGCTACCCATCAAATTTAATTAATTTTAATAATATATAAAATTATCATTAGTTACTGCAGTATCAAAAAAATATTAAACATAGTATTAATTGGATAAAAGATGAATGAAGACTCTTATTCAACAAGACCTATTAAAGAAATTGATATTTTAAGTTTTAAAGATTTAAAATCAAATAAAGAAATAAGAGTATCTCCACATGCTTTTGATATGTTAAGCGAAAGGCAAAGAAAGGTATTTAAAGAAGAAGAATTATTATATATGGTAGTTAGAGAAACTCCAAGAAAGATATATTTACAGGAAAATGGCAGATATTGTGCTTTTTACAGAAAAACAGATGGATATAGGAAATTAATCTTGGAATTTGAAGAAAATATATTAAGCATTGTAACATTTGTGGATTCATTAGAAATCCCAAATTTTAAACTTGAAAAATGAAAGAAAAACAATTGAATGGAAAAGGAGAATTTTTATATGATTTTAAGCATGATATTTTGACATTTAAAATCAAAGACAGAGATTATAAACAATCAATAGAATTACAAAACTTTTGTTTAGACATAGATACAGAAAACTTTGTAACTGGAGTAAGAATATTTGATGTTTCCAAGGTATCTGGATTGAAAAAATTAATTTTTAGGAATTTAACTCATGGTGAGTTTAAATCATCTGTTAAAGACAACATAATAACAGTAAGACTTAATTTTATTGGCAAGATAAGAAACAAGTTAATACCTATATTCAGTAAAGAAGAAAACTTTACACAACAGATTGTAACACCAATAGAGTCTAAAAGAAAAATTGAAGATTCAACAGCTATAGTTCAAGAAATTATAACTTAATGGAACTTATAAGAATAGTTCTCAAACCTACGCAACTAGCACATGGTAGTGTGCCGGCGTGTCCAGTGCTTTTTGTCCAGTTGTATTTATAAATAGGAGCTGTTTTGTTTTTTAAGTAAATGCTTAATCATTGCAAGCAACGGAGTATTAAAGGATAATAAAATTTATATACTATTTATTTCAGATAACATTCTAGTATTTTGAAACGGTAGTTACAATGGGGGAACTGATTAATTTATTGATTTTATTTCAGAAGTATTTAGTTGTTATATTAGTTATATGTATGGCTTTTATCTGGTACAGCCTAAAATCAAACAAAAAGCTTTATTCTGTAAATTTTTTCCTTGTAAGCTTGGTTTTCGCAACTAGTTTGCCATTTATTATTGATGTAATTCATTTTATTCCGGAATCATTTAAACTACCATTGGAGGCTGTTTTATTTTTTATCTCTTCTGTTTCATTATTTTTTGTAGTCTTGATCAATTATAAGGAAAGAACTAAAGAAAGATTTGATTATTTAAGGGAAATAATTGATAAAAAGAAAGACAACCCATTAAAATTGGAATTTGTTCGCGAACTTATTAATCCGGAATTAAGGGCAATTAAATCAGAGCATAAAAATTTAGAAAAGAAAGCAAAGCAAATTGAAAATAGCTATAAAAAATTAGAAGAAATAAAAAATTATCTTGCAGAGCAAAAAGAAGGGCTTTCTATGCAGAAAATTGATTTAGATAATAAAGTCAGGCATTTAAAAAAAGAAAAATCAGACTTGATTAAGGAGCAGGATAAAGTCGACGAATTAAAAGAATTGGCGCAATCAGAAATAAAGAATATAGAGAAAGTAAAATTAAAAACAGAAAAAGAAAATCAATTGTTAAAGGAAAAGAAAAAAGATTTGTTAGTTTATGAAGACAGGTTAAATAATGAAAAAAGCCAGTTGGAAATTGATAAAGAAGGTTTATTAAAAGAAAAAAAAGAGCTTCAAAAATATAAGATAAATATAGAAAAGGAAAATGAAAATATTTTGTTAAAGGAAAGGGAAATACACGATCTTAAAAAGAAATTAATTTCAAATGAAAAAGACACATTAACATTAAAAAATAAAATAAGCACATTGCAGAATGTTATTAAAAAATTTAATCTTGGGGGAAAATAATGGAAACAAGCACAGTCTATTTTATAGTCTATTTTTTAACGTCATTATTTCTCATATCAAGCATAGTTTTTATAGCAAAATATAGGAGATTCCAGGATAAAAGGCTTCTTAACCCAATAAATGCGTATATTTTTGGTTTAATATTCTTGTTAATGTATATGGCAATAAAAACACTTGATTTAAGTAAGCCATTTGTAAAAGAATTAATTCCTGGTTATTATAATTCCTTTGCAGTATACACAAATTATTTGATTTTAATATCAGATTTGGGGATAATATTGATGATTGCAGCTTGTTATTTAATTTCAGTAATCCTATTCAAGGAAACAAAATTGCGCTAAATTTATAAGTTTGCAGAATTAATCAAGTTAATGAAATTTAATTTTAAGAAATATAATTTAATTTATTGCACATCATTTCTTTCCAAATTTCGCGGTCTGATGTTTTCAAAAAAGAAAAACCTGGTTTTTGTATTAAATAATGAAAGTATTTCAAATTCTATTATTCATACATTTTTTGTTTTTTATAAAATAAATGTATTCTGGCTTGATAAACATAAAAATATTGTTGATTCAAGATTAAATATAAATCCTTTTTCTGTTATAATTCCAAGAAAAAAGGCAAAATATATTGTTGAAATTACTTCCTAAAGCTCTTTACTGATATTATTACAACTGCTGCTGCAAATATGTACCCAAAATAAGGAACCAAGCTTAATAATAAATCAAAGCCAGGTTTTACAACAGATAGATAAGATACAACCTTGTTTTCTGTAGCCATTGCAAATTCTATAATTTTTGATCCGAACACAACAATAACCAGAATGCCCAATAAGGAAGTAAACCTGTCAACAACCTTGGTTTCCTTAATCAATGCCTTTAACATGTCATCAATTAAAGGAATAATCTTTGTTATGGCAATATGTCCAGCAACAATTACAAAAACTATTTTTAAAAAATTAACCAAAAATATTTCAAAACCCATAATATCACCCCTGATTTTAGTTTATTAAATAACATTTTAATTTATAATCTTTTTTGTTTATAGTACGTGTTTAGCTACTCCAGTACAATAATCTAAAAATACTACTAAATTCTAGAATTTTAATTGGGGGAGTAATCAGAGGTAAATGATACGAAGATCCCCAAAAAATATATGGCAAATGCACACACCTCCTAATTTTGAGTATCAAATATGCTTATCTATTTGTCTCATTTTAGGGGCGCACTACAACTTATATTTTTTTATTAATTATTTAATTTGTTCTTTTTTCACTGGAATATTTTATCCTTAATTAAATCTGGAATTAGTTCTTCATTGATAATTGGTATTATCATAATTTTCTTCTTTTCAAATTCTTCTTTTGTAAGCCAATGAATATTTGCTATTTCAGCAGTTGGTTTTGGTTCTCCTTTAATAGATACAATATACATTTTGCTTTTTAACATATAATTGTGATAAAATGATTTTCTCATATATTCTTTGTAGAATTTACACGCTACAAGTTGAACTCCAAGTTCTTCTTTTAATTCCCTCTTAAGGCATTCTTCATCAGTTTCATTTTCTTCAATCTTTCCCCCAGGACTCCAAAATTCTTCACGTCCTTTTGCACTTACAAGCAATAGTTTATTCTCCTTAAGTATTATTGCTCCAACTCTTACCTTTATTTCTGTCATTGAAACAAAGTTGGATTTAAATAGATTTAAGATTATCGTAGATTTTAGGTTACACTAGATTCTTAACGCGTGTAGGTTCTTAACGATAAATTTATATTTAATTTGGTAATGCAACTAACAATATGGAGTTCCTCTAAATAAAAGCATTTCTACTGAGCCTCTTTTACAAAAAGTTTTATTTGCATAGATGTGAGAAAACTCAATATTATATTCATTCATTTTTTGCTATAAAATAATCATATCTCCATTCTCCCTCGGGAGTTTTAAGATTAAACCAACTTGTTTTTCCATTTTTAAAATGTTTATGATATTGTGAATAAATATGTCTATCAACAGAAATAAACAAACCTTGATGACTTAACATTTGTTTTATTTTTCTAAGAATAGAATCTAATTCTTCTTCATCAAAGTAATCTAAGCTCATGCTATTTAAAATCACATCAAATCTTTTTACTGGGTTAAATGTTTTAAGATTTTCTATAATATACTCACAGGTCTTAAGTACTGGTTTTTTTCGCGCAATGTCTAAACTTTTATCAGAAATGTCTAACAAAGTAAGATGATTATATCCATTTTTTGCTATTATTTCACTAACTAAGCCAGTTCCAGCACCAATCTCCAATATATCTGCATCTCTAGGTATTTTTTCCTTTCCTAATTGCTCTAAGATAAAATTTGCAATTTCTCTATTCTGTGGAACCATAGATTCATATTCTTTGGCAATTTCATTATAATAATTTTTATAATCTTCAGTAGTATTATTCAAAGGAAAGAAATAATTTCGAAAATAACGTCTATACCAGAAAGCTTCTTCTTTAATAGATATTTTTATGAATTGAATATCTTCATCACAATCTTTTATCTTTATCCAAGAAGGTCTTTTTTTACAATTATTATTATATTCAAAATGAAGTATATTCTCAATATCTTCTCCGCGATAAATTCTAGTTATCTTCATTATTATTTAAGACAAGAATAATTGGTATATAAAATAATCTATTAAGAAAATATAATTATAGATAACTGACTTAATTGTGCTGTAGTTGTAGTATACAGTTATTTATTCGGAGATGATTAAATGAAAATAAAGACCTTCTTATTAATTAAGTGGAGAAGTCAGGTTATAAGGTAATTACTTATTATTAATTTTTAATAATAACTTAGAAAAATTAGATGAAATAAAAATATCACCCCCATCAACTTTCAAAGTTGAATATCTCCCGTGTTTGCCTTTAAAATAAATTTTATTCTTTCTCCAATAATATTTGAGCTCTTTTGAAAGTGGTTTTTTGGTTCTTCTATCATCTTTTAATAAAAAGAAAGGCAAATACATAACTTCTTTTTCCTTTAGTAATCTTATTTCAAGATCTTTATCTTCTCTTCCATAACCCTTATAATTTTCATCTAATCCGCCTAATTTATAAAAATAATCCCTTTCTATACTAAAGTTACCTGTAGAATGTAAATCTATAGCATCTCCGTTTAAACTCCAAAGAATAACAGCTTTTTTTCTTTTGTGTAAATGTTGAAGAACTATGTCGAGTCCAATAATTGGAATACAATCAGAATCAAGGATTACAATATATTTATTTTTTGCTTTTTCTACACCATTATTAACTGATCTAGATCTGTTCCAAACACTTATAGAATATTCTCTTACTATTTTTACATCTAAGTTGTCAAGTCTTTTATCTGGAACCCCATATTCAGAAACTATAATCTCATTTATACTAAATATATTTTTCTTTACTATATTAATAAGCCTAACTAAATTTTCAAATTGTCCTGTTCTTTTTCTATAAGGTGTAATAAGACTAAATTTCATTCAAGGTTTTTAGAGCATTCATAAATAGATCCCTATTAAAAAGTATTTTCTCATAAGGAAATAATTCCAATATAAAGATTATATCTTCTTTTTTCAACATTTGTAACAGAAGTTTATTGTAGTCTATTGAACCATCATTTAATGACTGATGAGAATCTTTTCCATTATTATTATGTAAATGAACTATATCTGTATAGTTAAAAACTTTGTCAAAAAAAGAATTGAGATTAATTTCTGCTGTATTTGCATGACCCGGGTCAAAAGTAAAGTTTAAGCCGCTTATGCTTTTCAAAATATCTATAACTTCTTCTTCTTTCCAAAGTGGGTAATCCCCGCATTTATCATCATTTTCAATACTTAATTTTATTTTTTTCTTTTTTGCATATTTAAGAATTTCTTTTATATTATTAATTAAGTACTTATGAGTTTTTAAGTTTGCAATTTGTTCCACATAACCCGAATGAAAAGTAATTGAGTCTGCCGGAATTTCTTTTGCAAGATTAATGGCTTTTTTAAAATATTTTATTATCGCAGCACTCACGTCAGGAATACTTGAATTAGTAGGAGCAAAAAAAGGCATATGAAAAACTATTTTATTTCCATCAAAAGAAAATCTCTTTAAGAGAGTCATTTCGTCACAAGTTAATTTCATTTTGGGATTCCAACTCCAATCTAAACATATAGCATTAAATTTGTTTTCGATGGCAAAATTCAAATCTTTTTTAATAGTAGAATTAAGCTGTGTACTAAAACCAAGGAAATAGTTATTTCTCATTAGAACTAATTAGTTTATGAGTTTTATAAATCTTTTCTCCAGTACGAATAATCTCTTTAATTAATAATTTTATATCTCTCTTTTTTGTTAATGGATTACCAATTATAATACCCAGAACTTGGCGAGAGCCAGTATTTTTAAGTAAAGCCCTATTTCCTACATCAGTAAGTTTAAAAGTATGTATACAAAACTTACCGTTACAATATATGTTGTCATGAATTTTCTTATTTAATAAATCAATAAAATCCATAATCAACATTTGTTTTTTATAATCAGATAATTTGTATAATTTTTGTAAGTCTAAAGGGAAAAAAATAAAACATAAACTGTTAATATTAACTTCGTTAAACAATTTTATTTGAGAATAATTACTCAAAATTCCAAAAGTATATTTTGTCATCTTTATGCGTTTATCAATAATTTTTCCAAGGTTATTTTTTCCAATAGACTTAAATAAGAACCAAAGTTTAAGAGAATCAAAAGATTTTGAACCAATAAATGGAGTTATCTGTCCTAAATCATAAGTTGTAGGCTGTATTGTCATATCAAAATTTCGAGATAGATACATTAATTCTTTTGGTTCTTTAAAAAGTACCGCACTACATGGATAAGTAACCATAAGAACTTTATGTGGGTCAATAGTTACAGAATCAACTAATTCTAGCCCATTAATCTTTTTTCTGTTTTCTTTAGAAAATAAAAGTTGTGATCCATGACAAGCATCTACATGAAGCCATAATTTATATTTTTTACAAACATTATAAACTGCCTTAATATTGTCTACTTTCATTGTTCGAGAATCGCCGGCATAAATCACAACAGCCAAAATACTACCTTTTTTAGAAGCAATCTTTATTTTCTTTTTCAAATCACTAATCTCAATACCAAAATGTTTATTTAATTTTACTTTGATTACTTTATTAACACCAAACCCAAGATAGCCCATAGCAGACTCTAAAGAATAATGGCTAATTATCTCTGGCGCAAGTAGATATACTTTGTTAGACATAATGCCTTTATTAAAGGAATTTTTTAATAATCTAGATCTTGCTACTAATAACGCAGTTATATTTGAAAGAACACCACCGGGACAAAAGACACCACCAACATCATTTATATTCTTAGGAAATTTATTATTTATTTTAAAACCAATTAAATCTCTTAACCATTGTACTATTTGTATTTCCAAATAAGTTGCAATAGGTCCACTTTTAGCGTCAGCTATTAAATTTTGATTCATAAATATTTTTAGAATATCTGCTACAAGACCGGAAAATGAATTGCCCGAATCAGGAAAAGCCAAATATTTTGAATTTGATTGTACAACACAATAAGGCATAATATTCTTTTCAAAATAATCCAACAATTTTCTTATATCTTTACCGTACTTTGGTATATCCTCATGAATTTTCTCAATTAAATAACTAGCCGTATATTTTTTAACTATAACTTTTCTAGTATTAAATTTAATGCCGATTCGAATAACTTTATTTAGAATTCTTATAAATTCATTAATTTCTTTGTTATTTAAACAAGTTAGTTCTTTAACCATTTTTCAATATCTTTTAGGTCTGTTTTTTGTCTTTTTGAAATAGCCAAATTCATTAAAGAAGGAAAATAACATTCGGGTCTATAAATAAATCGTTTTATATTTTGCAAAACATAACCAGAAGCTCCAAAATGCTTAAATATAACTTTGTTCTCTTCGTTTCGTCTTTCTTCTTGATTTCTTATTTCTGCTAATGATGAATTATGTATTCTGTATGCAGCAGTTAGTTTTTTCAAATAACCGACTCGCTTTTTTTTAATCACTGCTAATTTTAAAGTGGTTAATGCGATATCTACATCCTCTCCACAACCTATATTATTATCAAAGAAACTTGAACCATAATTAAATAAATTAAACTCAGAAATTAATTTTACAAAATCAAAACTCCATGTCATTGTTGGGTAAGGCATTTTTCCCTTAGGCCATAAATCTTCTTTTACTTTATTAGGTGATCCAGTTAGACCTTCCCAAACAATTCCTTGTGTTTTTCCATCTAAGAAAATAATAGCGTCAGTATAAATAAAATCTAATGACTTTCCCCCCATATATCTAATTCTTGATGCTAAATCCATAACAAGGTCATCAGAATGTAAAAAAGTTATATAATCGATATTTCCTAACTCACAATTTAGAATTTTTTCGAGACCATAATTAATCGCATTCGTACAAGTCAAAATATCTCCTGTTCTTCTTTTTCTAAATATAGTTTTCAATCTTTTGTCATCAAATAAATCATGCAAATTTTCAACAACTCCATCATCACTTCCATCATCAACAATTAAATGGACTAGATCCATATCTTGTGAGCTAACTGACTTTATCGTTTGATATAAATATTCTTTTCTTTTAGCAAATCTCTGGTCTCCTTTCTTACTATAATAAGGTGTAATTATAGCAATCATATTGAATAATGCCTATTATACTCTTGTATTGTTTTCTCAAGTTTATTAAGAAAAGATTTATCTTTAATAATAATTTGTCCATTAAAAATCTCAATTTTGCCTTCTTCCTGCATCTCTGTAAGTAAACCTATAAAATTAGAGCGAAGGTAAATTTGAACTGAGTTCAAATTAGGAAAACCCAAAAAGGCTTTTCCTGTTCCAATAGTCTTTTCTACGAGCGACTCCAGAGTAAAAGTTTCCTGAGATTTGTTTAAAATAACAACAGTTGCTAAAGTTCTTAAACATTTTTTCTTATGTTTATTTGCTGATTCCTCATCTCCTGAGACGAATAAAGTAGGACCACCAACAGCAGTTAAATGATGTCTATAATCATTGAATTTGTTCCATTCGGAACCGTTTCTTATTTCTGGAATGCTTACTACTCCATTTTCCATTGTAAATCCCCATCCATTTTCTGCTTTTTCTAGTTGTCTTTCAGTAATATATTCCCCAGGATATTTTCTATCTGGAGTTAATCTGAATTTACTATGTAAACCCAAATACTCTTTAATTAGGTTTTCTCTAACAAACTTATTAATAGGATTCTTTGTCACAAAAATCATATCTATGTCTTCGGTAACAATTTTGTTATTATAAGCATATGAACCAAAGAATAAAGAGAAGAGAAGATCAGACTTAATAATTCGATTAACATATTCTTTAACAATATCGACAGGATTTTCCTCAGTAACCATATACTACTTATGAATGGGGACTATTTATAATAGTTGCTAATAGTATCATTTTTTCTTATTCCCATTTGCCAGTTGTAGAATTATATCTTATTCTATACGTATCTAGATTTGCATCTGGAGTAGAATTTGTATTTTTATTTCCTGGTTGTCTTGAATATAATATTAATCCAGTATCCAAATCAATTTGCTGATATCTGTCAACAAATTGCGGATCATTAAATATACTTGATTCTAAATTTGAATCATTTCTTGCACCAAAAGGCTGTGTTATTTCTTGTCTATAAACTGCTAATTGTTCACTTCCATTTAAGCCCGTTTTAACATAACAAATAGCATTTATTATTTCATTTCCATTAAGGCGTTCTCCATGTGCTCCCAATACTCCAGAACCCTGGCTATCGTCCCAAGAAAATATAATATAACTTGGAGTATTTGAAGCTGGGGGGGTTGAGCCTTTAGTTATTGTAATATTGCTTGTAGTAAAATCATGATTAAATCTAGGTACATCATTTCTGAATATTGATTCAACTAAATCAATTTCCTGCTGTGTAGGCTGTACATTAGAACCTAATGCTGGGCTTGTATTTATGTAGACTTGTGGTTGCTGCAGCCATCTTTGTGTCTGGCTTCCGTCACCAGGAGCTCTTGCAACTTCATCAAAGAAAGCTAAATTAAATCTAGTTGGTATTTGATCTAGATTAAGATTTGTTATATCACTATTTGATGTAAAGACTCCAGCAAATCTATTGTAATAATTTGGATTATTTTTTAATTCTACTAACCTGTCAATTCCAGTTGGTATTTTTGTGAAAGCATAATTACCATTAACATCTGTTCTAGCTGAATAATCAGCTACAAAAACACCATTATCTTTGTGGCCTAATTGAATATCAACACCAGAAATATTATTTCCATTTAAAATATCTGTAATCTTGCCAGATATATCATCAAATGCATTGCTTACATTTAAATTATTTCCCTGGGCAGCTATGCCTCCTTTATTATCAGAAACCTGGACTTCAACTGGAAAACTCCCTTCTTTTGCGTCTGGCCAGCTTATGCTTCCATCATTGCTATTTATTGTCATTCCATTTGGAGATGTTGTTAATGAATAGGTTAAAATATCATTGTCATGATCAGAAGCAATAACTCTGTCAAAATAATTATCACCTTCTCTTGAACTTGATTTAAGTATTGAGCTTATAACCGGGCTTCTGTTTTGAGGTGGCTGAACTGGAGGAGTTTGAATTGGTGGAACTGGATCATCTGGACCACTGCCACCACCACAACCAAATAAACTAGTCAAGCCAAATAAAGCAAAAGAAACATAATTAATTAGTTTAGAACCAGGATTATATCTTGCACTTTTGAAGCTTTTTTTAAAAGATTCTTCTAATTTATTTTCTAAATTCATTTTGTTTAAGTAATAAAATATTAAGACTACTATAGAGTAAATACTATATAAATCTTTTTATATTTGCTTAAAAATAGCTAATTTATCATATAAAGCTATGTTGCAGTGTTCCAGACAATTAAACTACTGTTTATTTATAAAGAAAATATATCCTGTATTTATTACTTATAAAAATAAAGAATTAATATTAATTTAATATACTCTTGTTTGAAGATAAAATCCAGTACTAGATGAGGCTTGACAACAAACTTCCAATGGATCTGTGCCTGGGTTTGTTGATCCAAAACTTGAGCATGAGGACACTCGAAAATCTGTACATATTTGTTCATTACTATTCCATCTTTTTCCACTAGGACAACAACCTGCTTCCGGCTGTTTTTTATTCGGCTCCCAGAAATTACAGGTTGTACCAAATGTGCACTGGTCAAGACCTTTACTGCAAAATGAATTTGCATTAGCTCCATTTGGATCACAGGAATTAGAATTGCAAACTCCTGAATCACTTAAAAGATAAGTTAATATGGCTTGAGAACCAGATGTACTATCTAATCTAACTCTTATGTCTTTAATATTGTCTGCTGGAGAACTTAAATCTATATCCAAGAAATTGTTTTTAGCCAGGTTTGAAGTTGTTGATGAAACTGTGATGCTTACTGTGTTTTGATCTGGAACATTATTTAATCTTAATGTAAGAACCTGGTTATTCCAGATAAATTTTGAGCTTGAACCAGAATTTAATGTGACTGTAATTAAACCATATTCACATTTATTTGATATTGAATCCCATTTTTTTCCAGGAGAACAACATTTGTTATTTGTACTATCCCAGTTGCATTCATTTGAAGTACATGCACTTTGTGAATTACATACATTATTCTGGCAGGAATTAATTGAACATAAAGTTGGTTCAGAACGATAATTTTTACAGCATAATTTAGTATTGTAACCAGAAATACAGTCACCTACATGAGCATTTGTATCACCCGAAATTGAGACTACACATTGTTCATCTGCATTGCAATTTCCTAGTCTGTAATTACAAGTTAAATCACTTGAACAAACTTTTTGAGCATAATTTCCAGTACCAGTTGGTTTTTCAACATGTGCATTTGTAACAGAACTTAATTTTATTATAACATCACTATTATCTGCATCACAAGTTCTGTCTGTAATAACTAAACCATTTGTACAAGCCCTGAAATTATACGCAGTATCTGAAAACAATGCTGCATGTGCATTTGAAGAAGAACTTAATTTAAAAAGAGTGTTTGCATCAATGCATGTAGTTAATACACTTCTGCCTGTAATCAGATTAACTCCCCTGCTGTAGAATTCATTACTTAATTCCTTAAAATTGGGATTAAAATTACCCAATATATTTATTCCAAAGAACGAAACTATGATGATTGATATAATAACTGTTAAATAAATTACATGTTTATCATTTATTTCCATTTATTACCTCTTATTTTATAATTTATATTTATTTAATTTCCTTATAAAATTTACTAAAATTAGTACGTCTTTAACTCCTAAAAACATTTAAGTCCAACACGTACTATTTATAAAAAGTTTTAAATATCAAATTAATCCTAATTTAATGTAATGATCAGGTATCCTGAGATTACAAAAGAGGGTTTAAAGAAGGTTCTTTCTCCTTATACAAAAGTATTTAAAAATATCAATGTAGATACTTATGTAGGTTTCCTTAATAAAATATCTTCTAAAAAAATCCCTGAAAAAATAGATAAAGAAGTTCAAAAATTACCAAAAGCAGATATAAAAATAGTTGCAAATTCAAAGAATAATTTTAACGGTTCTATAAAAATAAATTCTGTAAGCAAGCATTTTGGCAAAAATAATGTAATAAATAATCTTAGTATGAATATACCAAAAGGCAAGATACTTGGTTTAGTTGGCATAAGCGGTTCTGGAAAAACAACATTGTTAAAATTAATTGTCGGTTTTTACAAGCCAACAAATGGAAGCGTTTTGATAGATAATAAGGATATTTTAAAGCATAATAAATCCATAAAAAGAAATTTTGGTTTTGGTTCTCAGGAAAATTGCTTCTATGGAAAATTAAATTCTGAAGAAAATATAAGGTATTTTGCTGAGTTATATGGTTTGTCAGATGACTATGTTGATTTAAGAATGGACACAATTTTAAATTTAGTGGGCCTTTACAGTGCAAGAAAAACACTTGCTGATAATTTAAGCACAGGCATGAAAAGGCGCCTTGATATAGCTTGCTCTTTAGTTCATGATCCAAGCATATTAATCCTGGACGAGCCGACAGAAGATTTGGATTTAAATTTAAGAAAAGAAATATTAAGCTTGATAAGAAAAATAAACAGGGAAGGAAAAACAGTAATTATGACTTCTCACTTGCTTGGCGAAATAGAGAATATATGTGATTATGTAGGCATATTAAATAATGGAAAACTTGCAAAGTTCGGCTCTCCAGACCAGTTAAGAAAAGAATACACAAATGATTATGAAATTCATCTTCAGACAGAATCAAAAAAATATAATTTCTTACTTAAGGGATTAAAAGTAAAAAAGACAATAAAAAAAGGAAGAAGCATATTGCTTTATGTTTCAGACGGCGAAAAAGCTGTTAATCAGATAATATCTAAAGCAAGAAAAAAGAGGGATAAGATTGTCAGCTTAAAATTAAGCAAACCAAGTTTAAGCGAGGTTTTCCAGTCTTATACAAAAGATGTTAGGAAAGAAAAGTAATTTTAAAAATCAGAAATTCATAAAGAAAATAAGAAGCATATCATTAATAAGTACATTTTTTGGTTTGTTAAAAAAGAATCTAAAGCTTATACTTAGAAGTAGAAGTTCTGCAATGATTATTCTGTTGGGACCTTTAATAATTATTTTCTTGGTTGGTGCTGCTTTTAACACCTCAAATTTGTTTAATATTAAAATCGGGACATATTCTGGGTCATACAGCCAGTTATCTGAAAACTTATTAAAAGAATTAGGCGACAAACAATTTCAAGTAGTAAAATTAGACAGCAAGGAAAGTTGTCTCACAAGTTTAAAAAATAATGAAGTACATGTTTGTGCTATATTCCCGAATGACCTCCAGGTTGGTGGTAATGAAAATTTAGAGTTCTATGTTGATAATTCTAAAATAAACCTCGTATGGATAATTATAGACACAATATCTACAAAAGTCTCCACAAAAAGTTCAGAATTAAGCCAGCAATTGGCAGGAAATTTATTGACAACCTTAAGCAAGGCAGAATCTAATTTAAATTCAAAAATAAGCACAGTAGAAAATATTGGCAAAACAAACATCGATATTCAGACAAAATTCACAACAATAACAAGCACAATAGGTGATACAGATTTAACATTTACAGTTAGCCAGATTGGTGTTGATAAGATAAGTAATAAATTAGATAAAATTATAACAGACAATAAATTTAATAAGTCTTTATTCGAAACTGTTGACACTGCAATAAAAGACTCAATAAAAAACACAAAAGATCTCCAGAAAAAGTTCAATTCAACAAATATAGTTATACAAGATTTGGTTAAATACATAGATGATGCTAATAAATTAGTAACAACTAACAGCGAAGGAGTTAAGGATTTACAAAACACAATAAATACAATAAGCTCAGATATAAATAATGTCAAAAGCACAAGTGCTGAAACAATAGCAAGCCCGATAAAATTATCTATAAACCCAATATCTGTTAAGACAACACACTTAAACTTTTTATTCCCTACTTTGGTAGTATTAATTATAATGTTTATAGGACTTTTGCTAAGCTCAATTCTGGTTGTGCGGGAAAAATTGTCCAATGCTTATTTCAGAAATTTTATTACACCAACAAGCGACATATTGTTCATATTAAGCGACTATTTTACAAATTTTATTGTTTTATTTATCCAGCTTGGAATAATCTTTTCTGTAGGAATTTATTTTTTCGGAGAAGGCTTGGTAAGCGTTTTGTTAAACAGCGCAGTTTTAGTAATTTTATTAAGCACATTATTTATTTTCTTGGGTATGCTGATAGGCTATTTGTTTAAAAGTGAGGAAACAGTTGTCATGGCTACATTTTCATTAGGAAGTATATTTTTATTTTTCTCAGGAACTATATTGCCATTGGAAACATTGCCAGAATATATAAGAAAAATAGCAGATCTTAATCCATTTGTTTTAGGTGAAAGTATTTTAAAGAAAGTTATGTTATTTGATTTTAGTTTAAGTCAATTGGGTATTTCTTTATACTATCTGCTAATCTACATTGGTGTTCTTGTTATTGGCGTTTATTTGGCTAGAAAATTAAGCAAAAGAACAATCTAGTATAATAATTTTTATAAATTAATTTATTTTAAAAACTAAAATGAGAGATGATTTTTGGTTAAATGAAAGGTTGGATAACATATGGGGTCTGCTTTTCTCTGATGTTAAAAAAGAAAATCATGTATATGCTAAATTCAAGGGAAAATGGAAAAATAAATTTGGCCATATAAAAATGCATAGAAACAAGAGCAGTGAAATAGCTGTTAATAGTTTATTTAAAAATGATGTAGTGCCAGAATATATTATAGATGTAACAATAGCCCATGAGCTGGTTCATTATAGTCATGGTTTTAATAGCCCTTTAAAAAAATTATATAAGCACCCCCACAAAGGCGGCATTGTTAATAAAGAACTTAAAAAGCGCGGATTTGGGCATATGATATCTGTTGAAAAAGAATTTGTTAAAAACAAATGGCTTGGAATTTATAAATTGCTTAAGCACTAATTACTTTTTATAAGGAAATCGCATATAATTTTTGCAATTAAGGCAGTAATAAACAAGTTTTTTGTTTTTTATTCTTGTTCTGACATTTAAGCCAGGCACAAGATATTTATGGCATTTTTTGCAATATTGTTTTTTTAAGTCGCTTGGCATGCTTATCTGCATTTTCATTGCTATCTTTCTTGCAATTTCAACATATCTGTCTGCCAGCTTCATATCTTTTTTATAAACTTCCCTTGCTTTCGCAAATAAATTTATTATTCTTTCTTTAGCTATTTGTTTTATATCCATTACTTTTTAGAAAATTATAGAATATTTAATTATATGTTTTAAAAGAATATAAAAAAGAGAGCTCCGATCCCTAAATTAATTAAAGGGACAGCTTCCCAGACTTCCCATTGCATAGAACAGTACAATCTAGGACGTTGACTTGTTTAACTTCAGTGTTCGAAATGGGAACTGGTGGAACCAAGTCACTATGGCCGTCCTCAAAGTATTTCTAAAATAAGTAATATATAAAGCTGTCGGGCAATACCAGTAAATTGTAAGGTAGACTAACTGAGCTGTCTATTTCTCATTTATAGCATGTTTAGTAATCTCTAAATTACAGCTGTTATGGGCTTCGCACCATTTCTGGCATTTTTCAGCCCAAGATTTATCTTTATATTTGAATTTACATGATTCACAGACATAATACTGATTATCTTTAACTACCATCAAAAATAAGAAATTATAGAATTATTTAAAATTATCTGCCTGATCTATCTGAACTTTATATAAAACTGCAAATAGCTTAGAACTTATAATTGGTTAAGCTACTCTTATAAAAACTCATCAATAGTTTCATTTCACCATCCCCCCAGTAAATTACCATCTACTCTATTTAATCAGCTGCATAACCGTGTTCTATAAGCCAGTGAGCAATTTTAGCTGCCTTATAATTTTTTTTAATATATAGTCTGGAGTAAACTAGATTTCTAAAATGTGAGATATTTAATCCCATTTCTTCTGCTGCTTTTTTATATCCGCCACTTTTTATAATGATGCATTTTACCTTACTTGGAATTGGGTGTTCTAATAGTCTATTAATTTTCTCTACTAAATCTGGATTTCTTATTTGATCATAATATACTTCCGCAGATTTCTCTTTATCATAAGTATCTTTTTTTGAAGATGTAATTTTACAAAGCAGTTTTTCTAATCTTCTTAATACTATAAACTTTTTTTCTGTGTCAGCCAGTAAATAAATTGATCTAAGATGTTCTATTTTAGAATTATACAGCTTATTCCAAATCTCTTCTTGATTTGTTTCTTGGTTCATTTAAACATCATATCCATGATCTATAAACCAGTGCGCAATCTGCGCCCCGTAAGGTGCTATCATATATCTCGGCGTTAAGAATTTAAAATCAGATATATAGAGGTTTGTATCCCTTTCTAGTTTTCTTATACCACCAGAGGTTTTCAGAATTTTTTTCATTTTTTTGAAATCTAAATTATCTAAAAATTTTTTAACCTTTGAATCTAATTCATCATTTTGAAGATCATCCATAGATTTTTCTTTGGGCTCTTTAGTTTTAGTATTTACTATTTTAGTAGGAGAACGCTTTGAGAATGGCGCAGAAATCAAAGTTTCCAAATTATTTAATAAAACCATTCTCTTTTCTGCATCAGATTTTAAATAAATTGATCTAAGATGTTCTATTTTAGAATTATACAGCTTATTCCAAATCTCTTCTTGATTTGTTTCTTGGTTCATTTTTATTGTAACCCTAGAAGCCAGCTCAACCCTTGGTTTAGAATAAGCTAAAGGCTGAGCTTAGCTCCTGGGAAAAAAGAGGTGACTATTTTGTGTTGCAATATAAATTATACATGTCTTCCAGTGCTTTTGCGAAATAAGGCGAGTTTACCCATATGCTTGTATCATAACTTTCATGAGTGTTTTTATCATCATTTACCATAAATAAAACATCTTTAGTATCAACAATAACAAATCTTGTATTTAAGTTAGGGACTATTTTTATTTGGAAAACATTATTTAATTCCTTTAATTCCTTGTTTATTTCTTCATTCATTTTAGGTATTGCTACCTTTATTTTTATTCCCTTTGCATTTAATTTCTTAAATCTTAATCTTAAATTTTGTAATTTTCTCAAAAATTCTTCACTTGTAGTCGCAATAGTAACTGTTTTTTCAGCATTTTGTAATAATGTGCTTAAATATAAATATATATTATCCCTTCCCTTAATTGATCCTGAAAGAGATGTATGATCAATATGCTGTATACCTTGCTTATATAGTAGTTCTAAATCTTTGAAAAGACCTTCTTGTTTCACGCTTTCAATGCTTTTTAATTTTAAATCTGCATTAAATTGTATTGTGTTTTTCACTCGTTTAAGAATTTCTTCAGGTTTAACAGCCAAATATTTTATTGGTTTTCCTAATTTCATTATAATAAAACCCTTTTTCTCTAGGCTTTCTAAAACATCATAAGCCCTTGATCTAGGAACATTACCAATTTCACTCAATTCCCCAGCTGAAGATACACCCCTGGACAATAAAGCAGTCCATATTTTAACTTCGTAGATGTTTAGATCAAAGGCTACTCTTAATTTTTTTAAAAAGTGATCTTGAACTATCATGTTTTATTTTTCCGTAAACTATTACTACTTTCTGATGAGAACCCATATATAAAGCTTTCTATTAGTAGTTATTGGTAAGTGATAAATAATAAGTTTTAATACTATAGCAAAAAGAAAATAAGGATATATGTGGTTTTATTTTGGAAATATATCTGATTTGAAGAAATTAGTAAAAGATTTGATGTTCAAGTTTTGAATTTATTAAAAATATAAAAAATAAAAAAGAATTAAGCTGGAACAGCTTCTTCAGTTTTTCCTTCTTTGTCGGCTGTATTATCTCTTTCGCTGTTTTTTTCTCTAGCTTCCTTTTCTGCTTCTAATTTCTCTTTTATAGCTTCTCTCTCTGTTTCCCTTGTTTCCTTAAGTTCTTTTCTTACTTCTTTTAGTTCTTTAATGTCTTTCTTGATTTCACTTAATTTTTCTATTCTTAATTTCTTTAATTCTGTTAATTTCTCGTTATCATTGTTTTCTAAAGCCCTGAAAGCCTCTCTGAAATTTAAAAGCTGATGTGCCTTTTTGATAAGCGCCCTTATTTGTTCTAAATCATTGGTTTCTAATTTGGTTTTTATTTCCTTGATTATTCCTTCAACATCTTGTAATCTCTGTTCCATATCTACTACATCCCTTCCCCTGTCTTTGTGTTTTTGAACAATTTCTTTTAATTTCTCAAGCTTTTGTTCTAGTCTTTCAACATCTTTCTCTGCATTTTTAAGTTTAACTTCGCTTAATTTGTGTTTTTCTTCAATTTCTTTTAATTTGTCTTCAATTTCTTTGTCTGTTTTTCCAGAATTTTTGAGTCTTATTTTTAATTTATTTTCCTTGTCATTTAACTTAATTTTTACTTCTCCAATATTCTTGTCTAAAGAATTAAGGAAATCATTTAATTTAGCTAATTGTTCTTCACTTAATTTTCCAACAATCTTTAAGTCAGCACTGCTGGAAACTTCTTCTAATATATTCTGCTGGTCTTCTAATCTTATTTTCAAGTCAGCTTGTTTGTTTATTTCTTCTTCTGAATCATCTTCAGAAATTTTCTCTAAATTTGCCTTTGCATCATCCAATAATCTTTTATGATCTTCTTTTAGTCTTTGTAAGTGTTCTAATTTATTCTCAGCTACTAATTTTTTTGCAGCAAGAATTCTTTCCCTTGCAAAATTAAGCCCTTTCTGGGCTTTTTTAGCTTTATTAAAAGTTAAAGCCAGACTAATCCTTTCATATGCATTATTTAATCCATATAAGGAACTTTCTGGTGTTATTGCGTCAATATCTTCTGTAACAGTTGTTTCTTCTTGAGCATAAACTATTGTCATGCCTAAAACCAAAAATACTGTTATAAATAATGTTAAAAACTTGTTCATTTTATCCTCCATATATTATCTTCTTGATCTATAATTTGAAGTTCTTCTGTGTTGGTAATTGTTTGAATAATCTTTATTGTACCCTTCTCTTCTGTCTGAACTAAATCCTCTTCTCTGGGTATTTTGATGCCTGATAAAAGGCACTCTTGGAAAAACAGGTAATTCATTTTTATGAATTTCTATGCTTCTGTTTCTTAATACGCTGTCAAAATTAGCATGATCTTTTTCACTTAATAAAGTAACTGCATCCCCCTTCATGCCAGCCCTTGCAGTTCTTCCAATTCTGTGAATATATTCTTCAGAAGTTTTAGGTACATCATAATTATATACATGAGATATATTTTTTATATCTAAACCCCTGCCAGCAACATCAGTCGCAACTAAAACTTGTATATTTTCTTTTTTTAATTCTTCAAGAGCATATTGTCTTTTGTTTTGTGTAAGTCCGCCATGTATTGCCATTGTCCTTATTTTCTGCATTTTCAAGTTTTTTGTCAAAGAATCAACTTCCCTTCTTGTGGCACAAAAAACTAAAGCCAATCCAGATTCTTTTTGTTTGATTAAATGCACTAATAAAGAAAACTTTTCATAATATTTAACATTATAATAAACTTGTTTTAATAAACTCTTGTCTACATGCTCTTCTGTTTTAATTATTGTTGGGGACTTTAAATGTTTTTTAACAATATGAAGTACGCTTTTCGATAATGTGGCGCTAAATAATAATGTCTGTCTTTCTTTGGGAACTGATTTTAATATTTCTTCAACAGCTTCTAAAAAACCCATTTCAAACATTTTGTCTGCTTCATCCAGAACTAGAATTTTAACATTATGAAAAGAAATTGTTCTTCTATTGATGTGGTCTTGAATTCTTCCAGGTGTACCAACAACTATTTCTGCTGTCTTTAAAGCAGTAATTTGTGGTTCAATGCCAACGCCACCATAAACACTGACAGTTCTTATATTAAGAAATTTGCCAAACTGTCTTAAAGCCTCTGTTACCTGTACACAAAGCTCTCTTGTTGGTGTTAAAATTAACGCCTGAATTCCTTTCCCTGATGTAATATTTTGCAGAATAGGTAAGCCAAAGGCAGCAGTTTTGCCTGATCCGGTTTTAGACTGCCCAAAAATATCCCTGCTTTCAAAAATAAGGGGAATACATTTTTGTTGTATCTCAGTAAATTCTTCATATCCAAGTTCTTTTACTGCTTTTATTAAGCTAGGACTCAAATTTAGTTCTTCTATATTCATTTTCTTATATTTTATTCTAATTTACCCCTTTATAAAGCTTACAACCCCAAATTTCTAAAAAAAGAAATTCCTTTCACAATTCTTTTTTATATATTATAGAAAAAATTAAACTTGCTCTTGATCTAACTTAAGTCCTTTTCTTTCCCTGATCTGTTTTATAATTTTTTGTTGTAATTCTGTTGGTAATTTCTCAAATATCTGGTCTACTAAAGACTGCTGTCCTCTTCCTGCAGTTGCCCCCCTTAATTCAGAAGCAATTCCAAACATTTCAGCTACAGGCATTTTAGCCTTCATTACAGTATGGTCAAGCTCTTGTTCTATTTCTAATAATTGCCCCCTTTTATTCTGTACTAGTTTAGTTACTTCTCCCAGATATTGTGATGGAGCTTCTAATTGTAAAATTTGTAAAGGTTCAAAAATAACTGGATTAGCCTGCATTATTGCCCCTTTAACAGATTCTCTAACAGCAGGCAATACTTGTGCAGGTCCCCTGTGAATTGCATCCTCATGTAATTTTGTATCCATTAAATAAACCTTCAATTTTGTGCATGGTTCTCTTGCCAATGGTCCTTCTTTCATAACTTGTTCAAAACCATCCATTACTAATTCAATAACCTCTCCAATATGTACAACCCCCCTTGTCTGGTCAATCAATAAATTTCCTTTGAACACTTCTTTTATTTTCCTTGCTTCTTTTGCATCATACCCATATTTTACAAAAATATCAACAATTTCTTGTTCTTTTTTCTTCATTCTTGATTCTTCAATTTCTCCCTCTTTTATTGCCTGATAAACATTATCCTCTAAAGGTTCAACAACTATGTAAAATTTATTATGTTTATTTGGAGATTTGCCTTCCATTTCAGGAGATTTCTTTAAGACAGTTTCTCTAAATACAACTATTGGTGGTGATGTAATGACATCCAGACCTTTTTCTGTTCTTATTCTGTTTTCAATAACTTCTAAATGTAACTCACCCATTCCAGAAATTAAGTTTTCTCCAGTTTCTTCATTAATCTCTATTGTTACTCCGGGATCTTCCTTATTTACTTGTTTTAATACTTCAATTAATCTTGGTAAGTCAGATGCTTTCTTTGCTTCAATAGATTTTGTGATTACTGGTTCAAAAATATGTTTTATAGCCTCAAAAGGCTGCATTGGGTTTGAAGAAACAGTTTCACCTGCAAATACGTCCTTTAATCCAACTAAGCCAAGAACATTTCCAGCTATGCCTTCATCAATTTGTACCCTTTTGGCTCCATTGTAAACACTAATTTGCTGTAATCTTACTGTTCTTTTTGCACCATTTAAATAAACTTCTTGTCCGCCCCTTATTGTTCCTGAAAATAATCTTCCAGCAGCTATTTCTCCAGCATGCTTGTCAATAACAATTTTAGTGACTACAAAAACAGTAGGCCCATTTGGATCGCAATTAATCAAGGATTTTCCTTCAGTACTTTCAAAATCTCCGTGCCATAATTTTGGAACCCTGTATTTCTGGGCTTCTTTTGGATTTGGATGATGTTTTATTGACATGTTTAAAATAATTCTGTGCAAAGGTGCAATCTTTGCAAGCTCTTCATGTTTTTCATTTAAGTAAGCGTCTATTACATTTTTAAAAGAAATATTGTTTGTCTGCATATAAGAAAAACTTAATGCCCATTTATGAATTGCTGAACCAAATGCAACAGATCCATCCTGGACATTAACTTGCCACTTTTCTTTAAATTCTTCTGGTGCTAGTCTGTAAATTAACTTATTTACATCACCTATAATTTTCAAGAATTTTTCCTGCATTTTTTCAGGAGTTAATTTTACTTCTCTTATTAATCTGTCAACTTTATTTATAAAAAGACATGGCTTGACTCTTTCTCTTAAAGCCTGTTTAATTACTGTTTCTGTTTGTGGCATTATCCCTTCAACAGAATCTACCAAAACTACTGTGCCATCAATAGCCCTCATAGCCCTGGTTACATCACCGCCAAAATCAACATGTCCTGGAGTGTCAATTAAATTAATTAAATATAATTTTCCATCTGTGCCTTTATGTACCATTGAAACATTTGCAGCATCAATTGTTATCCCTCTTTCTTTTTCATCTTCATGAAAATCCAAAACGCAGGCTTTGCCTGCTAGTTCTTCAGAAATCATGCCTGCACCCAATAACAAATTATCTGAAAATGTTGTATTTGAAATGAACATTCCTTCTGCTACAAAGTTATGGTTGTCCTTTACTGTAAAATCATAAACTACATCAGAAATATCTTTTTCAATAGAAATTATTTCTATAAAATCTAGATCTGTATAATTAGTTTTAATTAAGGAAATTGTTCCATCAGAGTTTATTATTTCTTGAACTTCATCTTTACACACTTTAATTTTCTTTGGACAAATTACTTTATCATTTATTTTTAGTTTATATGCTTCTTTTTTTGTTATATTATTATTCTCAAAAATCAAATATTTATGTTCTGGTGTTGTTGAAATTGAATTATCATTCTTTAACTTTATTTTTATTAAATTTCCGCCTTTTAATTTCCAAGCTAATTCCACTGGCTTAATTTCTATTTTTCCTGTTTCTTTATTTAGGGAAGGAACTTTTAAATTTAAATTTCTTACATCATAAATTATTTGTTCTTCTTTCTCTTCAAACTTTATTCCTTTAGATTCAGCTAATTTAAATAATTCTTCCGCCTTAACTGCAGATCCATTATTTAAAGACAACCTTGAATTTGGATGTACGCACTTGCCATGCTCTTGTATAGTAACTTATAAATAATAAATTACTAAAAATCAATATGCGCAGACGTACAGATATTTCTTATTTGCTCAGGTTTAGTCATTAAATCTTTGATAACTTTGACGAGTTCATCTTCTGATGCCATTAAATTTTATTCCTCCCAATTAATTTTAATTTTAATTTCTACTTTTTAAGCTTTTCTTTTTATCTTTAATTGCTTAGAATTCGCTTTTTTTACATGTTTATGGTAAATAAAGTATAAAATAAAAACCAAAGCCACAAATGCATAAATTCCCATTGTTTTAATTTGCGTTACTTCTTTAACAGCCTGTGTTGTGATTCCTTCCAATATTTCATCTTTATCTTTTTTTGTTTCTTCAGTTGATTTTGTATCAAATAATTTTATTACTTTTTGTTCTTGATTTTGCGGTACTATTTCACTTGCTTTAACTTCTCTGTTCACCACTTGTGATGGTGCATTGTCAGAACCGCCCCTGCCAGAACTAGAACTTCCGCCTCCGCCGCCGGAAGAAGGACTGGTCACATCATTGGAATTTCCAAATATGCCATAAACACTGAAATGAGTTAAATTATAAAGTACATAATTTTCTTGAGTATCAACTACTGCATTCAATTCTTCCCAGGAATTTAAAGTTTCATTATAATAATAAAGCTTGATTGTAGATTCATTTATATTTGTTAATTCAGAATTACTATAATTAATCCTTAAGGTTGCTGAATCAAAAGAAATGTTTTGTGACAATATCTCAACAGCCTTTACTTTCTCTTTATTTGAATAATTCAGATTAGAACTGACTAAATTAATGTTTGCATCAGATAAATTTGTGTTTGAAAATACATCTAAAGAGATCACACTATCTAAAAAAACTCTCCTTGTAAACGTCTGTGTCGAATTTGAAGAATTTATCTGGGTCTGGTTGCTCTGTGTTGCATTTGTCAGATTTTGTTCTTGTATTAGTTCAGTGTATAGTAAATATAAACTATTTAATACTGGTGTCTGAATTGTGTCTGAATTTAAAACTGCCTTTATTTTTATTGTAGAAATATTTAAAGAAGAAATATTTTTATCAGATAAATTTATCCATGAAGAGCCTGAATTTAAAGAGTAAAAATAATCTATTCTTTGATCATTTAAAGTGTGTGTATAATTTATATAATCAAATCTGCTTATATTTGTTGGGTTGATATTTTGTGTTTCTATTGAACTTGAACTTGGATAAGAAATTGTTGTAGTTGTGTTTGTAGTTGTTGTAAAATAAGTTGCATAAACATAATCAACTTTAATTTTTTCTTGTGTTGGAAAGATGCCAAAAGTATTTCTAGATGAATTTAAATTGGATAAAGTAAAATTAATCAATTTTGGGTTTCCGTCATAATTTGCAGTTGCATATGGGTCTGAACATAATGTTAAGGGATTGCAAATTTTTATAGATGTTGCCTTATTGTGTTTTACATAAACAGAAATAATGTCATAATTTTGTAAATTATTGCCAAAAGTTAAATCTAAAATCTCATCTTGTTCATCTTCTTCTATAGAAACATCACCATTTCCCAAAGAACTCACTTTAGATAGTTTATCATCTCCATCTTGGGTTGCTGCTGTTAATTGTAAGCTCGTCTGTGTTGTTGTGGCTGTCGTTTGTGTAGTTATAATCGGAATTAATTTGACTTCATTATCTGATAAATTAATTGCAGAAGAATTATATATATAATTTGAAGGGGTATGAATTACAAACCCTGTTGTTGATGGCTTTACAAATAATATAAAACCCAAGAATAGAACTATAGCTAATACTACTACAATAATCTCCTCTTTTTTTACATCCATTATAAATATTTAAGTTTATTATGGTTTAAATACATTTTTATATATTTAATAATATAAAGAGAAATTTCATATTTTCCAAGATTTAAGCAATATTTATATTGTCAAAAAGCATGGGTTGATAATAAAGGGGTGATATTATGAAACAAAATTTAGGAAAAGTAGATAGAGTTTTGCGATTTCTTTTGGCTTTTTGGTGGCTGGGTCCTTTTGCTCCACAATATCAACCAACTGGAATAAACTGGGTTATTTTTATTGTAGGGTGGGTTGCTTTGATTGAGAGTTTTGCTTGTTGGTGTTTACTGCACGAATGGTTTAAAATAAATAATAAAAATCAATAATTTAAGCTAAAAAATGAAAGAAAAACTGAATGTTGTTCGTATTGCAAACAGTTTAGCAATAACTACTGGAATAATTTATCTCGTTTGTATATTGGCTGTATTAATTTCTCCCGGACTAACAGCAAATATCGGCAGTTATCTTTTGATAGTTTAGATCTTCTGTAAATTTTTTAAAACTGACTCAGAAGATGTCATTGAAGATGGAAAAGTAGTTGGAGAGGGTTACAAGCTTATGAAAAAGTTTGTCTCTCTAATTTATAACAAAAACTATAATTGAAAGATATAAAAAACTTCTTCATGACTTTTAGAAAATAACTTATTTTTTATGCGTTTTACCATTTAAATTTAGTTTGTAATATTTAATATGTTCATAATAGCTTGACCATAATGCTCCAAATGTAATTGCAAACATAAGTTCTTCTATTGGAATGCCTAAAAATAAGATTCCGGAAATTGCTTTTAAGTTCCATACTTGCTCCACAATACCTGGATAAACAAGAATAAATGTAAAGAAAAATAAAAAATATAAACCAAGAAATAGGACAGAACCCTTAAGTATTTTTTGAATTAAATCTGGTCTGCAGAGCATTGCTGCTATTGCACCCATAGCCATTGCCATGCTAGCAGAATAAATAATATTTAATGAAGTTAAAAAGTATAATGGGATAAAAGCAAGGAAAGGGGATAGTAAGGCAAGTAAATGAAATCTATGCCTTTTTTTATTCATTTCCTGTTTGCTCATTTTTAAGTGTTTCACTTTAAAAATAGTTTCATATAAAATAGCACCCATTCCTCCGATAGCAAAACTAAAAATCAGACTTTCTATGTCAAATCCTGTTATTGCTGCCAGATTAAACAATGATGGTGGGCTCCAGTATTCTGGAACAAATAAAGGTTCTGTTAACCCAACAGGAGCAGTAAGAATGCTTGACCAAAACATTTCCTTTCGAAGTTTTGGTTTGAATAAAAAAATGATGACCCAGATAACTAAAAAAATTAGTGAAAAAGTTAGCCAAGCATTCATTTTCTTTTTCTACTGAGTTTTATTTGCAGTAATTTTCTAATGCAAAATTATGCAGCAAGGAAACTATTGTTCCACCTATAGCACCGCATAAAAATCCCCATACTAGTCCTATAAAGCTTCCACCAATATTTGCAGCATAACCAGGATACAAAGTAGCAAGTATATTCAAAAATTCTGTGCTTACCCAGAAGAATTTTGCATCAGGAAAAACAGTCAGTATTAATCCTAGCAAAAAAACATAAGCCCCCCAGAATAGTCCAACACTTAAAGCTAAAGCTTTAGGATTTAAATATCCACAATTATGATTTTGGTTTTTCATTTTTACACCTCTTTTTAACTAAAATAAGGTACTCTATAATATTTAAGTTTTTCTTTAAGAAGCTCTGGTGCATTCCTAATTTTTAAATAGATAGAGGCATAGCCTTCTAT
>CAZELK010000002.1:0-129112 GCA_964513145.1 Candidatus Woesearchaeota archaeon
TCTTTTTATATTTACTTAAAAATAGCTAATTTATCATATAAAACTATGTTGCAGTATTCTAGACAATTAAACTACTGTTTCTTTATAAAGAAAAATAAACTTAGATTTATTACTTATAGAAAGTAAGAATTAGTACTAATTTAATATACTGTTGTTTGAAGATAAAATCCACTTGAAGATGAGGCTTGACAACAAACTTCTAAAGGAACTGTGCCTGGGTTTGTTGATCCGAAACTTGAACAAGCGTTCGGACTTCTAAAGTCCCCGCAAGCGCCGACACTGCTATCCCATCTTTTTCCACTAGGACAACAACCAGCGCCAGGTGGTCTTGTATTTGGAGGCCAGAATGTACAAGTTGTACCAAATGTGCATTGATCAAGTCCGTTGCTGCAAAATGAGTTTGTATTGCATATTGTTGATGTGCAAACTCCAGTATCACTTAAAAGATAAGTTAATGTTGCCTGAGAACCAGATGTACTGTCCAGTCTAATTCTCATGTCTTTAATAGTGTCTGCTGGGGAACTTAAGTCAATATCTAAGAAATTGTTTTTAGCCAAGTTTGAAGTTGTTGATGAAACTGTGATGCTTACTGTGTTTTGATCTGGAACATTATTTAATCTTAATGTAAGAACCTGGTTATTCCAGATAAATTTTGAGCTTGAACCAGAATTTAATGTGACTGTAATTAAACCATATTCACATTTATTTGATATTGAATCCCATTTTTTTCCAGGAGAACAACATTTGTTATTTGTACTATCCCAGTTGCATTCATTTGAAGTACATGCACTTTGTGAATTACATACATTATTCTGGCAGGAATTAATTGAACATAAAGTTGGTTCAGAACGATAATTTTTACAGCATAATTTAGTATTGTAACCAGAAATACAGTCACCTACATGAGCATTTGTATCACCCGAAATTGAGACTACACATTGTTCATCTGCATTGCAATTTCCTAGTCTGTAATTACAAGTTAAATCACTTGAACAAACTTTTTGAGCATAATTTCCAGTACCAGTTGGTTTTTCAACATGTGCATTTGTAACAGAACTTAATTTTATTATAACATCACTGTTATCTGCATCACAAGTCCTGTCTACGATTATTAAACCATTTGTACAAGCCCTAAAAGTATACGCAGTATCTGAAAACAATGCTGCATGTGCATTTGTTGAAGAACTTAATTTAAACAATGTCTGTGAATCAGGACAATTATTCAGTATATTTTTTCCTGTAACTAGATTTTGAACATTAGTTTCCTTGCTGTAAAACTTATTGCTTATTTTCTGAAGACCTTTTTGAAAACCTTCATTAAATTCATCAAGAACATTTAAAGCAAATACAGGAACTATTAGTATTAATAACATAATTAATGATAAAATTAAATGCCTGTTGTTTATTTTCATTTACACTCTTTTTTTATCATAATTTATATTATTAATTTCCTTATAAAATTTTCTAAAGTTGATTCTGTATAATTAACTAAGGCTAGGAAATTTGAGTAATCCAAAACCCCAAATTTTGACAGTTTTAAACAAGAAAATTTTTCCAAAAGAAGTTTTATTTATAAATCCTTATCCAATAAGGTTTAAAAAGTCTTATTTCTAAATGGAAACTATGGCAATAAAAGAATCAGAATTAAATGAAATAAGAAATTACATGGAAAAATCAGAAAACCCATTAATTTTTTTTGATGATGATCATGATGGTCTGGCTTCTTATCTGCTGTTTAAAAAAGAATTTGAAAAATGCCATGGTGTCGTTGTTAAAAGTGGCATGAAAGATAATGAAATATATTTCAGAAAAATTCAAGAATATAACCCAGACACAATTTTAATATTCGACAGGGCAGAAATAAGCCAGGAATTAATAGATTTTGTAAATGTTCCTTTAATATGGCTGGATCACCACCCAGTAATTGAAAGAAACGGAGCAAAATATTACAACCCGAGAATCCATGATAAAGAAGACTCAAGACCTACATCATATTGGGCTTACCAAGTTGTTAAAAAAAATCTCTGGATAGGCATGGTTGGAATAATTGGGGATTATTGCCTGCCAAAAGATCTTATAGAAAATTTTGAATATAAGGAATTATTTAACAATAAAACTGAAATAGAAGACATATTATATAATAGCGAATTTGGAAAATTAGTAAAAATATTTAATTTTATTTTAAAAGGTTCAACAACAGATGTTAAAAAAAATATTAATCTTCTTTTAAAAATAGAAACTCCTTATGAGCTGCTTAATCAGGAAACAATTAAAGGAAAATACTTATACAATTTTTATAAAAAAGTAAACAAAGAATATGAAAAATTACTGGATAAAGTTAAAAATTGTTCAACTAAAGATAAAGTCCTGGTTTTTATATATCCAGATTCAAAATTAAGCCTGAGCGCAGCAGTTAGCAGTGAAGTAAAATATAAATTCCCTGATAAAGTAATAATAATAGCAAGAGAAAAAGACAATTACATGCGTGTTAGTCTTAGAAGCAATGATGTAATACTTCCACCATTGATAAAAAAAGCTTTGGAAGGACTTGACGGTTATGGTGGTGGTCATGATCATGCAGTTGGCGCAAATGTAAGTAAAAATGATTTTCAAAAATTTGTGAAATATATAAAAAACCATGTACAATAGAAAAGATTCTTATTTTAAAAAAGCAAAAAAAGAAGGGTTTAGGGCTCGTTCAGCATATAAATTAATAGAATTAAATAGAAAATATAATTTAATTAAAAAATGTGATAAGCTCTTAGATATTGGCTGTTCACCAGGTTCATGGCTTCAGGTGGCAGTTAAATTAGTGTCTGAAAAAGGTTTGGTTCTTGGTATTGATATAATGCCGATTAAAAACATAAAAGGGGCTAAATTTCTACAAGCTGATATTTCAGATCCAACAACAATTGATATGATTAAAACGTTTTCTGAACAATTTGATGTTATAATAAGTGATATTGCTCCAAAAACTTCAGGAATAAAAGACCTTGATCATGAAAAGTCAATTTATTTAAATGAAAAAGTGCTTGAAGCAGCTCAGAAATTATTAAAGCCGGGTGGTAATTTTTTATGCAAGATATTTCAGGGAGAATATTTTCCAGAATTCTTAAAAAAAGCAAATAAAAGTTTTGAATTTGTAAAAAGCAGTAAACCAGACTCATCCAGAAAAGAAAGCAGGGAAATTTACATAATTGCAAGAGGATATAAAACCAGCAAATAATTAATAGTATTAACAAAGATTTTTAAAAAGAAAGATTATAACTTATTTATGACAGTCGTATCCAAGAAAACCATGTTCTTCAGAACATGGATGAATTGGGGTATCTTTTTTAATATCATTTTTTCTTCTTAAAAATTTCTGCAGTTAATATCATGTCGGAAACTTTTCATAAATCCCGCAAGCCTTCCGGAGAAACCACAAACATTCCGAAAATTTCTCATTAATAGCACTAAATCACAATAACATTTAAATATACTGGTTCTTTAATATAATTCACTGCATCAGCAGTCTATCGCTGGACAAGCGAAAAGTGACGCCTGTTTGAGATAATGTAAGACCTGAACATTTTTGGAAAAAATCTTCACCAAAAACTATTAAGGCATGTGTCGTTGATTCAGGAACTATATGCAAGTCAGACATATTTGACCTCTGCTGGAAACCACGCCATTCATGGCGTGGAGGACGTCATGCAAAAAAGAGTGAATAATCTATTAACAAATATTTTAATATATTTGTCAATATTGGGAATAATAATATCTTCTTATTTGTTGTATTTACATTATGCAGAAGTTTCCAGTTTTTGTGATTTCAGCCCAAGTTTAAGCTGTGAAATAGTAAATAAAAGCAGATATTCAGAGTTTCCTCCTGGAAGTGATATACCTGTTTCAGGCATAGGGATATTAACATTTGTTTTTATTTTAATTAATTTAATATTAATAAAAAAAGATGCACAATTTAAATTATTCAACAAAAAATTAAATAAGAAGTTTTTAATTAATTTAATATTTTATATATTAATAATCAGCATAATTTTCGCACTTTATCTGGTATATACAGAACTGTTTCTTATTCTATCTATTTGTATTTTATGTATTGCCTTAGATATAATAATTTTAACAATGTTTATAATAATTTACAAATTAAGGAGCAAGAATGAATAATAAAATAATTTTATTGCTTATTCTGGGTATTATGCTCGGGGGATGTACAAGCTCAAAATACAACAAAGAAATTATTGATAATCTTGCAAATTGTTTAGTAGAAAAAAATGCAAAAGAATATGGGGCGTTTTGGTGTCCTAATTGCGCAAAGCAGGAGAAAATGTTTGGTTCTTCTTTCAAAATAATAAAAGAAGGCTCTTATATAGAATGTGACCCAAGATGTTCTGTTTCAGATATTAAAGACTTACCTTTAGCATGCAGGGGAGTTCTGGGCGAGACAGATTTATGCCTGCAAAAAAATGTAGAGAAATATCCAACCTGGGAATTTTCCAGTGGAAAAGTTTTAATCGGGGTGCAAGAATTTTCAGTTTTAGCAAGAGAAGCTGGATGTGAGTTTAATGAACAAAATTAAATTTTTATTTATATTTTTGCTGATTTTACTTTTCTCCCAAATTGCAAAGGCAGAAACAATATCTCTTCCAGCAATACCAATAGTTATTTCAACAGCCTTAGTTGATTCAATAAATCCATGTGCAATTGGTGTTCTGATATTATTGATGACTACATTACTAACATTATCCCATAATAAAAAGAGAATGTTATTTATAGGAATAATTTATATTATGGCAGTTTACATAACATATTTCCTGGCTGGAATAGGGTTGCTATTATTTATTCAAAGATTCAATCTTGCAGAAATAATGGGCATATTAGTGGGGATAATTATAATAGTTTTGGGTTTAATAGAAATTAAAGATTTCTGGTGGTATGGAAAGGGATTTTCTTTGTCTATCCCGTACAAAAGATCGCTGCAAATAGAAAAAATGGTTAAAAAAATAACATTGCCTGGAGCAATAATTCTGGGGGTTTTTGTTGCAGCAGTTGAATTGCCATGTACAGGCGGACCATATCTTGCAATCACAGCTTTATTATCAAAAATAGGATTTAATCCATTAGTAATATTTTATTTATTAATTTATAATTTTATATTTGTAATTCCATTAATTATGCTGCTTCTTTTAGTTTATTTTGGTGCAAGCATAAAGAGATTAAAAAAATGGAAAGAAAAAAATAAAAAGTGGATGCGATTAATAACCGGATTAGTGCTTGTTAGCCTTGGTATTTTGCTGATTTTATTTGCCACAAATACAATCGCTTTCACAATATACTAGGAGGTATAATGAAAAAAAGATTGTTAAAAAAAGAAGATAATTTTAAAAAAATAGAGTGGATTTTAAGAATAGCTTTATTTGGTGAATTTCTAGGCCATGGTATATTTGCTATTCAACTAAAAACAAGATTTCTCGAAATGCTAACTGCATTTACAGGAATTACCGGAGATTTAGCTAAAACTTTATTAACTACAATTGGTTATTTTGATATTTTAACAGCATTTCTGGCAATTGTATTTCCATTAAGATTAATACTAATATGGGCTAGTTTATGGGGTTTTTTAACAGCATTAGCCAGGCCAATAGCCGGAGACCCAATATGGGATTTCATAGAAAGATGGGCTAACTGGGGAGTTCCTTTAGCATTGCTATATATAAGAGGGCTTCCTAAGAAATTAAAAGACTTGTTTGATTAATTTTTTATTTTTTTTCCAATATTTAAATTAACAAAAGAACCAACTTTATCCTGACTTATTAATTTTAGTTTATTTTTAGAAAACAAATCTTTAAAATCATTTTTATTATAAATTTTTACACATCCAGGTTCCAGCTTCTCAAACAGTTTACTGAAAAAATAAAAGTCTATGTCAGCTATAATTAATTTCCCATTTTTTTTCAAGACTCTTCTCATTTCTTTAATAGCTATATCAGGGTCAGAAAAATGATGAAAAGATTCAAAGCTAAAAACATAATCAAAAAAATTATCTTTAAACGGGATATTTTCAACACCTGCTGTTTTCAATACAGCATTATAGGATAATTTCTTTTTTGCTTTTTTTATCATTAATCCAGATAAATCTATACCATAAAGTTTTTTCACATTATTGGCATATAAAATTTTCAAAGCATTGCCAGAGCCGCAGCCGACATCCAAAACAGAAGATTTATCTGGAATGCTTATTTTGTTTAATATTTCTGCTTGAATAGACTTTAACCATAAAGAAATTGGATCATAATCATAGAATAAAGACCATAATCCAAAATAAATTTTATTAATTTTACTTAAATATTCTTTCATTATTAATGTAATTCTTTTTTCATCTGGTCAAATTCTTTTTTGCTGATTTCTCCCTTTGCATATCTTTTTTTCAAGATCTCCAAAGAATCTGATCCAAAATTAAAACCCTGATTATTAAAAACCCTAAATAAAATGTAAATAATTAATATTAAAATTATAATCCAAAATATCATAATAAACCCCCCATAAGCATAATAATTATAGCCCATCATATTACCAAATCCATTGCCAAAACCCATCATCCCAAAATAACCTCCCCGATTCATCATTGTATTCATCATATTAACAGGCATTACATTTCTTTCACCACAATACATCATCCTTGCTATATTAATGTGTATTTGTTTCAGGGTTTCTGAACCTTCTCCACCCATTCTAGCATCCATAAGTTCATGTAATTCTCCTGGGTGCATTTGTTCCATAAAATATTCTCCAATACTTTCTAATTGCTGGTCATTCAAGTTATTGCAAGGAGTCTTACTTTGAATTAATCTTTGCCCAGAGTCTATATCTTCTTGCTCAGAAGCAAAAGCTGAAGTTATCACTATTATAAATACAAAAAGTAAAATACTTGTAAGTATCTTATGATTCATCCAATAATTCTTCTTCGTAACCTTCCATAAATGCTTCTTCAATATCATTTATCTCATCATCTTCTAAAAGCAAACTACGGATTGCTCTCTTATATATATCATTCTCCTCATTTTCTATCTCATTCTTATAATACATGTTACACCTCCAAGATTTCAGCCTCTTTTAATGTAAACTATGTATCATAATCTGATATATCATATACGGTAAAATATATAAATGTTTGCGTAAAACTATATTCAATATGAAAGATATAAAAATAACAAACCTGATAAAATTTTATACATTGCTTATTTTATATAAAACTCCGATGCATGGCTATGAATTAATAAAACAACTGGAAGTTTGTACAGGCAAAAAAATAAGTACGAGTCATGTTTATCCATTTTTAAATAAACTGGAAAAAAACAATATAATAGAGCTAAAATCAAAAGGCGAAAGAGATAAAAAACAATATTGTCTTACTAAATCTGGAAAAACATTTACAAAAAACTTGATTGACAGATTTTCTAATATAATTAATTTCAATCAAAAAATATGCACTAATTGCGGCTGCAAATTAATTGAAGGGGCATATAAAGAAAAAATAAAAGGTAAAATATTATATTTCTGCTGTAAATATTGTGCAAAAAGCTATAAAAATTAAATTTTTGGCTTATAAAATTTCATAAGCAGGGAATTAGTAACAACTGAAACTGAGGAAAATGCCATTGCTGCTGCTGCAATCATTGGGTTTAATAAAAAACCAAAAAAAGGATACAAAAGTCCGCCAGCTATAGGAATTCCGGCAGTATTATAAAAGAAAGCCCAGAATAAGTTTTGCTTTATTTTTTTCAAAGTTTTTTCACTAATTTTAATCGCAATAGCAACATCCCTTAAGTCATTTCTCATTAAAACAACACTTCCAGTTTCAAGAGCAACATCAGTTCCAGAACCTATTGCAATTCCAACATCAGCTTGAGCCAAAGCAGGTGCATCATTTATGCCATCTCCAACCATAATAACTTTTTTTCCGATTTCCTGCAATTCTTTAATTTCTTTAGCCTTATTCTCAGGCAAAACACCAGCTAATACCCTGTGTATGCCAGCAGTCTTAGCTATAGCCTTTGCAGTCCTTTCATTATCGCCAGTAATCATTATAACTTCCTTATTTAACTTTTTGAAAGATAAGATTGCTTCCTTAGAATGCTCTTTTAAAGTGTCAGCAACTGCAATTATGCCTGCAAGATTTTTATTCATGGCAAAAATCATGACTGTTTTTCCATTATTTTCAAGATCATTAATTGTAGTTTCATTTATTAAAGAAATTTTATTATCATCCATAAGTTTCCGATTTCCAAATAATATTATGTCTTTATTTAATTTGCCAGTAACACCATGACCAGGAATAGCCTTGAAATCTTTTATATCTGAAAAAATCAAATTATTCTTTTTAGCTTCATTTACAATTGCTTCTGCCAAGGGATGTTCTGATTTTTTCTCAATGCTTGCTGCAATTTTTAATAATTCATCCTTGCTTAATTTTCCAAATGATATAATATCAGTTACTTCTGGTTTTCCTTTTGTTAAAGTTCCTGTTTTATCAAGAACAATTGTGTCTGCCTTATGTATTATTTCTAAAACTTCCGCACTTTTAATTAAAATTCCTTTCTCAGCCCCTTTTCCAGTGCCAACTATGATTGCTGTAGGTGTTGCCAAGCCCAAGCTGCATGGGCAGGCGATTATTAAGACAGCTATAAATGTACTTAAAGAAAAAGTAAAACTTTCGCCATAAATAAAAAACCAGAATACAAAAGTAAAAATAGAAATTATTAAAACACCCAAGACAAAATATTTTGATATAATATCAGCCAGCCTTTGTATTGGTGCTTTGCTTCCCTGTGCTTCTTCTACTAAATTAATTATCTGGTTCAGTACAGTGTCTTTTCCAATTTTTGTTGCCTTAAAAGTAAGATGCCCATGCTTATTTATAGTTCCACCAATTACATTATCCTTTATTCTTTTCTCAACAGGAATGCTCTCTCCAGTAATCATAGATTCATCAACAGAAGAATTGCCTTCAACTATGATGCCGTCAACAGGAATCTTTTCACCTGGTTTTATTAAAATTAAGTCACCAATCCTAACATCCTCAATAGGAATAGTAACTTCCTGATCATTTCTAATAACCCTTGCTGTTTTTGGTTGCAGCCCCATTAATTTCTTTATAGCCTCTGAAGCCTTGCCTTTTGCCTTTGCCTCAAGCCATTTGCCCAAAATAATAAAAGTTATTATTACAGCACCAATATCAAAATACAAATCTTCTCCTCCAAAAATCTTTGGCATAAAAACACCAAGGGAACTGTAAAAAAATGAGGCAGTAGTTCCCAAAACAATTAAAGTGTCCATGTTTGCATTAAATACCCGTAAGGCTGTAAAAGCACTCTTGTAAAACCTGTAACCAACAAAAAATTGAACAGGTGCTGCAAGTAAAAATAAAACAATTTTCCTGTAAGAAAAATCTATAGAAAAAAACTCTGGAAAAGCCAGTATAACCAAAGGAATAGTTAAAGCTAAACTAACAAAAAATAAGTTTCTTAGGGTATTAATTTCTTTTTCCTTAATATCTTTTTCTCTGTCTAGACTATTTTCTTCAATAACATCAAAACCCATATCTCTTATTGCTTTTACAACTGAATTAGAAGATAATTTTTCAGGATCATATTTTATTTCGGCAGTTCCCTTAACATTTAATTTGCCTTCTGCAGAAGGAAGACTCATCAAGGTTTTTTTAACCTGTATCAAGGAAAACTGGTCAATCATTTCAGGTATTTTTAAACGGAGAAGTCCATTCTCACCAGTATTAGATGCTACATCATATCCTAAAGACTTAATAGCTGCTGTAAATAAATTCTCATCAGCGCCATCCTCATATTCCAAGCTTGCTTTTTCAGTCGCATAATTTACGCCTGCTTTTGTTACTCCGGAGACTTTCTTTAATTTTCTTTCAATCAAAGTAGCGCAGCTTGCACAATGCATTCCTCTTATTGAGATTATTTTTTTCTTCATATATCAAAATCTGATATATTGCCCTATTTAAATATTTCTATAATTTTCTGCATTCCAATACAAATAGATAAGTGCCTTTCCTTATTCCAATTATTTTCTTATTCTTTATTATTAAAGGCAGATCTTTTATAAGTTCTGCTAAAAAATAATCTTTCCCTGACCCTAATAAAACCCTAATTGGCTGAAGAATTTTGGCAAAAAAAGAGGGTCTGGTTTTGAACTGGTCAACTACAACAATTTTTCCCTTAGGTTTTAAAACACGAATTATTTCTTTTAAAACTAAAATTGGTTGTGGCGTTACTCTCAAAACATAAGTCATTAATATTTTATCAAAATAATTATCTGGATATTTAATATTTGTTGCATCCATTTCTTCAAGCGTAATTTTTGCATTTGATTTCTTTTGTTTTGCTTTATAAAGCATTGAATTAGAAAAATCAATGCCAAATACTTCACAATATTTGGGGTATAATGGCAGATTAAGACCAGTCCCAACACCCACTTCCAAAACTTTCTCTCCATTTTTTATTTTTAGTTTCTGAATAACTTCATTTCTATCAAATTTATAACGAACATCAACAAAACTATCATAAAATTCTGACCAGAAAGCATAAATTATTTGAAGATATTTTTTTAAAAGCATGATCCATCAACTTATAACACCATGACCAACTAAAACAGTATGCTCAGCTTGTGAAACTAATGATTTGGATTTCTCGGGCAAAATAGTAAATTGTTCTATAATTTTTTCATTTTCAAGCATTTTTAATAATAATTTAGCTTTCAACCCAAACTCCTTAATTATCCATCTTTCAGAAAATGGCAAGGTTCTATAATTTTCCTCTATAAATTTGATAATCTTTCTTGCGTCAAAATTTCTTGTATTTCTGATATTGTATAAAGAATAAATTGAAGACATTTTTCCCTCAACAACAAGTCCTTGTCCAGTTGTTGCAAAAGGTTCTATGGCAATAACCATGTCTTCTTTTAATTTTGTTTTGTCATTGTTATTGTAATTTGGAATAGTTGGCTGTGTATGGACTAAATATTGTCCCAGTCCATGGCCGCTTAAATTTTTAATAGGCGTAAAACCTGCCTTAGTAATTTCATCTTGAATAACCCTGCCAATTTCAAAAATTTGTGTGCCTGGAACAGCCAATTTTACAGCCTCTTTCAAGGCATTTTCACTTGCCTCTATTAACTTCTGATTTTTATTTGAATTAATTTCAACAGTTACTGCAGTGTCAGCAATATACCCGTCAATATGAACACCCAAATCCACCTTAACTAGTTCGCCTTTTTTTAAAATTCTTTCATCTCCATGTAAAGGAGTATCATGAGCAGCTACTCCATCAACAGAAATATCAACTGGAAAAGCTGGTTTCCCACCTAATTCAATAATTTTATTTTCTATTTTATCAGCAATATCAATATATTTAGAATTTTCTTTTGTAATTTCTTTTGCATATTCCCTTGCCTTTCTTGCTATTTCTCCGGCCTTAATTAAATTCTCCTTAAAATCCATAGTATTAAATAAAACTGAAAATTTAAAAACCTACTCATTATTTTAAAGAAATATGAAGGGGTTTATTTTAGATTCTACTTATAAAACAATAGAAAGCAAGTCATGCATTTTATTATATGGAAGGCTGGAAAATAATGAGACTTTTCTAACAATAAACACATACAGGCCTTACTTTTACATTAAAGAATCTGATTTAAAAAAAGCTTTAAGAATAAAAAATTTCTATTATGAAGAAAATAAATTCAAGAATTTTTCAAATGAAACTGTTGTAAAAGTAATTGCAGATTTTCCAAGTGAAATAACAGAACTAAGAGAAAAATTTAAAGAAAATAAAATAGATTATTATGAAGCTGACTTGAAATTTGTCAATCGTTTTTTAATTGATAGGGATATAAATAGTTCTTTAGATATAGATGGTGAGTTTGAAAGAAATGAAAAAATAGACAGAGTTTACAAAGAACCAAAATTAAAACCTGCGGATTATTTTCCAAAAAACATAAAATTAGTATCATTAGATATAGAAACAGATTGCAAATCCGGAAAAATATTATACTGTGTTGGTCTATATGGAAAGGATTATAACAAGGTTTTTCTAAACTCGAAAGATAAAGTTCAAAATGCAATAAGTTGCAATGATGAACTAGATTTGTTATTAAAATTCAAGGAAGAATTTTTTAAATATGATCCAGATATAGTGACTGGATGGAATTTAGTTGATTTTGATTTAAAATATTTGCAAGAAAAATTTGATGAATATGGAATAGATTTCGATTTGGGAAGAAATAACGAGCGTGTAAGAATAAGAAAAGGGCGTAAGTTTTTTTCAAGCAGCAAAGCAGATATGCCTGGTCGCCAGGTTATAGATGGTATAAATCTGCTAATGACTTCATTTATTAAATTAAATGATTATAAATTAGATTCAGCAGCCCATCAATTTTTGGGCGAAAGAAAAACAATTGATAACAATAACAAGCACATAGAAATAGACAGGATGTACAAAGAAGATCAAAAGAAATTAGTTGAATATAATTTAAATGACTGCAAGCTGGTTTATGATATAATTCAAAAAACAGATGTCCTAAATCTAAGCATTCAAAGGTCGCTATTAACAGGCATGCCATTAGATAATGTAAAGGCATCAATAGCTTCATTAGATTCTTTATACATAAAAGAAGCAATAAAAAGAAAAATTGTTTGCCCAACAGGGAAATATGATGATAGTGAAGAAAGAATAACTGGCGGTTATGTTATGGATAGCAAGCCGGGAATTTATGATTATATTTTGGTCTTGGATTTTAAAAGTTTGTATCCTTCCTTGATAAGAACATTCAACATAGATCCATATTCTTTTACAAAAGAAAAAACAAAAGATGTGATTATTGCTCCAAATAAGGCTATGTTTAGAAATGAAGAAGGAATATTACCTGAAATAATTAAGAAATTACATAGTGAAAGAGAAAAAGCAAAAAAAGAAAATAATAAGCCTGCAAGTTATGCTATAAAGATATTGCAAAATAGTTTCTTTGGTGTTCTTGCATCTTCCAGTTGCAGATTTTATAATCTAGAAATTGCTAATGCAATTACTCACTTTGCCCGATATATTATCCAATTAACTGCTAAAAAAATTAATGAATTGGGTTATGAAGTTATCTACGAAGATACAGATTCGAATTTTGTAATTTCAAATGCAAAAAATTACGAAGAAGCAAATAAAATTGGTAAGAAAATTGAGGAATATATAAATAGTTTTTATAAAGAATATATCAAAAAAGAATACAAAAGAACAAGTGTTCTGGAATTGCAATTTGAGAAATGTTTTATAAGATTTTTAATGCCAAAATTAAGGGGTTCTGAGAAAGGAGCTAAAAAGAGATATGCTGGTTTAATATTAAATGATAAAGGTAAAGAAGAAATTTCATTTACAGGACTTGAGAATATTCGTAGTGATTGGACTGATGCTGCTAAAAAATTCCAGTATGAATTATTAAATAGAGTTTTCCATAAAGAAGAAGTTTTCAATTTTGTTAAACAATTTGTTAAAGATTTAAGATCAGGAAAATTTGATAAAGATTTAGTTTATCGAAAATCAATTAGAAAGGATTTAAAGGATTATGCCAATCTTCCTCCCCACGTAAAAGCTGCCAGAAAATTAGATAAATTAGAAAGCAGTATTATAGAATATTACATAACTGAAGATGGACCAGAACCAATTCAAAAATTAAGGCATAAAATAGACTATGATCATTATATAAACAAACAGATTAAGCCTATAGCAGACGCAATTTTATTATTTTTTGATAAAAAATTTGATGATATGACAAAAGGAAAACAAAATACATTATTTGATTTTTAAAATGAAACTCTATTTAGTTCGTCATGCACAATCATTAAGAAATGTAGGAGAAGAGCATGATAAATTATCAGAAACTGGTATAGAGCAGGCTAAAAGATTGGGCTTATTTTTAAAAGACAGGCATATAGATAAGATATATTGCAGCAAAAAAGGGAGGACTAAAGAAACTTTAGAATATATTCAAAAATACATAAAAGCTCCAGTAACATTTACAGAACAAATTCAAGAACAAAATACAGGCGTGTTTGAAAACAAGTCTGATAAAGAATTTTTTTATCATATAATGTCATTAAAATTAAAAGGAAGGGAATTTGCAGAATATACGCCAGAAGGGAATGGAGAAAATTTGTTTGAAGTTGAAAAAAGAGCCCAGGAATTTTTAGATAATATAAAAAAAGAGCATAAATCCAAAGAACATATTTTAATAGTATCTCATAGCACCTTCCTGAGGTTGCTTGTTTTAAGAATTTTAAAATTGCATTTAAAAGAAATGCAGTACTTTAGCATTCACAATGCTTCATTATCAACCTTTGAATTGGATGAAACTTTTAATGTTAAAGACTTTGAAATTGATGACTATAAGCACCTATTAAAATTCTCTTCATATAAAAGAGAGACTGTAGAAAAAGTTTAATTTAAATTTTCGAAATAAACAAGCAATTTTCGTATTATTTTCGATTTTTCTTACGTAAAATTTATAAACTATAGAATCTCTATAGCTAGTATGATAACAACAATTCAAATACACGAAAAAGTTAAAACCGCTTTAGATAAGCTAAAAGACTCAAAAAATAAGACTTATGAAGAAGTTATTCTAGATTTAATGAAAAAAGCCGAAATAGAAAAAAGGAAGAGTAAAGAATTATTAATAGAAGGGTGTAAAGAAATGGCAGAAGATTCTTTAAAAATAACAAATGAATGGGCTTATGCTGATAAAGATTGGGATTAAAATGATAGTTCAAAGAGGTGAAATTTTTCTTGTAAACCTAGACCCTGTTAAAGGATCAGAACAAGGAAATATCAGACCAGCATTAATAATTCAAAATGATTCTAGTAATCAATATAGTCCAACTACTATAGTTGCTCCAATTACTTCTAAGATTTACACCAAAGAATTTCCCACAAATGTAGAAATATTAAAAAATGAAGGTGGACTAGAAAAAGAGTCTACAATTTTATTAAATCAAATTCGAACAATAGATAAAACGCGTATAATTAAAAAATTGAAAAAAATAAATCCTGAAACAATGATGAAAGTGGATTTAGCTATAAAATCAAGTTTGGGTTTAGATTAATTTTTAATATAGTTCATTAAATCCTGTTTAACATTAATTAATTGTACATTTTCTGGATTAAAAATAAATGTATCTTTAGCATCAAAATAACCACATCTGAAATTTTCTAAAGGCAAATTTATTCTTTTGCTCAGCATTAAAGCATAGAAGTAAGTTTGTGTGCTTGCATATTTCTCTTTTGCTGCATTTGGCTTATAATCCCATATCCAGATCTTGTCTCCTTCAATTCTCAATAAATCTATATGTCCAGTTAAAGTTTCATCTGTGTTAAAAATCTCCTTATACAAACTCAATTCATTGTGATTTAACCAAATTGGAACTTCAATAGCAACGGTTTTAGGATCATTTTCAAGCATGAAATTCTGAACTCGAGGATGGTTTTCAAAAAATCTTTCTTTATTAATTTCTAAGCCGTATTTTGCCAATAAACAAATTTCATAATCAATAAGATGGGTTATATTTACAGAGGGGATCTGAAATTTTAATGCTGAACTTCTTGGTCCTTTAAAAAAATATTCATTTGGACAATTTTTAAGCATATGACTCAGGTACTTTGCCAGGGAACAAAAATTTTGATTGCAAAGCAAATTAATTTTTGGATTATGAATTTTAAAATCATAAAATCCGCCAGGATGTCCCAATACAGTATGTGTTATCATTCAACCTCTTTTTCTAAAATTTCATAAAAGACTATCTTAATAAAATAAATTTAGTTCTTTCATCCAAGTCTATAAAACTGTCGACTTCTTCAATTAATTTTGAGCTTGTGCTTTTTCCAAAAGATATGCCTTCAACTCTGCATCCAATTGCTCTTTGTAAATGTTCTACCAAAGGCAAGAAATCACCGTCACCAGAGATTAAAATAACAGTGTCTAATTTTGGACCTAATTCAATAGCATCCATTGCAATTCCAACATCCCAATCCCCTTTTTTTGCACCCCCATAAAATATTTGCAAATCTTTTGACTTTATCTCAAATCCAATCTGCTCCAAGGCGTCAAAAAAACTCTTTTCAGCAAGAACATCTGTTTTAATAACATAAGCCAGTGCCCTCACTAATTTTCTGCCACCGACAGCTATTTTCAGTAATTCTTTAAAATTTATTTTAGCATTATAAATATTTTTTGCAGAATAATATAAGTTTTGTACATCAACAAAAATACCGACTCTCTGGTCTTTCGGTTGCTTAATCATATACACACCCCATTTTAAATTTGTAAACCCTTTTAATTATAAATCTTTGGGTTAATTTAAAAAGTGAAAATAGTTATTAAATAAACTTAAATATTAATTATAACTCTAATTTTAACATGGGTGTAAAATTAGGCAAGTTATTGTACAGACAAGAAATAAATTTTGACAGTTTAAGGGGAAAAACAATATCAGTTGATTTTAGCAATTCAGCTTATCAGTTCCTTTCATCTATTAGGCAGCCTGATGGAACTCCATTAAAAGACTCGTCTGGAAATACAACATCTCATTTAATGGGCATATGGACAAGATTTTCTAATTTAATTGGAAAAGGTGTAAAATTAATTATAGTGCTGGATGGGGAAATGCCAGCATTAAAAAAAAGAACCTCAGAAGAAAGGGCTGGAAAAAAAGTAATTGCCCAGGAATTATATGAAAAGGCTGTTGATGAAGAGGATTTAGAATCAATGAATCTTTATGCTAAGCAAACTTCTTTCTTAACAAAGGATATGGTTAAAGAAAGCAGGGAATTAATGGACTCCATGGGATTGCCAGTTATTCAAGCACCAGCAGAAGCAGATGCCCAGATGGCTTATTTATGTAAAAATAATGATGCCTGGGCTGCAGCAACAAGCGATGTAGATCCTTTATTGCATGGTTGTCAGAGAACTATAACAAATTTGACTCTGACTCAAAGAAAGAAATTGCGTTCAGGAAGTACCACTAAAATAAACCCAGAATTAGTTAACTTGGATGAAAATTTAAAAAAGCTCGGCCTTACTCAGGAGAAATTAATTTTGCTTTCAATTTTAGTTGGTACAGATTACAATAAAGGAATAAAAGGCATTGGACCAAAAAAAGCATTAAAATTAGTTAAAGAAAATAATGACTACAATAAAATGTTTTCTAATGCAGGAGCAGATTTTAATTGGAAGGAAATATATGAACTATTTGTAAATATGAAAGTTCAAAAAGATTATATGCTTAAATGGGAAAAACCAAATACTGAAAAAATTAAGAGCTTGCTAGTTGAGAAACATGAGTTTAATGAAGAGCGCGTAAATAAAGTTCTAGAAAGTCTTGATCAAAGCAATAAAGAATTCCAGCAAAAAGGCTTGGATAGCTGGGTGAAATAATTGGAAGAGTGGTTTATTTTGGCTTTATATGCTGCTGCATTTGCCACATTTTCAACAATACTAGATAAAAAAATCTTATATAAAGAGCATGCCCTAGAATATGTAACTACATGGGCTATAGCAACTTTTTTTCTTAGCGCGCCATTTTTTATTTTTAAAATTAATTTCAATTTTGAAATTTATATTTGGGGCATATTAATTTTAGTTTCTATCATAAATACAGCTGGTTTAATATATTTAGCAAAGGCATTCAGGCATTTAAAAATCTCAGTTGCCTCGCCTCTGATGGGTTTTGAACCTGTCTTCGTTGTTTTATTGTCATTTTTATTTTTAAAAGAACAGATAAGCAGCACACAAGGATGGGGTCTTATGTTAATAATGGCTGGTGGATATTTATTGGAATTAAAAAAAGACAAATTCAGTTTAATACAGCCGATAAAAGATGCAATAAATTCGAAATATATTCACTATGGTCTTCTGTCAATTGTATTTTATAGTTTTAGTTCAGTAATCAGCAGGTTTATTATAAATACAGAAAATAGTTCTGGCTTAAACATATATACTTATCATGTTATTGTAAGATTTTTTGTGGCTTTTTTTCTTTTAATTCTTTTGTCAGTATTTTATGATGGCATACAGGGAGTTAAAAACGGGATTAAAAAAATGGGTTGGCTATTATTGCCAGCTTCATTCTTGTCAGTAGCACATGGCTTATTAACATTAAAGGCTTTTTCTATACCTTCAGCAAACGCAGGTCTTGTATTGGCTGTAAAAAGAATCAGCATATTTTTTGAAACTTTAATTGGCGGAGAATTATTTCATGATAAAGATTTAATGATTAAAGTAATTTCAAGCATAACAATGATAATTGGAGCCTATTTAATGTTAAGATGAAAATTAAGGAATTTTTAAAAGATAAAATACAGGAGACTAAATTAAATTATATACCTGCATCCTTTGATGTTATTGGAAATATCTGTATAATTGAAATCAAGGATGAAATAAAAAAACATGAAAAATTAATAGGTAATGCAATTTTAGAATTAAATAAAAATATAAAAAGTGTTTTTAAAAAAATTAGTGCAAGAAGAGGGAAATACAGGACATATAAATTAAAGTTGATCTGTGGTGAAGATAATAAAGAAACAATTTACAAAGAAAACGGAGTTTTTTTTAAATTGGATGTTGAAAAATGTTATTTCACACCTAGGTGGAGCAATGAAAGGTTAAGAATAAGCAAATTAGTCGGGAAAAATGAAAATGTTTTAGTGATGTTTTCAGGCATAGGCAGCTTTATTTATGTTATATTAAAAAACAGCAGCCCAAAATCAGTTTATGGAATTGAAATAAACAAAACAGCACACAAATATGCCATGGAAAACTTAAGATTAAATAAATTTGATGAAAATAAAGTTAAATTATTCAATGGGGATGTAAAAAATATTCTTCCCAAAATAAAAATAAAATTTGACAGGATTTTAATGCCTTTGCCAAAAGAAAGTTATAAATTTTTGGATATTGCAATTAAAAGATTAAAGAAAAATGGCATAATTCATTACTACACATTCTTGGAAGAGCCAAAAGAAAAACTAAATTCTAAAAAATTAGAAGATTATTGGAAAAAGTTGTTAAAAGAACAGTTAAAAATAAAAAATCTGAAAATTGTAAAAATAAGAAAATCAGGTGTATACGCCCCAAGGATATCAAGGGTTTGTGCTGATATAAAAGCAGCTTAAGATAAATTTAAAAATCAAAGGTTTCTTCAAATAATATGATAAATAAAAAAAATTTAGGAATGATAATTTTAGTAGTTTCAATAATATTTTTAATGACTATTGTAATATTTTCTTATCAGATAAATAATTTGATTTCAGAATTAATGAAATTAAGCAATAATAACTGCTTTATAAATGGTGAATGTACTCATCAGCAAAGCAATTTGCCAATTTACATAGGCTTGATAGCTGTAACTTTAAACATAGTTCTTGGGATTTACATAATTATTCTTAATAAATCAGAACGTGAAGTAAAAAACTATATTGATACAGAAAAGAAGCAAAAAAATAAAGAAGAAAGATTTGAAATTATTTTAAAAGCTCTTGACGAAGATGAAAAAAAGATAATAAAAGCAGTAAAAGAACAGGATGGAATTTCACAGTCAACATTAAGGATAAGAACAGATATGAGCAAAGCTAAATTAAGTGTTGTTTTAAGCAATCTGGAAAAGAAAAATCTCATTAAAAAAGTACAGACTGGAAAATTCAATAAAATATTTCTTAAAATAGCTTTATGAACGATTCTGAACGGTTATAATGCATTCTCAGCCAAAATAAGACCTACAGTTTCTCAGGTTAAATATAAATAGGGTTTTATTCACAAAAAAATGATGAAATTAAAATTAAACATAAATGGAATGCACTGTAAAAGTTGTGAAGTTCTGATCAAGGAAAGTCTGAATGATATTAATGTAAAAGCTGAAGTTGACTATGAAAAAGGCACAGTTGAAGTTGAATTTAATGAAAAAGAAACAAGCCTGGATAAAATAAAAGAAATTATATCAAAAGAAGGCTATAAAGTTGAATAAAATATCTGATATAATAAAAAGTGAGCTTAATAATTGTAAAGCAGAATATATCAGATTGGAAGAAAATGAAGAGTCTTAAATTAACAATCAAGGGAATGCATTGTGAAGCATGTGAGAAAAATATAAAAAGAGCCTTAAGTAATTTTGATCACATCAAAGATATAAATTTAAAGTTTAATAATGAAAATGCAGAAATATTTTACAATCCGGAAATAAATGTTAATGAAGTAATTAAAATTATAAAAAACCTGGGTTATGATGCTTCTGAAAAGATATCTCGAAAAGTAAACTTCAATCATTTTTTAAATGAATTATTCTCAGGCAATAATATTGAAAAGGAAGTGTTGCTGTTGTTTTTTAATATATTAATAATTTTAACAATATCAGAAATAGTAGCTTATCTTGGTTTTTTTGGTAATGTTGAGAATTTTTTTGATAAAATTGGTTACTTTTTAATTTACCTGATTCTTAGTGTAGTTGCATTGTCAAGTTCAGTTTGGCATATAAAGGCTTACAGCAGTGATTTTAGTTGCATGTCTGGAATGATGATTGGAATGACAATTGGCATGCTGTCTGGTTTTTTAATTGGTGCTGTAATTGGGGCAACAAATGGAATATTTATTGGTTCTGTAATCGGAATAATAATGGGAATGAGTATAGGAAGCTGGTGTGGAAATTGTTGCGGGATCATGGGCATATTAGAAGGAATGATGGCTGGGTTAATGGGTGGATTGATGGGCCCAATGACCAGTTTAATGCTGATAAACGACAATCTAAAATTGATATTTCCTGTTATCTTTGTAGCTTCATTTTTAATTATATTTGGACTTGACTATATGATATTCAAGGAAACAAAGTCAAAAGACATAACAAACTTTTATAAGTATAATAAATTTAATTTTATAACATTTTGTTTTGTAATAACAATGTTGCTGACATTTATAATGGTCTATGGGCCAAAATCAGCATTATTCAGGTAAAAATGGCGGAAGAATTAAAAATAAATAAGAAAACATTATACAAACTAATTTGTGTAAGTGTCATTGGGATTTTTTTGTTAACTGCTTTTGTAAATATTTTTTCAGCAGCAGATGATGAGCTGGTAAAAGGAGGTTCAGAAGGTTCAAATAAAATTATTTACCAAGATGGAAAACAAATAGTGAACTTGGGAATTGCAAATTATAATTATGATCCGAATACAATAAAAGTAAAAGTAAATGAGCCTGTAAAGATAGTTGGAAACATGGCCCAGCTACAGGGATGTTTAAGGGCATTTGTAATCCCACAATTAAGAATAACAAAATTATTCAAAAATAATGACAATGTGCTGGAGTTTACGCCAACAAGAAAAGGAACTTTTCCATTTAGCTGTTCAATGGGCATGGGCACAGGAACTTTAATTGTGGAATAATGATAAAAGAAGTAACAGAAAACAAATTAACTTTCTTATTATCATTCTTTTCATATTTGGTATTATCTTTAATTTTAATAAATTATTTCTACAATGGTTTTTATTTGTTTTTTAATAATCCGATAAAATATTATCCCTGGATAAGCCTTTTCCTGACATTGGTTTTGTCTTTTTTATTTGGGACCAATATTGCAATTTTAATATCAGGTTTTTTAAGTTTAAATAAAGCTAAGTTTGGCATATTGCCTGTTACAGGCTTATTCGCAGCAGGCTGTCCGGTCTGCTCTTTGTCAATGATAAGTTTGTTAATACCAGGATTAAGTTTAACATTTACTCTGGCAGCATTGCCTTTTAAGGGGCTGGAAATACAATTTATTGCAATAATCTTGTTAGCAATAAGTATTAAAATATTAACAAGAAAAAATATATGTAAAAAATGAGAATAAAAATTAAGACACTATTGATAATAATTTCATTATTTGGGATAATATCCACCTTATATTTAACATATGCACATTATTTTGGCAGTAATCTTTGTGATATTAATGATTTCTTATCATGTGGCACAGTAAACATAAGCGAATATTCAACAATTTTCAATATACCTTTGGCTATTCTGGGCATAATTTATTTTTTATTAACATTTGCCTTAATAATTAATAATAAAACAAAATTAGCAGGATATTTATCAATACCTGTAATAATTTATTCTTTATATTTAACATATGTAGAATTTTTTATAATAGAAGCATTATGTATAGTTTGTGAGATTACAAAAATGTTTATGTTTGGAATAATAGTTTTGGCAATTTATAAGAAATAATAAAAAATTAAAGTTCTTCCGTTAATGCTTTTTCTAAAATGTTTAACCCAGATAACTAGGTGGCTTTTCTATTGCAGCCCTTGCTGTTCTTAAATAATCTTCCTCAATTTCCTGATATTTTTTCAAGTCGTCAGACCTGATAGACGGTTTGACTTTTTCTAAAGCTAGCTGGAAATATTTCATGCTGACTTCAGCAGCTTTTATATTATCTCTTAATGTAAGCAAGCCAGCTTCCCTGCAAACTCCTTCAATATCTGCGCCAACATAACCTTCAGTTTTTTCTGTTAATTTATTTATGTCCACATCTTTGGAAAGTGGCATATTTTTTGTATGTATCCTAAATATTTCTAGCCTGGATTCTTTGTCAGGAACAGTAGATGAAATAATCCTGTCAAACCTTCCTGGTCTTAACAAGGCAGTATCCAAAAGGTCAGGTCTGTTAGTATTGTGTAATAAAATTGGACTTTCTCCGCCAAAGAAAGCTTCGTTATCACAACCACATAGATCATAAACATAATCATTATAAGGTAAAATTTTTATTGATTTTATTTTTGCTCTTTTTGCATAAGATTTGTTATTTTCTTTATTTATGAATGGATTATTATGCTTGGAAATTCCCAATCTAAAAGCTAATGAGTCTTTTTCTATAATCTTTCCATTTATTTTTCTTCCTGCTTTTGCTATAAATTTACTTATGTATGACTTTATGCCATGCATTCTACATAACCAATTTAATTCTACAATTAATTGTTTGCTTACAGAAGTTGCTTCTATTTTTCCATCTTTGTAAAAATGACCATCTCCAAACGTATAACTTTTTAAAAATTCTAGGAAATATTCTTTTGGAGCTTCAAATAAAAGCCCGGGAATATGTTTATTATATGCTCCTTTTCCGCAACATCTTATGAAAAAATCAGCCAGCGGTTTAGAATAATAAACTATATTCACTGCATTATTTGTAATATATTTTATTTTATCTGGTTTTTCTAAACTAAAAATATCATTCATAAGATTCTGAACATCAGCGTGATATTCAGTTTCATTTATATTAAAACAAAAATCAATTTCTTTTCTAGCATAACCTTCTGCTGTATAATAACCTAATAATCTCATTAATTCAGGTGTAACTGCTACTTCATTTGGCAACTTATGCTTAAAATATTCTAAACTAAGTTCTCTTGGTCCACAAATTCCTCTTTTCCAAGCTGAAATTGTTGTTTGTGCATTTCCTGTTAATTCTGCTAATTTTTCCTGAGATAAATTATCTTCCGACATTACTAAATTATAATCATTTATTAGTTTTTCATCTTGTACATATATAGGTAACTTTAAATCAATTTCATTATTAAATTTATGATATCTTATACTGGAAAATTTTTCATTAGTTCTTACTTTGAATGGCAGATCAACTAATATATCGCCAGTCTTTAAAGTTGCTACTGGTTTTGCTACTATTCCATGTCTAGTTCTTATAAAAACAGAATGATTGCCTGTTGTTCTAATCTTTCCACCAATATATTCTAGTTCATAAATTTTATCTACTTTATGTCTGAAAACTCCCCTGACTTTTTTGAAAGCACTATTATTAAATCTTAAACCATATTGTGGTTTAGTATCTAAAGCTTCAAACCCGAGAGTTTTTATATTCTCAACAAGCTTTTCTATTCCTTCTTCATCTTTTTTGTAGTAAGGATCAATAAAATCTTTTATAGGCAATATTTTGGTTTTATTTTTGTCTTTAATCATTATTTTTGTATCTCCAGTAACACTCGCACCTATAACAACAACATCAGTCAATTCTTCCAATCCATCCATTTCTGTTAGCAATTGATTTACCATTCTTTCAGTAACCTTTGTTCCAGGATCTAGTCCTCTCTTGCCGGCTATAGCATCAATTTCATCAAAAAATATAATTGTCGGTGCAGCTTGTCTTGCCTTTTCAAATATTTTCTTGATTCCTTTTTCACTATTATGAGCTAAAATTCCCCCAAATCCAGCCACAAAATTTTCTTCTCCTGGGACAGATATATCATATACATAATTTTCATTAGGCAATTCTTTAATTTCTTTAATCATGTCAAAGAAAAGATCGCCTTCTGTTAAATCCCAATATTCCTTATATTTGCTCTTGTCTTTATCAACATAAACTAATATTTGTTTCAGATTTTCTTTACCTATAGAAAGAATATTTGAATTATAAGAAGAATGATTCTTGGTTACTAAATTAAATAATTCTCCTGTTAAAGGAATTAAATCTGATCTAAACCATTTTCTTGATTTTATATATTGATCAATCCTGTCATTTCTTTTTTTATCAATAAACCCAATTTCTTTAAACTTCTCAAAATTCTTTACTCCCAAAATACTTATTTTTTTTGTAATGCTTCCTGTTTTTTCTTTTTTATTATATCTTGTTGCAACAATTCCAAAATCCAATAATAAATACAATAAACTATTGGCTAGATTATTGCTTACAGTTCCGGCTTCAATATTAAATTTGCCTTTTTCTTTAGGCCAATTACTTCCATCACCACTAAAATATCCTTTTAAAAAATTTGCTTTGCTTTCCTTGTCTAAAGAAAATAATAAGTCAGGTATATCTTTTTCATGAGCGCCAGTTTTTAGTCCCAATACATTCCTAAATAGTTTTTGTAATAATAATGAATTTATTGAAAATGCTTTTTTACTTTTACTGATATTAAAATTTAAATTTTCACAAATTGCATGCATATCATTCCTGATTTCTTCATTTTGATTATGTAATCTTACTGTATATCCATTAAAATCCCCTTCAGCAACCCATAATCCAACCAATCTCCAAAAATCTTTGTTTATTTCCAATATAGAATTATAATTATGTATGCTTCCCTTTAATTTTATTTTTATTTCATTAAAATCCAAGGCTAACTTTGCTTCTTTAATTAATTTATCAAATTTAGTTATTGAAACTGGCAGATTTAAGGATATAATGCTGGTCAAATAGTTTTTAGAAGTGTCTAAAATTTCTGCTGTTTTATCTAAACCCAATATTAATTTAGATTTTATTAAATACTCCTTAACATTAGCTACAAAAATTTCTTCATCTTCTTTGAAATTTTCATAAAGATTAATTGACTTCAAAGTTTCTCTGGGTAAGTTTAAGTTTTTTGGTATAGCTATATAACTTTCTTTTTCAATTAAATGGCTTACAGGTATTTCTGTAAATTTGCCATTTATAAAAGAAAAAACTGAATGATAATCTGTAACTTTTATTTTTCTTCCAGTTCTTGTTGTTAATTCTAATAATTTTCCCCTTAAAGGGTGTTTTATATAATCACTAATATTAGTAAATCTTATTCTTTTGTCTTTATCAAATGCTAATACCTGTACATTCTCTTTATTCTCAACAATATCCCCTATTTTCATAAATTTAATCGAGCAGTTTTTTTTCACAATTAGCTTTTCATCATAAGGCAAGGAATCTCCCACCCATTTTGAAATTAATTCCGGTCCTTTAATAGATATAAAATTGCTTTCACTTTCATTTGCAACTGCTTTTGCAAGTAAGGTTTTTCCAGTTCCTGGTGGTCCATACATCAGGATTCCTTTAGGTGGTTTTATGCCTAATTTGGAAAATGCATGTGGATATTTCAATGGCCACTCAACAGCTTCTTTTAATTCTTGTTTCAGTTTATCCAAGCCGCCAATGTCTTTCCATTTTACATTTGGTACTTCGACAAGAACTTCTCTCATCGCACTTGGTCTCACTAATTTCAAGGCTTCTTTAAAGTCATTGCCATATACCCTTAATTTATCTAAAACTTCAGGTGGCAAAGGAGTATTCTCTTTAATGTCAAATTCAGATAATACTTTTCTTAAAACATTCATTGCAGCTTCTTTACATAAAGCTGCTAAATCAGCACCAACAAAACCATGTGTTATTCCTGCAATTTTATCTAAATCAACATCCTTCATTAAAGGCATGTTTCTTGTATGAATTTTTAAAATATTTAATCTTCCAGCTTTAGAAGGAACTCCAATTTCAATTTCTCTGTCAAATCTTCCAGGTCTTCTTAATGCAGGGTCAAGACTATTGGGTCTGTTTGTAGCTCCTATTACTACGACCTTTCCTCTTGATTTCAAACCATCCATTGTAGCTAGTAATTGTGCAACCATTCTTCTTTCTACTTCTCCATAAGTTTCTTCTCTCTTAGGTGCAATAGCATCTATCTCGTCAATAAAAATTATACTTGGTGCATTTTTTTCTGCTTCTTCAAAAATTTCTCTAATTCTTTTTTCCGAATTATGGACAATAAATCCATTCGCTATAAAATTATGATAATTATCTACTTCAATATCATAAGTTGGTTTTGTTCCAACAAAATCTATTCTATCTATTCTAGCAAAATTTAATTTTGGTAATGTATTTTTAAAATTATTTTCAGGAGTATTTTCTGCAACACAAACAAAATCTCCAATTTTTAAATCTTCTAATGGTATCCATACTAAAACATTCTTATTTAATTTTAAGAAGGGGTGATTAGCTGACGCTTCTATTTCTTTTCCTTCTGCATTTATTTTATAAACTTTTTTATATCCGCTAAATATCTTAGATTTAACAAGAGATTTTTTAAATTCTTTTGTATTCTCATCGAAAACAAAAACTTTTTCTGCCTTATTTATTTCTTTAATTGGCTTAGGCCCATTAGGATTTGTATAAACTTTAGTATCGCCAACTAAACACTCCCCATAAAATTTGCTGGTAACCTCAGGCCCATTAATTAACAAAAAATTTGCATCACTTTCATTTGCAACGGCTTTTGCAAGTAAAGTTTTTCCAGTACCAGGGCTTCCATGCAATAAAACTCCCTTTGGTGGTTCAATACCTAAACGCTCAAATAATTCTGGATGCTTCAAAGGCAGTTCAACCATTTCTCTTATTTTTTTAATTTCTTCACTTAATCCGCCTATATCTTCGTAAGTTACATCAGGAGCTAATTCCTCTGTAACTTCAACTGCTTTTGGATTAACTTTAACTTCAGTTGATTCTGTAATAATGACTGATTGTTTTGGATTTGCATCAACAACAATAAACTTTAAACCGCCAAAACCAAAATTGCCCATAAATCCCTGTTCAAAAACATCGAAAATATCTTCAAAAGGACTTCCTGCCATTGTCCTTCTTCTGCTTCTTGCTCCGCCTAAAGCAACAATGTCTCCTTTCACAACTGCTCTTCCCAATAATCCCCTTTTAAAAACATCAGGATCAGCTTGAACCATTACTCCTTTCTGAGCAGGAGCAATAACAACAGATTTAGCCTCTTTAACATCGCATTTTCTTACTTTTACAACTTCACCAATACCAGTTTTTGCATTTCTTCTTAAAATACCATCCATTCTTATGACAGCCTGCCCTATATCAGTTGGATAAGCCCTGTCAACTATACCTACTGTAGCTCTTCCGCCTTCAATTTCAACTATGCTTCCGGGCTTTACATCTATCTGTCTCATAGTCTGGCTGTCTATCCTGACTATTCCTTTGTAAGCCTCTTCTTGAAGGGCTTCCATCACCTTTAATCTTGCTTCCATTGCTTCCATTTTTTATTTTGTTACTTTTCTTAATCTTTTTGATGTTATGATTTTAAAACCCTTTTTATTCTTTTTGTAAAAAATATGCTTAGTTTCTCTGGTTCTTCTAAACTCATATAAATAATTTTATCTATTTCTTTAGCTAATTCCTCTTGAAAAGTTATAATCTCTTTTGGTATTGAAACAACATAGCTATTTCCAACAAACCTCAGCTTTACATTAAATTCCTTTCTTTTCAATTTTTCAAAATTATTATACTCTTGTAAATCTAAGGGATGAAACCATCTTTTATGACAATTGTTGCACTCCCATGATCTTAATTTAAAACCATCTTTAAGTACAAATCCTTTAGTTGTCTTTCTATTGCAATTTTCGCATAAAATTGTTGTATCATATATATCGGCCATATTTAAATTAAATGTATATATTAAGTATATACAAGAAATATATAAATATTTCGGTAATAAGGGCTTTGCACAAGTTAGGCATTTCTGCACAAGAATAGAATTTGTAATTGAAGTTAATAACAGCAAAGTATTATAAAATTTTAAATGAAATTAATTATTTCTTCCTTTATGCCCCTGAATATGCCAATGTAATTTTTTATCAACATTCATTATTTTTGCAAATAACCCAAAAGTTAAAGTTATATTAGCAATGACAAAAGCTAAAATAGCATCTTCAATACTCCAACTACCACCCAAAATAATTTTTGAGATTTGATAAATTAAAATTATACTCAATATAAAAGCAAAGATTTGTGCAACAATAGTTAAAATATTCCAAAAGTTTTTCATTAAATACCACCATATAATCTTTTAATTAATAAAATAGTTGTAAGCACAATTAAAAGAAACATAATTATCATTAAAACTTTAAGAAAAAATGCATTAAACTTTTCTAATCTTGTCTCACCAAAATCATTTTCAATAAATTTATCCATAAAAAGTATTATTATTCTCTTCTTAATAACTTTTACTCAAGATTTTTCGCAAGAAATCCGAAACAATCCGTTTAAATCTGAATCTCTTGGATTTTAGCCGGGATTTATGAAATAATTTTGTCGCACCAAATGCAACCCTCTTTAGGGCAATCAGAATTAAGCAATTTTAGTGCTTTCCTAAACAAATATTCTGCATTTTCAACATTAGTATTCCTTCTTGCCAAAACAGTATCAAAAATTACTTGTCCTGTTTCCAAAACTTCTTTTGGGATATAAAATAACAAGAAAGCAAAATCCTCTGTTTCAAATCCATTCTTTCTTAATAAAAAATTATAAAAATCCAGTTGGTTCTGGTAACTATTGCCAGATTCAGTTTCATTCTTTATAGGATAACCTTTTGTTTTGTAGTCAAGAACAATTAATTTTTTGCCATTAACTAGGATATTATCAACTGCCCCAGATAAAATATTTCCATTTTCATCTGTCCATCTTATTCCTTTTAAGTTGTTTCTCCATACTTTCAAAAGTTCTAAATCATCAAATAATTTTAATCCTTTTGTATGGTGGTGGTCTTTTATTTCAGGGGGTAATTCTCCTTTGTCTCTAAATTTGTCAAAATGGGTTTTAATTATTTTGTCCATACCATTTGGCAATTGGGGAAATGGTGTTTCTGGTCTTTTCCAAATTTTATGTTTATCTAGCCAGAAACAACGAGAACAAGATAACATTAAATTTATAGAAGAAGGGGATAACTTGTACACCTGTTCTGCAGCACCTTCTTGAATTTTCATCTTTTTTATAAAATTAATGCAATATATAAATCTTAGTCAGGTCTTTGTCTTGTCCAGTAGGTTTTGTCCAGTAATATTTAAGTTTTCAAATCTTTAATTTGATTGGATAAATTGTTTAGATTGACATTAGTTTTTCTATAAATATAATAAACTGTGGAGCAAATAATAGCCAAAATAGCAGAATAAATAAACCATTTTTCAAAATTTAAAATTAGACCGCCCAAAAAAGTGATTACGCTCCAGATACCTAAGCTTAAAGTAGCGTTTAAAATTTGCAAGTTTTTCTGATATTCCAAATCTAAACAGTTTTTTTGTAAATGTATTTTGTTCATTTTTCAGAAGTTATAATACCAATCCCTATTCCTATCAAAATTATTCCTGTAATAACATAAGGTATATTTTGTGTATTCAGATTTATAAAGTACAAACCTAAAAGAATAGCAACTACGCCGCCACCCATTTTTATTGGATTTACCATAATATTAAAAAAGAAAGGTCTTTAATAAATCTTATGTAATAATTCTCGAAAAATTTCCAGAATTTATAAGAAATAATAAAAGTTTTTCGAAATTTTAGTTAGAATTCGTTTCTTCTTTTTTATCTTTTTTTCTCATATCAAACCATAAGTTTAGTAAATCATTCACATCTTCTTTTTTATGTTCTTTTTTCTCTTCTGCAATGAATTTACCTAATTTCTTCTCTTTGGGAACATATTTTACCTGGTTAAACTTTCGTTTTCCTCCACCCATATAATAATTCAAAAAATAGTAATTTTTAAGCTTTTCTAATACCTGCTTTGCACATAAATTAATCCTTTTTAATACCCAAAGGTTTATTTTAGTTGGGCTTTAATAAGATTTGTAGAATTTAAAATGATAACAACAGGAATTAAAGAGTTAGACGATTTAATACAGGGTTATAAAGAAGAATTAAACCTCATCTACGGTCCTCCGGGTTCAGGAAAAACAACCTTATGTAAATTAGTGGCAATTAATTTGCTAAATAAAAACAAAAAAGTCATATATATTGATACTGAAAACGGCTTTTCATTAGAAAGATTTAGGCAATTATCAGATAATTATGAGAAAATATTGGATAATTTAATTTTAATTAAAGTTAAAAGTTTTGAAGACCAGTGTATAAAAACAGAAAATTTAGTAGAAATAAAAAAAATAAGTCTTGTAATAATAGACTCAATAGGTAAATTTTACAGAAGCGAAGTAAAGGAAGATCCAAAAGAAATAAATAAAAAATTCATTTCTAATTTAAATTCTTTAAGAACAATATCAAAAAATAATATACCAATAATTATAACAAATCAAATCTATGCAGATTTTAATGACAATAATAAAGTAATACCCCTGGGTGGAAAAATAATCCAAAATTTCTGTAAAAAAATTATTGAATTAAAAATCTCTCCAAGAAGATTAATACAAAAAAAACCAGAAGAAAAAGAAATGCTGTTCGAAATAAATGAAAAAGGGATAATAAAAGTTTAGACTTGTTTCTTTTTTCTTCCTATTTTTGATTTTTCTTTCATTTGCTCATCTTTATTTTTAGGAGTTTCTTTTTCTTCCGTAGTTTTTCCCTGATGAGTTTTATCTTCGTTTTTTGGTAAAGCTTCTGTCGTTTTTCCATGAAGGCTTTTGTCAAAAGGCTTGGCCCAAGCTTCTTTAGATTTGCAATTTGGTGTTAAGCATAATTTCCATGGTCTTTTTCCAGCCCTAATAACCAAAACTTGGTAAAAGTTGCATTCTTTGCATTTTTCTTCCAATTTTTTTATCAATCCATTTCTTGGTAAAGAATAAATGTTCTTACATTCTGGATAGCTTGAACATCCTACAAATTTGCTTTTTGTTTTGGGAGAATATAATATTTTCAGGTTTCCTTTCTCGCATTTAGGGCATTGCCCAAGTGTATTAGTATCTTCTTCTGTTTTTCTTTGTGAGACTAATAATTCTTTTCCAATATCAGTTTCATGTTCTTTAAATTTATCAAAAATTTTAATTAAAGTTTCTTTGGCTTTTCCTAAAATTTCTTGCTCATCAGCTTTTCCTTCCCTTATTTTCTCCATTTCTTTTTCAAAATGTCTTGTCAATTTTTCATCAATAATTTCTTCAGAATATTTTTGCAAAGTATCGATTAATTTTATTCCCAATTCAGTTGCTTGAATAGAATTGTCTTTAATGTAATTTCTTTGATATAATGTATCCAAAATAGCTGCGCGAGTACTTTTTGTACCTAAAAATTTTTTATCAAGTTCTTTAATTATTGAAGCTTGTATATATCTTTTTGGTGGTTGTGTCTCTTTGTTTTCTATTTTAATTTCTTTAACTTTTACTTCTTCCATTTCTTTCAATTTAGGAAGTTCAACGTCCTTAGACAAAGCATATTTTCCATAATATTTTTGCCAGCCTTTTTCTAAAGTTATTGTTCCAGAAACAGAAAATAATTCGTTGTTTACATCAATATTTAAAGTATTAGTTTGTTTTTTAGCAGGTTCGCCAAAAGTGCTTAAGAATCTTCTGACAATTAAATCATATAATTTAAATCCTTTTCCATCCACTTTAGCAAATTCCCCAGTGGGATGCACGCTGGGATGGGCAGGATCAGATTTTTTTCCTTCATTTGGAATTAATACATTTTTATTCAACAATTCAGAACAAATTTCTTCATAATTATTGTTTTTCTTTAATTTTTCAAATATTTTTTTAAAATTCAAAGCACTGGGCAGCTTTTGCGATGAAGTTCTGGGATAAGAAATATATCCATTTATATACAAATCTTGCGCAATACTTAAAGTTTCTTTGGGAGATATATGTAAAGTCCTGTATGCTTCTACTTGTAAAGAAGTTAAATCAAATGGATAGGGTGGTTCTTGTAAAAACTCTCTTTTAGAAATTTTTTTAATAAATGCTTTATTTCCTTCAGTATTTTTTAAAATTGTTTCAGCTTCTTTCTTATCCCAAATATCTCCTTTAATATGCCCAGCAGTAAATTTATCTGATATTAAATTTACCAGCCAAAAGGGAACTGGTTTAAAATTTTGAATTTCCTTTTCTCTTTTTACAATTAAATTTAAGGCTGGCCCCTGAACCCTTCCGCTTGACATTAATTTAAATGCTCCGGCGCTTTTTATTGCCAACGTCAAAGCTCTTGACATATTTATCCCCCATATCCAATCCATAATATGCCTAGTTTCACCTGAGTAAGCTAAAGGAAAATCAAGATGTTTTTTAACATTTTTATAACTATCAATTAAATCATCTTTTGTTAAAGTTGAGAACTCCATCCTCAACCCATCTTTTTTATTAAAAATATATCTTAAAATATTCCATCCAATAACTTCTCCCTCTAAATCCTTATCAGTAGCAACAATGAATTCATCAGCATCTTTACTTAATTCTTTTAGAAGATCAAAATATTTTTGTGTGTAAGCAGACTTTTTCTTAACCTTAAAACTTTCTCTCCATTCAACATCAAAAACAGGATACTTTGATCCTTCTTTCTTTTTTTCTGCTAAATTAAATAAATGTCCTACAGTACAACAGACAATAACTTTTTTTCCTTTTATTTGAATATTATAATAAGGCACTCCATCTTCTTTGTAAGCTGTTACTTTGCCGTCAGCTAAAGAATCTGCTATTTTCAAAGCTGCTGATGGTTTCTCGCATAAAATTAATTGTGTCATAAAATGCCCAAATATAAGACATTTATTAAATTTTTGCTTAAAAGATTTTGTATAATTAACTAAGGCTAAGAAATTTGAGTAATCCAAAACCCCAAATTTTGGCAGTTTTAAATAAGAAAATTTTTCCAAAAGAAGTTTTATTTATAAATCCTTAATTAACTTTACAGAGCCGCTTAAAATCTAAAATAGAATGTAGAAAGATTTAAAGGGTTCTTATTATTATTTTTAAATAATGAAATCTAAAATTATGAATTCTTATGAGACTTTTGGAGAAATATATTATGAATCAAGAAAGAAAAAAAATGGAATAAGCTATTTTTACAATGAAAATCTTGAGATGCCTGCAACTTTAAAATTATTAGGTAATGTTAAGGGAAAGAAGATTCTGGATGTTGGCTGCGGTCCGGGAATTTACGCCAGGATTCTTACTGAAGCAGGAGCGTCTGTAAAAGGCATAGATTTCTCTAAAAAATTTATATCAATTGCAAAAAATGAAGCACCAAAAGCATTATTTACATTAGGGGATGCAGAAAAATTACCATACCAAAACAAAGAATTTGATATTGTTTTGTCAACATTAATGTTGGGCCATTTTGAAAATTGGGATAATATATTTTCTGAAATAAAGAGAGTTCTGAAAAATAATTGTATTTTCATATTTTCAATAAAAAACCCAATTACTTCCAGCATGCAAAAAAGAAAATGGTTCTTTAGATCATTCAGGGAAGTTGTTGATTACTTTAATGAAAAATGGGTTTCGAATAAATGGAGAAGGGAAAATAGGGGAAATACCATAACATCTTATGTGTCAGAACATCATAAAACATACAGCACTATAATCAAGACAATTATAAAAAATAGTTTTGAGATTATTGATTATGAAGATGCAAGGCCTTTGTTAAAAGCAAAAAATCTATTCCCAAAAGAATACAAAAGAACAATTAATATGCCACATTTTTGTATATGGAAACTTAGAAAGAAATAAATTATCCTATTACTAAATTACTATTTTTTGTAAAACTTCTTTTAGTCCTTGATTAAACTTTTTCTAAGGGTTTAAAATGGGCCCGATCAGATTTGAACTGACGGCCGCTCGATTATCAGTCGAGTGCTCCAATTGTCCATACTTTTAGTTTTGCCAAAGCTTTTCCTAAAAGCTTTCCAGACTAAGCTACGGGCCCATAAAGGAAACACAATTATTTCATTTATTAAATTTTGCATATAAAAATTGATTTAAAAATCAGTTAATTTAGAAAGTCTTCCTGAAACTTTGCCAGTAAAATACCTTGAGTCTTTTGGGATAAGGGGCACATAAACAGGATCTAGCTCTATTCCTAAATATCTGGCTTTGGTATAAATATGGCCTAGAGCATAGCAATAAGAATCACGTACAATTTTATTAGCTTGCCTGAAAACAGCGATTTCACAAATTAAATCTTCAACAAATCCCCGCATTTTTTGCTCTATATTATTCATCTTCCTATTAACAGATAATTTAGCAAGATCATACCTTCCTTCAGTCTTATGTTTAGTAATTTGAAATGATTTAGATTGTTTCAATTTTGTAACTAAATCATCTATTGAAGTTATCCTTGATTTAAGTTCTTTTTTATCCATAAACCCAATATAAAAAAGAAAGGCTTTTAATCCTTCCTTTTTTTCGTTCTAAAAGCCCTTATTAAATCATCAGGGCATCTGGTTGTTTTATAGCAATTAGGGCAGATTAAGATAGGGTTATCAGCATCAAACTTATAAGGTCCCATAAAATTGTGGCATCCACATTTACATGTAAATTCATATTCCATTATTAATAAAAATCAAACTAATTATTTAAAGAAAAGCTGTATAAATTAATACTTTATTTTCTAAAAAATACAGATGCATATATTTTTGTTAAAAACTTTCAAAATAAAATTTTGTACTACTATTAAATTATTACTTCTACTATTTATAAATACCACTGGACAAAACCTACTGGACAAGACAAAGACCTGCCTAGCACTTTTAAAGTAAATTATCTTTTTACAATATAAGAAAAAGTTAAAAACATTTTGTCAAACTTTTTCAAAAAAATCGGAGGTACTAAAATGATAATGCAATTATTAAGCAAAAAAGAAGACAAATACATGAGTTGGGAAGAGTATAAAAAAAGGATGATAGAAATGCAGGTAATACATCTTATAGAGCAGTTCATCAAACAAGATTCAAGTTATAGTTATGATGATCTAGAAAATTTAGACATAGCAAGATTTAAACAAATTGGGGGTGTTAAAAATGCAGGGAATATATTCGAATGAGTTTAGGGAAGAGTTAATAGATGATGATGAGATCTCAGCAGAAGAATATTTTTTTATGCTTGGATATGAATCTGAAGATTTAGATTTTTAAATTTTATTTTTTTATTTAATTTATAAAAATTAAAAATGAATGAATTAAATTTTAAAGATAAATTTGAGAAAAATATAATCCTAACACTAGAACGAATAAAACATATAAGTCTTCATATTCAAGTAAATAATTATATTTCAATCATTGAGAATACGTTAAAATATCCGGAGATTTTATCAAAAGACTCTGAAAAAAATATATATTATTACCAAAAATATTTAAAGTTAGAGAACATATATTTTATAATAGTAGTTAAACTTACTAATGAAGAGGGTTCGATAATAACAGTTTATAAAATGCAAAACCAAAAAAATGAAACAAAAAATTAAAATATTGTATGATGAGGAAGGCGATTATTTAGAAATAAATTTAAGGAAAACTAAAGATACTTATTTTGATGAAATAAAAAAAGATTTTGCTCGAATTTTAGAAACAAAAACAAATAAAATTGTAGGTTATGCAGTTTTTAATTTTACAAAACAAAAAAACAAACCTATTGAAATCGAGATACCGACCGTAATTTCAGCTTAGAAAATTAATCTAAAAAGTCTTTATTTTTAATTTTTTCAGGTAAGTATTTCTCAGAAATAAAACTTATACCTTTAGAAGTAAGGGACTGAATTTCTACTTTAGCTTCGAATTCTTTCATCATCTTAAATTGTCTTTGCCATTCTTTATTATCTTTAAACCAAGCATATTCTGAAACTTGTTTAATTCTTGCATAATCTTTTTCATCTAATTTAATGAAGTGTTTTTTAAGATCGTATTTGATAACATCATCCATAGTGATACCAACATATTTTACGCCCGGAATTGTTAATCTTCCTGACGCATGAGACAGCGCGATGCTGCCGTATTTAATTACGGAGTAAATATATGCACCGTAAATGTCCCCGTCACAGAGTACATAAACTGGTAGCTTATGTTCTTCATATAATCTTTGTAATAATCTTCTAATTCCTCTTGTAGTTTGACCTTGTGAAGAAATTATAATACAATCATTTTTTTCCCAGAATTTATCTTCCTGCAAACGTTCCCAAACAGCTGCTTTTTCCATATAAAGAACATATTTAGCATTTACTTTCTTAAATATGATTTCATCAGTGATAGATGGGACACTCCACCCCCCACTACCCATTTTACTTAAGTCAATAGTATCTCCTTTATCTTCAATTACAACTTTTCCAGCTACACTTCCCATTTTATTAGCAGCTACATGTAATTGTTCCCTGGAAAAATCAGTAATGACTTCTAAATCTTCAATAGCTTTGTCAGATTCGGTTTGATCATCAACTAGATTAATATTTGTGCCTGGTATAGTTCTCTTTACCATGTAAAATACATCTCTTAAACTTGAATGTTTGCCAGAACTCAATAATTCATTTTTTATAACAGAGGCAACTTCAACAGTCTGTAAAAATTTCTTGGAATGTGCAACATTAAAGAAGCTCCTGGAAGACATTTTGTCTCCTAATTTTAGTATTTTTTGTTTAGTATCATAAACTATATTGCTTAAATTTCTTAAGCTCATTTCAATTTCAGGATTTTTTCCTTTTTTAATTTGATCAACTATCTTATTGCCAAAATCTTCCAAAACTTTTTTTGATTTATTTTCTGCCATAATTATTTGCCAAGCTTGGTTTGTCTATCCTTGCCAGATTTTTTCTTTTCTTTGCCTTTCTTTGTTTCTTTCTTATTATCTTCCATTAACTCTTTTTGTTCTTCCATATCTTGCTTGATTTCTTCTTTTAACTCTTTATTTTCAACACTGCTTAACAATTCTTTCATATTTTTATGAAGTATTTTTGTAAGTTCCTCAGTTAGAATATTTTCTTTTTCATTAGTTAACATACTTAAAGCCCTGGATAATTCTGGAATATATTTGATAAATAAATCTATTTTTTCTTTTTGCTCTTTAGCTTTGACATTTTTCCTGATAAATATTCCTAGTCTTCTTCCGCATTCTTGCAATCCCAATTTAATTTCTTTAATTATATCTTCATAATGGGCAATTGCGTCCTTGCTTTCAGATGTAAATGGCACCCATACAGATGCCATGTGGACAACTAATACTAAAGGTCCGTAAGGTAATGATCCTGAACTTTGCTGTAATCCATAAGGTCTCCAATTTATGTTTTGAACACTTTCAGTAATTGCACATGCGCCTTGTTGATATAATAAGGGAACCCTGTTTGCAAATCTCATTAATCTGACTTGTCCTTCTTTTTCTAAATCTCCCCCAAATGCACAGCTCACTTCTATGGCAAAGGGTCTTCCTTTGTAAACTACAGGGCTTCTTGAAACAGCAGTATAAAAATCAGCATTAATTTCTTTTTTCAACCCTTTAACTAATAATTCTTCTCCAATTGGGCTGATGCAATTAGTAGGCGGAGCAATTATTTTTGTGTTCTGCATTGATTTATACAAACTTTCACTTTGTGCAAGATCTAACTCTTCTGGTTTTAATTTTGCATCCAATATTGCTTTATCACAAATCTCTTTTGCAGTTACAGAGCTAATCCTTGAAAAATCATTTTGTAAAAAAGAGCTTAATGTTCGTGACTCTGTGTTTTTCAGCATTTTAATTAAAATACCTAATTCAATGCCATAAGGATGCGGCTTAATTTCCTGTGCTTCAACAGGCAGTTCGTTAGTTGCCCTAGGATACTCAACTTTCTCATTTAAAGGATTTATATAAACAATTCTAGCATGCGGGTTTACAATTGCAGTTTGTTTTAAATATTCGTCAACACTTTGTTTTCCTTTTTGGTACTTTCCTTCTAATTCAAGTTCTACCTTGGTTCCATGATCTTTATTCCAGTCAAAATTTTCCTCTTTAACAATTTCAGGTTCATTTTTTACTGTGTCAATATGCAGCCAATAATGATGTGCTTTTTGTTTAGGTCCGATTTTGGAAGTTATAATAACTGGTTTTCCAGTAGTTAATTGAGAATATAAAACAGCAGCGCTTATCCCAATTCCTTGCTGTCCTCTTTGCATTTTCATAGCATGAAACTTGCTTCCATATAATAATTTTGCAAAAATTCTCGGAATTTGTTCTTTTACAATCCCAGGTCCATTATCTTCAACTATAATTTTAAACCTGCTTTCAGATAATTGTTTTATTTCGACAAAGATTTCGGGTAGTATCTTCATTTCTTGAGCTGCGTCAAGAGAATTATCGCAAGCTTCTTTAATTGCCATCAAAATTGCTTTAGCTGGACTATCAAAACCTAGTAAATGCCTGTTTTTGGTAAAAAATTCAGAAACTGATATTTCACGTTGCTTCTTTGCAAGCTCTTCAGCTTTAATCACTTCTTTTATTTCACTATCCTTTGACATCATGATTGAAAAAAATTATTTATTTATAAAGTTTTGTTTTTAAGCAGGTTAGGCAATTTTATAAAAATATTTTAATATATCAAAAATATGGGCTCTGATAAACAGACAAATTTATTTTTCAGAAGAAAATATTTAATTGATATTAATTATGTTAATTATTATTGGAGTAAAAATAGATTATATTAATAGCTGCAGTTGACAAAGATATACATTATCACATAATGCACACCATCTTAGAAATTGATTCGGAAATTTTATACTAAAGTTCGTCTATTTTACTAAGTTCTCTTTCCATGTATTTGTAAGCATTTCCATGAGGCGCTCCCCTTAATAAAATTTCCATTCCTCTTTTGGCGATATCAACTTGTATTATTTTGCCTATAATAGAAACAGTTTTTCCATAAATAACAATATTAGTATCAGTTAAATTTTCTACTGCTTCTCTTGCCTTTCCCTCTTTTCCAATAATCCTTGCTTTTAATCTCTCAAATTTCTTCTTGGATTTTCCTGTAAAATCTTTTATATTTATAATCTCAATGCAAAATTCATCTTTTAATAAATTCTTGGCAACTGAAGGGTTAAAACCACGGCCAACTGCCTTTACAATAAGATTGGCGTCATAAACTCCAATACCCTCTCCTTCAATAAAAACTCCGCCTTCTTTATCAACAGTTATCTTTGTATGTGTATCTCTCTCTATTGATTTCTTTACTTCTCCATTCTTTCCAATTAAAACTCCAACCCTTTCTTTGGGTATTCTTAAGTCATGCATTTTTCTAGAATTCTTCTACATTTTCCAGCTTCTTAATATAATTCTTTTGTTTTAGCCATTCAATTTGAGATGGCCTGTATTTAAAAATTATGTCTCCTTTTTCATCTCCACCTAAAGCCCAAGGTTCAACTAAAACATAATCTCCTTCTCTTAGCCATAATTTTCTTTTTAGTCTTCCTGGAATTCTGCATATTCTTACTTTTCCATCAAAACATTTCACTCTCATTCTACTGGCACCAAGTCTTTGGTCTAGCAACCCTATACTCTGGTTGCCTCTTGGTAATTTAACCCTTGAAATCTCGCTCTGTATTTCTTCTTGCTTTGCTAGCTCGTCGCTTTTCTTGCTCATATATTAAGATTTAATTAACAAATGTTTATAAAAGTTCTTATTCCCTATTGATAATATAGAAAATTTCATTTTCAGTGTCAAGTCTTTCATAATTTAAATTTATTTTACCCAATAAATTTACAAACCATTTCCTTTCTATGTTTCTCATATTTTTCAAAGAAATAGTTTTTTTAGAAAAACTTACAACTAAGTATTTGCAGTTTATATTGTCAATTAAATTATTGAAGAAAATTATCCTCTTATTGGCCAGATCTAAAAACTTAAATAAAAAACATACATCTGCTTTTTCATAATTAAAATAATCAACTATATTTCTAACTCTCGCCTTGCCGAAAATTCCGAATTTGGAAACTTCCTTAAAATAATTGTTTAAAAAATCAACATCACTCTTGCTTATATCATATGCAAAATAATTTCCTTTAAATTGGCTTAATATAATTGAACATGGATTCAAGCCGCAAGCCAGATCTAATATTGATTTAGGCTTTCCAGTAATATTGAAAATAAGATTATAAACTTTTGAATAATTCTCAAGTCTTTCTCTTGAAGAAGTGTGCAGTTTTAAAATCTCTTTGGATAGCTTTTTTATTGCGTCTAAATTTTCTGTTTTTTGTAATTCTACTAGCAACTTATTTTTCTTAGATTGTTTCTTTATTTGAAAAACCCCATAATTTTTATACAATTGCTTTCTGATTTCTTTAGTTAATTGTTTAAATTTTTTATTCTTAATAATTAAATCTAAATCTTTTTTAAAAAGTCCATTAAAATAATCATTTTTTAAGTATTTGGATAAAATAGTTGATACATAAGAATCATCAATCCCAAAATTTTTCTTTCCCTTAATCAAAAAAATTAACTTCTGAATCTTGTTTTTCTTCATTTAATCTAAAACAAACAGTAACCCTATAAATATCCTTGCTTGACATCTTGTCTCTGGTATGCAGTTTTCTGCTTAAAATTAATTTGCCTTTAAAACTTCTCTTCAGCTTCTGTCCCAAAGCCCTGGCAAATCTCTGGTCACTCAAATAAATATCAACACCAGTTTTTAAATTAATCTCTTTGGCAATAAAAACATTTTTTCTTTCTGAAATTCTATCTAAAACAAACTTATAGAGTTTTTCATCCCTGGGTCTTAGCTGTATAATAGCTTGAAAATAACCATGATGTTTATCTGGATCATAATCTGACGCCTTGAGCATGTGGTACTCCTTTTATTGTAATAATGCTGTCTTCATGTATAAGATGCAATTCTAAAGCCATGGCAACTATGTCCTTGCCAACAATATTAAAATTATCTGACTGTACTAAGACTTCTTTGGCTTTTTCACTATTTATTTTTTCTCCTTTATAAAAATCTTCTTTAACATCAAAAAAAAGATCTCCTTCCTCAAAAGTTTTCCCCAAAATTCCTTCATCACAAATAGCTGCTACTTCTCTGCCTAATTTTTGATGAATTTTAACAAAAAACATTTTTTCTTCCATTTTAGATTAGGAGTTGATAAGAACCTTGGTTCTTATATTTTGGCTGTGACAGAATGCTTTGCTCCGCAAGCACTACACCTTAGAAATAAAAATCGGTCTTCTTTAATTAATTTCGTGTCAGGTTTGCCGCATTCTTTGCATAAAACAAAATTCTTGGCAAATTGTTCTATTCTTTGGTTAATAAAATTAGAATTTAATTTTCTTCCAAAAATTAATCTTTGCCCGTCAATTTGTGCAGGCGTAGCTAATTCTTTTTGTAAATATTTTAGAAGCTGTGCAGGTTCTCTGCCAAATGTATTACATATAGCTATGAAGTTTGTAACTATAGTCTTGTTCCCTTCTACATGTCCAGTAACTGTCGGGATTTCAAATCTCTCCTTTGTATTAACAATAGTTTTAGGAAGTTCATTTCTCGCTTTTTTCAATAATTCAACATATTCCATAAAAACTCTAAAGAAAAGCACTTTTTAAAGGTTTTTAATGCAAGGGCTTTGCACATAACAGTAATTTTTCAAAATTATTCAGTTAGTATTAATCCAAATTCTTTTAATCTTTCAAAATGTTTTTTATTATTAGTTAATAATTCTATATTATTATCGATGCAAATTGCAGCTATAAATATATCTTTTAACTCTAGTATCTGCCCTTTTAATTCTAGCTTTCTTAAAATATCTCCTGCTAAAATAGATGATTCTTGATTAAACTCTAAAACATTAAGCCATTCAAAAAATTGGAAAATATCTTCTGAATTTTTTCTTCCATACCATAATTCAAAAGTATTTATAGAAGTAGTAAACAAATCAGCATCTAAATTCTGAATCATTTTAATAGTTTCATTTTGATTTCTTAATATATTAATTAATACATCAGAATCTAGGCATACTTTTCTTGCCATTTCTTCCACATCTTTTCCAGATTAGAAATTCTTTTGCTATCAATTCCGTCAGTTCCTGCAAAAGACAGAACCTTCTCCTTGTTAGTTTTGCTTTTATTTTCTATCATACTTCTAAGTAATTTTGAATAACTCTCATTTCCTTTCATTTTTTTAAGATTTTTGTAAACATCATCTGATACACTTATTAATTTTGACATAAAAATATAAATATATACATATATATATAAATATTTCTAAATCTTGCTAATAAATCCAACTTTGGGCTGGAATATTTCTCCTTCCCTTTTCATTTTTTCAAGAACTTCATCTATAACACTTTCTTCCAAGCCTTTCTCCCTGCACACGCTGATTATATCGTTAACAGGAATAGTCTTAATTCCATTTTTATCAAATTCATAAATAACTTCTCTTACTACAATTATTTTATTTCTTTGGCTTGTTGTAATTCCAGTAGCAAGAACATCAACATCAAGTTTTCCTGTTTGTGGGTCAATTCCAACTTGATATAAACATTTTTTCAAAATTCTGATTGCTCTTTTTGCATCGTCCTTTGTTATTTTATTGCTTAATCTTATTTTAGCAGAAGCCTCACTTAATCTTATCAAAGCTTCTAATTGTCTAGCACTAATTGGTATTGGTTTTACATCATCCTTACTGCTGCCAGAATTTCTAATACTAACATAAAAATTTCTAATTTCATCTTTTGCAACATCGCTCAATTTTGGAAAGACTTTATTTTTAGCATATGAAACATATTTTCTTAATAAACTTGGCTCTATATCTGGTTCCATATTTCCTGTATTTCCATGAACATCTAAAATATGTGTAGCTATTTTAGCATCTAATTTTTCATCAGGTATATCTCTCATAGGAAAAATTAAATCAAATCTATTAATCAAAGCAGGGGGTAAATTAATTTGTGCGGCAATTGGCTGATAAGGATCAAATCTTCCTAATTTTGGATTTGCAGCAGCTAAAGCGCTGACTCTTGTTAACAAAGTAGCTTGAATATTTGCTTTGCTAAAACTAATTTGCTGTTGTTCTAAACCTTCGTGCAAAGCGCTGGTATCATCTTCATCCATTTTATCAAGTTCATCTAAAAAGATTGCTCCACCATTTGCTAAAGCCATTGCTCCGCCTTCCAAAGCCCATCCTTTTAAAAATTCATCTTTGACTATTGCACCAGTCAATCCCGCAGCCGAAGCTGACTTACCAGAAACATATCTTGCTTTTGGTGCAACTTTAGACATATACATAAGTAAAGAAGAATTATGACAATAAAAATTATTAGCAACAAAATTATGAACTTTATCAACAGTTAAATCATAAACAAATTCTTCTTCAGATTTTATTTTTTCTACAGATTGAATTTTATCCCAAAATATACTTGAGTAAGCTAAATAGTATAAACGAAGTATTCCTTGTTTCAAAGCAAAATCATTAACTATTCCTTTTATTAAACTTAAAAGAGATTCATTAATATATGATTGTTGTACTGGCCTAATTTTTTCTAACTCATAATGTGAAATTAAAGTTTGGGAACAATTAACAGAATTCGCTAAAGTTGCTTGACTAGTGTATAGATCTTCTCTTAAGCTTTTTGAATCAAATTCTTGTTTTTTTAAAACTGAAATCAAATAAGAATATCGTTCACTTACAGCAGTTAAGATTTTTCTTAAAGAATTTCTCGAAGGATTTCTATCTCCTCTTTCAAAATGTTGGTAAGTGGTTCTAGGAATACCAAATTCAAACTGAGTTAATTTTAATTTTTTTCTTACTGATTTAAGAATTTTAGGTAATCCAGGTATAACATCAATATTAGTATTATAAGTTTGATCAGGATTATTTATTGAATTAATCAATTTTCTTTGTTTTTCAGAAGAATTAAAACCTATCTTACTAGAATATTTTAAAACTTCTTTTCCAGATACAGTTAAAATCCAATAAGGTCTTTTTATTTTGGCTTTTGTATTAGTGGCACAGGCTATAGTTTTATGAGTTTGTGAAATAATATTAAACCTTAATAATAAAGTCTTTAAATCATAAATTAAATCCTTACTAGCAGAAGAAACTTTTACCTCTCTTTTATCTTCCACAACAGTAGCTTCACCGTCAAAATAACTTTTTAAAAACTCTTTAACAATTGAGTTTGGAGATTTTTGAATTATTTTTGGTACTTGTTTATGTTTAGCTCTCATAATTAAGCTAGGTTCTATTTTCTCAAAAAATCTTAAAAACTCAATTGATGAAACATCTAATTCAGAAGCAATTTTTCCTTTTCTAGGTTTTTTAAATCTAGGTTCAATATTAAAAATTTTTTTTACTAAGAAACTATAATCATCTAATAAAATTTTATCTTCATTAGTGAAAGCAGTTCGTCCAGTAGTTTCTTCATAATTCATATAAGTTTCTGAAGTTAAATATCCTAATAATCTTGCTAATTCAGGACTGCAAAATTTAGGAATTTTAATATGTGTACCATTATGAGCTGAAGTTCTCTCTATATCAAAATCTATTTTTTGAAATTCTGTATTAAGTTTTAGATTTCTGGGGCTTGCAATAAAATCTCCTTTTTTTAATTCTTCACTTCTTTTAGAAAAAACAATTCCATTTTCAGTTAAAAACATCGGGTGTGTTGGAGAAACAGTAATCTCATTGCCAGTCTCAGTTATTATTTTATATAAAAATTCAGGAGCTTTTCTTTTCCAAACAGCATTGCATAAACCAGTATAATTTCTATAATCAAATCCTAAAGAAGATAAAGAAAAATTAGTTTTATTAAAAACTCCATCATCACATTTCTCAAAATTATTTAAATTTTCATCAACTAAATATTTTATTTCTTTAATTGAACCATCTTTTAAAATAACTTTCGTATCTCCTTTTACACACTTGGATGATCCTGGATCACCTACCAATAAAATATGTATATCTCCCCTGTTCCATGTGCCGTCTTTTCTTTCCTTCCTTACTCCACCCATTAATTGCAATGATAAGGCTTCTTTAATATCAGCATGACCGTAAATTGATGGAGCAATACTTCCAATAAATTTATCATAAATTTTTGGATTCTTGCTTAAGGAAATAATTTTTTCTTCCTCTTCTTTGTCAATTATAAGCTCTTCAAAAGTTTCTTCAAGAGGTTCAATAAAATTAGAGTCCATCATCAAATCATATTTTGTGCTTGCAGCTCCAGTTCTTAGTAAAATAGGAACTTCTTTTACAACTCCATTTACTCGTACTTTGCTTCCTGGGGTGGTTTTTCTTTCCATTATAGGCTCAACTAAATCTTCCTTTAAAAATATACTGAGTCTTTTTGGCTGTTCACCGCCTTGCAAACTATCAGGGCTTTCTTCAAGAACAAGTCTTTGTGCATCAACTAATTCTTTGCTCAATAATCTGAATCTCCCTTTTTTTCCACAAGTACATCTATAGGGTTCTTTAAATTTAGCATCTAATTGTAAAATAGAAATTGAATTTCCACAACTAGGGCATTCAAACTTTGCGCTTGTAACTTGTGGTCTTACATCCGAAGCTTGTCTTACTATCCCTTCAATAATTAAAAATTGTCCTAAGTGTTCGCTTCTTACATCTTTAATTTTTATTTTTTGGTTTACAGGCAAATTAAAAAATCTAATTCTTAAATACCTGTCAATTTCAAAATTTTCTAATGATAACTCAAAAGCCTTGATAGTTTCTTCAGGCTCATCCAATAATTGGTCAGCCAATTGGTGATCGTATTCTGCAAGCTTGGAGAAATCAATAAGTAAAAATTTTTTTCCAGTTAAAATAGCCTGGTTAATTTGATCTCTATAATTCTGATCTATAAAATCATTAAACTTCTCTACTTGCTCAATAACATCATTCACCAAATCTTCCCCCAATATATTAAATTACAATAGATAATTCACTTGTTTATATAATTTCTGTAAAGATTTTTATAATTACTGAAAATATTCCTAAGAAGTCGTAAATTATTCAAATTCCTTTGCAAAACTTTCTAAATCCATAAAATTCATTAGTGTGTCTCCTTTAGAAGATATAGACTCGAAAAACAACAAGCTGGCATAATTTTTACTTAGTTTCTTCATCCATTTTCTTCCTATGCCAAAAGCTACAGAATGACCGACTAATTCATTTGCCAGCCTGTCTTCTAATAAAGGGTATCTTTCCATATAATTTTTTAAATCTAAAGAATGTTTTTTAAATTCTTTTCCTGCATCAGTTAGTATCCAGTCTAAACCCTTTCCAGTTTTCTTTTGAACATTTGAAATTATATTTTTTACAAAATAATATACTATGACTGCAAAAATTAGTAAAGGTAATGTAAAAAAAGCTATTTGTGGAATAAATATAGATATTATAAAAAGAAAAATTAGTGATGCTATTATTGCCCATTTCGGGATTATTTTTATATTTTCAATATTTATTGGTTTATTGGAATTTTTAATTGAATATTTATCATAAGATTTAACTTTTAAATCAACTTTTAAACCCCTATGCTTATCAGAGAATTCTTTAATTGCATCTTTTATATGTTTTGTCATTTTTTTCTGGAAATCTTTATCAACAACGCCTTCAGTTATCATGCCATTTGTTATTATTTTTATTAATTCCTTGAATTTGGTACTATAGGCTATAATCCCCATTTCATCAAAAGTTAGTGATTCTTTACTGCCAAAAATTATTTTTATAAATTTATTTTCAAAATCTTTGGCTGGTTTTTTGTTTGTCATGATAATATGTTTGCCAACAACATTTAGATTTCCTTTTACAATAAGATCCAGAATTGTGGCAGTAATTTCTCTGGGTCCAATAGACCAATCTACCAATACGCCAGAAAACCCAGGAGGAATTTTACTTAATTTGTGAAAATTTAAATTTGATATATCATGAGAATCAGTCATTTAATTTATATATTTATTTTTTCTTGACAATTTTATTCAGATTTTTAACAAGCATGTCTACTGCTTCTCTTAATTTACCTTCGCTTCTTGTTCCTGTACAAACAATTTTTCCATTGCTAAATAATAAAAAAGTAGCCCTAGTTCCTTCCAATTTATAAACCAAGCCAGGAAACTGCTCTGGTTCATATTCAGTGTTTTCTAAATCCAAAGCCAAAGAATTTAAATTTAAATCCATGTGAATGCTTCCAGAAGCAACCATGTTCTGGACTTTAATTTGTGGAAAAGTTGTTATTCTTATTTTTATCTTTTCTATATTTTTAATAATAGCCTGGACAGCTAATTTAACCTTAGCCATTGACTTTGCGCCTGTACAGACTATTTTTCCTGAACTAAAAATCAAGGCAGAAGTCTTAGGTTCTTTAATCCTCATTACCAATCCTGGAAATTGCTCAGGATTATATTCTGTATTAGGCAATGCCTCTGCTAATTTTATTAATGGGATATCATGCCCCAAAGAAGCTGAAGCCACTATATTCTGTATTTTTATTTCTTTTTTAGCCATTTTATTCATTTATAAATAGCTGAAAAGATTTATAAACCTTCGCCAAAAAAATAACTTCTATAACCTCTTTATAACTGGTTCTTTTTTAGTATCCTCAATAATATAGCCTTCCCTTTTAATCAAGTCTCTTAATCTGTCAGATTCTTTGAAATTTTTTTTCTTTCTAGCTTCTTCTCTTTTTTTAACCAGTTCTTTGATTTCTCTCGGAATTTCTAGTTTCTCAAAATCCAAAAACCCAAAAAAAGTATTTATTTCTTCAAAGAATTTTAGGACTTTTTTGCCTCCAGAATTAATTTTGTTCAAATCCCTAATTAAGTTAAAAACAACAGCCAAGGCATTGGGTGTATCTAAATCATCATCCATAAATTTAAAAAATTCTTTTTTATATTTTAACAAAAGTTTGTTTGATTCTTTTGTATCTTTTCCATTCTTTAATTTCAAAATAAAATCCTGAATTCTTTGTAGGGAATTTTTAGCATCATTCATCAATTCTTCAGAATATTCAATTGAAGATCTGTAATTATGTGATAAATAAAAGTATCTTATTAATTTGAAATCATATTTTCCTAAAAAATCTCTCAAAGAAATAATATTGCCCAAAGATTTGGACATTTTACTTTTTTTCATATTTAAAAAAGCAGTATGTACCCAGTACTTAACCAAGGGTTTTCCAGAAATAGCTTCCATCTGTGAAATTTCTGCTTCATGGTGCGGGAAAATTAAATCAACAGCCCCACCATGCATATCATATTGTGCGCCAAAAAAACTCTCAGTTATTGCAGTATCTTCTATATGCCAGCCAGGTCTTCCTTTAAAATTATCCATTTCCCAATATGGTTCATTTTCTTTCTTAAATTTCCATAAACAAAAATCCGCTTTATTTCTTTTTTCAGAATTTTCATCTATTCTCGAAACTCCATCCTCAGCTTCTTGAATTGTTCTTCTTGCTAATTTTCCATAATCTTTAAATTTAGTGACATCAAAGTAATATCCATCAGAAATCTTGTAAGCGTATCCATTTTCAATTAATCTTTTTACTTGTGACACAATTTGAGAAATATAGTTAGTCGCACTAGCATATTTAGTTACAGAATCTATATTTAGTTTTTTTATATCTTCAAAATAGGCTTTCTCATATTTTTCAGACAGTTGTTTCCAAGTTAGTTTTTCTTCCTTTGCTTTACTAATTATTTTATCATCTATATCGGTAATATTCTGCAGATAAAAGACATTATATTTTTTAAATCTTAAATATTTAACAATAAAATCAAATTGAGTATAAGTTTTTGCATTACCAATATGAATATAAGAATAAGTTGTTGGACCGCATACAAACATATTTATTTTTTTTCCATACAGTGGCTTAAAAACTTCTTTTTTTCTTGTTAAAGTGTTAAATAATTTTAAGACCATAAGAATAAAACCAATTACTTATTTATATTATTTTTTAATTAAAAAGACCCTGGTTTTTTACTACAGTAACAACCAAAGATTCAGAATTATCCCCTTTGATTGTAGGAACATCAATATTACATACTTTTACGCCCAAAGCTCCGCCCTTGTCCTTGACAATTAATTTTATGTCAACTTGTTTTCCAGATTGAAGCGGATATTCTTTGGATTCTGTTTTTAATGTATCAGCAAATAAGCATTCTAAGGTTTTGTCAGAACTAGTTACTCTAGCTTTGACATTTAAAGTAGTTTCTTCAAAATCAGTAACTATAAATTGCACAATTTGCGAAGATTCTTGTTCTAATTCAATAGATGGGGGGGAAACATATACTGTTTTGTCAACTTCCTTGAAAATGTCAGATATAGCCCCGTCAGCCTTTTCAAAAGCCCCTTGCGAGAGTCTGTTTATATTCTTAAAAGTCCCCCTAACCCAGATCAAGCCCAAACTCAATAAAGTAATACCTAAAATAATAACAATAATAGTAGTCATAGAAAGTTCTATTGCCCCTTTTTTTTGAAAACTCTTTTTTCGCATCTATTTATTGATAACTTAATATATTAATAAAGTTTTCTTTCAAAATTGATTTTGTTTATTGTAAGTTTTTGACTAGACTTGAAACATTTTCTTTTGAAGAAAAGCTTATGGGCCCGGAGTGATTTGAACACCCGACATATACGGCTTCAGCGTATTGCTCTCCTTAGCCACTCTTCTTAGTTTTTTTGATTAAACTTTTTTCTAAAAAGTTTACAGGCTGAGCTACGGGCCCGAAAAGAAAAATTAGAAGAAGGTATTTAAAGATTTCCAAGAAGGTAACGTAAAATTTATATAGTATTTTATACTATAAAATATTGAATGGTTCACTTCAAAGAGATAAAGGCAACAGAACACTATAAAAATGAACATGAAAGAGAAGTTCCATTTGACAAAGTTATTGAAATAATCTTGTCTACAAAAAACCCAAGGAAAAAAGAAGATAAATTTGAAATTGAAAAAGAAGGTTACTATATATTGTTTGAAATACAAAACAATATTTTATATGTAATAAATGCCAAAAAAACTTAGGAGAGTAAAAATGAAATGTCCAAATTGTAGTTCGGAATTAAAAAAGGTAAAGGTAAAGGTAGAGAGAGCTAAAAATCCAGTCATAAGCCATCAATGTACTAATTGTGATTATTTTGAATTTGAAGAAGAATCATCAAAAAGAGTTATAGAAGAATTAAGAGAAAGTCCTCTAAAAATAAAACAAAAAATTGTAAAAATATCACAAGATAAATTAGGAATCTATTTTAATAGTAACATTATAAGAAGTTTAGAATTAAAAAAGGGTGAAGAGATTTATATTTCTGTTCCCGATAAAAAGCATATTGTTTTAGAATTAAAAAAATAATCTAAAGGTATTCCCTGTAGTATAATCAATTTTAGTTCTCCATGATAGCTTTTTTAAGATTATTATTTAATTAATTTTTTAGTGAAGTTTTCCGTTAATGCTTTTCGCAAAATGGTTCTATTTCGTCAATACTCGTTTAGTTCTAAATTTACTTTTAGGTCTGGAATTCAGCATTTTATCTTGTTCTTTTATTTTAACAAAATTCCACTTCCAAACATCTTCGTCCCTTACAAAAATTATAACCCTGCTTATTTTATCTTTTAATTTGGGAATATAACCTGTTTTATCCCCTATAACTTTTCCATACTCCTCTATATCTTTCATTGTAGGCATGTTACTTAGTTTGAGTCTTTTTTTACTTTCTCCTAGCCAGGAATACCCTTTTAATTGCACAAATTTTGGTTTGTAAATATTAATTAAATCAGAAAATTCAGAGGCATTATGATCATTCAAACCTTTTGTAATTGTAGTTCTCATTATAGTTCTTGAGTGTTTAAATTCTTTCATTAAACTTAAACTTTCTTTAACTTTTTCAAAAGCATTTGGAATCATGGAATTTGTAATTTTTTTATAATCTTCTTCATTCGTAGCATAAACACTAATGCTTAAATTATTCGGTTCAGCATCTTTGTCCAACATTTCTTTAATTCTGTTTGGCATTGTTCCATTTGTAACAATAAAAACAGTCATCTTTCTATTTTTTATTTCTTTAATTAAATCTGCAATTTTTGGATAAAGTGTTGGTTCTCCGTCTAATGAAATTGCAACATGATGTGGATCCATTGCCTGAGCAAAATTTTCTTTAGTAACTATTCCGCCAAAACCAGATAATAAATTTCTTTGTGCACCAATTATTCCATCAACAATTTCTTCAGGCTCATCCCATTTATTTTCTGACTTAAATCTGTCTTTGCCAAATTTACGCCAACAAAATGTGCAGGAAAAATCACAAAAATCCATTGAGCTGGTCATTTGGACACAGCGGTGAGATTTAATACCGTAAATAGATTTGTAACAGTTATGGTCATTTTTAATTTTAGATTTAGTCCAGCGACATAACTGAACAGCAGTATGTTTATTCTTGCCTACAAATCTATATCCTGCTTTCTCATACTTTTTCTGTTCGTCGTTCGATAATTTTACAAATTCTTGCATAATAGATTTAAGAAAGAGACATTTATAAAGACAACTTACAATTTATCTTGTTCTTCTTCTAAAAAAGAAATTTCTATATCCAGTAGAGAAATTTGTTATAGCTCTTTCATTAGTTATATCAACTTCTGGCAAACCATATTGTCTTAATATTGGGTTAACTTCATCAAATATAATTTTGGCCAAACCTTCTCTTCTTTTTTTACTATTTCTGATAAGGTCTTTGCTCTTTCTATAGCTTGATTTCTATCAATTAATGAAGTAACATAGGCTTCTATAGATTCACTAGCTGTATCTGAAAATTCTAATGGTACCTTAGTATTTCTTCCAAAAATTTCTTCATAATTATGTATTAACATAAACTTTCTAAAAATTTTTATTTTATAAATGTTACTATTATTTTGTAGCTAAATAATGAGTTAGATACCCTACCCAATCACCTATTACAGATCTATCCCTTATAGTTTCAGGATCTAAACTGTAAATTCCACCAACAGGTATTTCTTTATATAATTTAAACAAATATCTATTGAAAGCATATAATTTACTTATTAGAGCCTCATGAATTATTTTTCTATTTTGTCTAACTCTTCTATTCTATTAACTACATCCCATTCTTCTCTATATTTTATTAATTGAATTCTTCTTTCCATACTTGAAACAAATTCCACGTATCTTTTACAACTGTCTACAAGATCATCTAAAAGTTCTAATCCTAATTTATCATTATGATCAATAAGAAATTTATGAATTAATTCATATCTCCAGCCAGCTTTTTCAACCTCTTCTTCTGACATTAATTTATTAAACATAGAAAACATTATAAATATTTTTAACTAATGTCATTTATAATGGAAAATTATGATGCTATATTTGTATTCCCTAAGTTATGGGAAAAAGAATTTAATCCACCTAATCAGCCGCCTTATGGTTTGTTAATGTGCTCTGACTTATTATTAAAAAAAGGATACAATGTTTTAGTTTATGATGAAAGATTGGAAAGCCTGGGTGTAAAAAGCAGGTCAGAATTAGTTCAGGCTGTAAAGCACAGCAAGCCTTTATTTTTTGGAATATCTTCGCAATCAGGTCCAATGATTGAAAATGGTCTGTTAAATTCAAAATTCTTTAAACATGAATGTCCAGATACTCCTGTAGTCTGGGGTGGTGTTCATCCAACATTATTGCCAGACCAGACAATCAAACATCCATTAATTGATGCTGTAATAAAAGGAGAAGGAGAACTGCCTTGTTTGGGATTGGCTGAAAATTTAAAAAAAGGAAATAAAGATTTTTCAAAAATTGATGGTTTATATTGGAAAGACAAAAATAAAAATATTAAAATAAATAAGCCTTGCCCAGGTGTTCCAGATTTAGATGAAATTAACATGAGGTGGGATTTAGTAAATCCGCAGCATTATATAAGAGACATTGATGGAAAGAAATGGTTAGGGGTTATCACAAGCAGAGGATGTCCTTTTAGATGTGGTTTTTGTTATAACATATCTTTCTTTGGAATGAGAAAATTCCGTGGATGGAGTCCTAAAAAATCCATAGAAGAAATAAAAAAAGTTTTGGAATGGGGTGTTGATTTTATTAATTTTGATGATGATTATATTTTCGGCGACCCACTAAGAATGTGGGGTATTTTAGATTTAAAAAAACAAGAAAATTTAAACTTCGAATGGAAAGCCCCGATAAGAGGCCATCTATTAAGAGATGCATTAACAAAAAGACTCAAAGATGGTGGCTGTGCAAGTGTAACAATTGGTGCAGAAAGTGGAAGTGAAAAAGTTTTAGATTATATGACAAAAGATTCTGGTCCAGACGCTTATTATATGGCTGCCAAGAATTTAAAAAGATACGATATTCAGGGGAATTTCAGTTGGATTTTAGGTTATCCCGGTGAAACACTAAAAGATGTTTACATAACTCTAAATGTAATTAAAGACTTGGAAGAAATAAATCCAGACACAGAGCATGTTATTAACATTTATGCACCTTATCCAGGCACGCCTAGTTTTGATCAGGCTATAGAACGTGGATTCGTGCCTCCACCATCATTAGAAGGATGGACTGATAATTTCCGTGAAGCTTGCAAAGAATTGTCATACATTGATGAAAAAAATAAAAAAATAATGGAAGCAATACGATGGGCTGGTATTTTCAGGACAATGTACAAAAGAAAGAGATTATATGCAAGCTGGATTAGACCTATTGTAAATGTTTTGGGGACTATTTCTAATGTAAGATGGAACCATAATCTATATAGCCTGCCAATAGAGCAAAAATCAGTAATTCTGGGAAGAGAAGTTTTAAAAAGAATGACAAGAAAGAAAAACGAAGAAATTGAAAACTTCTGTTAGAAACTTTTTTTAAAAGTTTCATCAAAAGCGAGATGTAGATTATGGGGAACATCACTGTTAAAGCGAGTAATGGAAAAGTAGGACATAAATTGAAAAAGTTAAAAGAACACGGGCTTTATTTATGTTTAACTTGTGGTGAAATAGTTAAATCTGACGGAAATTTATTAGAAGGAAATGAATTTCATGGCGTGAATTAATGACAGAATCCTATAAAAATATATTATTAGATATAGCTGGCTTTACTATTGTTTCATTTGGTATAAAAACAGAAGATGTTTTTACAACTATTTTTGGTTTATTAATTATTTTTTAGATATTAAATTCAAATTAAATGAGGTTGAAAATAAAATAGAAGATTTAAATATTAGAATAGAAGATTTAAATATTAGAATAGAAGATTTAAATATTAGAATAGATAACTATAAAGATATTGTAGAATTAAATCAAGAAATTAATCAAATAAAAAAAGGATTAGGTAAAAATAAAAAATGATAAATAAATATGGAAAAAATAAATTAGATGCATCAACAATTCTAATAATAATATTAATTATTGTTTTTTTATATTTCCTATTACACAATAAAGGATTTATCTAAAAAGTATTTTTCAAAATTCTCACAAGGTTCATTTAACCAGGAAGGTATTTTTTCTTTTTGATTTAAGTTAGTCCATATAAACTCAGTGTGTTCTTCACTTAATTTTATAGTATTTGTAATTGGCTTGCAAAAAAATATCAGCATAATTATTTTTTGACCATCATCTCTTATAAAATGCTGAACTTGTGAGGGAGAAATAATATTAATATCCAACCCAGTTTCTTCTTTAGTTTCTCTTTTTAATCCAATAAAAGGGTCTTCACCTAGTTCTAATCTTCCACCAGGAATATCCCAAGCTCCAGGTTTGTGAACATCATTGGTTCTTCTCCTAATTAAAAGAACATTTCCTTTATTATCAACAATAAATGATTTTACAGCTATTCTAAAATTCTCCATTTTCCAGTCATTTTTCTTTTTTTAATTTATCAAATAAAATCCAAAATTGATTTATAATTTCACCACTTAATCTAAAATTATGTGAAGTCATCTCTGTAATCAAAAACTGAACTTCTTTTTCTGTAATAAACTTTTTCTTAAAAGCGAGTAATAAAACCCTTAAAGACCCACCTGAATTTAACCCATATAATTTAGCTACCTTTCGTGCGGTTTTATCGTCAGTTAACAATTCATCATGTTCCTGTAAAGCTAAAGCAATAGATTGCGCTTCACCTTTGCCTAATTGATACGTTTTTCTTAAAGATTCAGATTTATCATTCCATTTATCTTCAAGTTTCTTAACAGTAATAAATTTATTTTCAAGAAAATCCTTTACTAGAAAAGAATCCGGAGTATTATTTATAATTCCGTTCCGAACTACTTCTTTGTATACTGCTTCAGAAATAAGTAAGTTCGAGAAAACTCTTTTTAGTAAACCTAATTTATTCAATTTACCAAAGATAATTAATGAAGTAGAATCACAGATCATAAGCCTTCAAAATCTTCGATCAATTCTTCCTTTGAGTAATGAAATAACAATCCTTTTTCTTTTAGGATATCCATAAATCTTGTTAAAGGTATTTCAGCTAATTCCGCAGCTTTCCCAATGCTTATTTCTTCTTTTTGGTATTTCTCTAAGGCAATTTCTAATTTTTTATTTTTAATGCCTATTTCTAATACATCCCTAAGTACATCTGATTTGGAGATTTTTTCTTGTTTGGATATCTGGTCTATTTCTTTAAGATTTTTTTCAGGTATTCTTACTGATATTGTTTCTGCCATAATGTATACATATGTAGCAAGATGTATATAAATATTTTGTTTCACAAAAAATTTGTAAATAATTAACAATATTTGCAGATTTGCGGTTCTTTTTTCTTAACAATTCTTTTTTTGGATTTCACAACTTTTTTTGGTTTTGCCATTTTCATTCCTACTTTGATAAACTGACCAGACAATATCAGATACAGGCTTTAAAGATTCAAATACATTTTCTCCATAAAAATAACAAAGTGCTTCTTCTATTAATTCCCTGCCTTCTTCATTTAAATAAAAATATCTTCCTATCGGTGCAAATTTCAATAACCCGGAATTCAATATATCTCTTTCAAAATTAGTATCGCTATTTATATTAAAAAGATTAAGAAAATCGCTGAGATCAGGATAATTAGTTCCTACATTTTTTAAAGTATTAATTAGATCGTCCTCTGTAAATATTTTACTGTCTCCTTCTCTTAAAAGAATTGCGCCCAATACCTTGTCAACTGGATTAATTCTTCCAACTTCTTCTGGAATTTTCATGATAAATACTTAATAACTACAATTTATATCTTTTTTGATTAAATAAATTTAGTAAATAGAATATATATTATAAATAATCTAAAGCTTCATCTATAGATTCAAAATCATCATCACTATTTTGTATATCTTTATTCTCTTCTGTTGATTTTTGTTCAGATGGACTTTCAGTAAGCGTTTCAGTTGTTTTTTCTTTGGTGGCAAAATAATAAACCAGTCCAATAATTAAAATCACTGCAACAATTAAAGAAATAATTTTTGAAGTTTTCATTTTAAGCCAGCATCCTTCCATATATTCTTAAGCTGTTCTAATAAGGGTTTTATTTCATTTTTCGACTTATCTAAAAATAATTTCTCTTTAATTTGTATTATAATGTCAATTATTTGTGCAGATTTTTGAGTATCTAATTTTCCTTGTTCATTTGCTTCTTCAACTCTTTCTTGTAAATCATATAGTAAAAATACAACATAATTTCTCAATGCTCCTTTGTTGTTTGCTTTCGCTTCATTTTCTAAATTTCCTTTTCCAATAAATCCAGCTATTCTTTTGAAACACTGGTCTTTTTGAACGCCATTTAAATCATAACAAGAATTAACTTTGTTGTACAAAGCCTGGCAATTGGAAGGATTAGGCAAAACTCTGCAAGATTCTTCAACACTTGATGTATCCAAACCTTTCTTTTCTAATCTGCATTTAACTCTTTCAAGACGAATATTAAAATTTTCACAAGTTTCTTTATCTGCTTCTTTTGCTGATCTTGAGTTAAATTCATCGGGGTCATCAGTAAAGCCGCTAGGAACATCATCATTAGAACCTCCGCCACCCCCGCCGCCAGCTCCATTAACTAAGGAAATCATCAATATACATATAAAAAATAAAACAAACAATTTTTTCATGTAGTTATTGTAATTTAAAAGTTTATAAATTTTAGGAAGAAAGTTATTTAAATATTGATTAAAACTGTTAAAATATGAATTTGGAAGGAAACTATAATTTTAAAGAAGCTGAAAAAAAATGACAAAACTAGAAATAAAGCAATGGACAAAAGAATTAGAGAAACCAATATATGAATTATGGAAAAAAGAAAATGTGTATAAGTTTAATAAAAATTCTAATAAAAAAATTTATTCAATAGATACTCCTCCTCCTTATATTAATACTCCAATTCACATAGGGCAAGCCACAACTTATGTTCTTATGGATATGTTTGCTCGTTTTAGAAGAATGACTGGGCAAGAAGTTCTATTTCCCCTGGGATTAGATAAAAATGGACTACCAATAGAAATAGCAACTGAAAAAAAATTTAATATAAAATTAACAGAAACCTCCAGAGAAAAGTTTCTAGAATTATGCAAGAAATTGCTAGATGAAGCTGGAACAGCAACTATAGATTCTTTTTTAAAACTTGGAATTAGTTTTAATTCTTTTGAAAAAGGGGAAAAAGTTGGAGAAATATATGAAACAGATTCAGAAAATTATAGGGCTTTAACTCAAAATACATTTATTGATTTATGGAATAAAGGTTTAATTTATGAAGATGAAAGAATAAATAATTGGGATCCAAAATTACAAACAACATTGGCAGATTCAGAAATAAATTATGAAGATATTCCAACTTTATTTAACGAAATAAAATTTAAAGTTAAAGAAATAAATGAAGAAATAATAATCGGCACTACAAGACCAGAGCTTATTTGCACTTGTGCAACAATAATTTATAATCCCGAAGACAAAAGATATAAACATCTAAAAAATAAAACTGCAATTACACCAATTTATAATAAAGAAATAAAAATAATTCCCCATCCTTTAGCACAAATAGACAAAGGAACTGGCTTAGTTATGATGTGTTCTGCTGGAGATTTATCTGATATTAGATTCTTCAGAGAAATGAATTTAGATCCAGTTATAGCAATTGAAAAAGATGGAAAAATGAATCATCATTCTGGTTTTTTAAAAGGTCTAAAAGTAAAAGAAGCAAGAGAAAAAATAATTGAAGAATTAAATAATAAAAACTTATTAATAAAACAAACTAATATTTCTCACAGAACTCCAATTTCAGAACGTAGTGGAGCAGAAATTGAATTCATTTCTATGAAAGAGTTTTATTTAAAACAAATAGATTTTAAGGGTAAGATGAAAGAAATTGCTAATAAAATTAATTTTTTTTCTGATGAATCTAAAAATATTTTATTAAATTGGATAGAAGCCATATCTATAGATTGGCCTATTTCAAGAAGAAGATATTATGCTACAGAAATTCCGTTATGGTACTGTCAAAATTGTTCTGAAGTCATTATACCTCCAAAAGGAAAATACTATCAACCATGGAAATCAGACCCACCAATAAAAGAATGTCCTAAATGTAAATCGAAAAAATTCAGTGGCGAAACTAGGGTTTTTGACACTTGGTTTGATTCGTCAATATCACCACTATATATTTTAATGTATGAAAGAGACAATGAGTTTTTTAAAAAAGCATTTCCTTGTACACTAAGACCATCAGGAAAAGAAATAGTGAGAACTTGGGGATATTACACTCTTTTACGTTGTTATCAATTAACTAATAAAGTAATTTTCAAAGACCATTGGGTTAATTATCATATAGTAGATGAAAGTGGGCGTAAAATGTCAAAATCTTTAGGCAATGTAATTGATCCAAAAATAATTCTTGATAAATTTGGAGCAGAACCATTTAGATTATGGGCAGCAATAGAAGGGAATTTAGAAAAAATTGATTTTAAATGTTCATTAGAAAGAATAGAAGGAGCAGGTAAAACAATTACAAAATTATTAAATGCATCAAAGTTTATTTTTTTATTTAATGAAGTTAAAAAACCAAAAAAATTAGAAACTTTAGATAGTTTAATAATAAATGAAATAAATAAAATAATTAAATTTGCTAGAGAAAATTATGAAATATATGATTTTCATAATCCGGCAATAAAATTAAAAAATTTCTTATGGGAATTATTTGCATCTCATTATATTGAATTAGTAAAGGCACGAGCCTATAATCAAGATAAAAAATTCACTAGAGAACAGCAAGATTCAGCTATTTTCACTTTATACCTTTGTTTGGATAAAATATTAAAGGTTTTAGCACCCATAAATCCACTTATAACTTATAGAATATATAAAGATTGGAAAAACAAAGATATACATTTAGAAGAATTTCCAGATATTGAAAAAGTAGAAAAAATTGATTTCAATATTGAAGAAATGATGGAATTAAATAGGCAAATTTGGAATTTTAAAAAATCAAATAATAAATCATTAAATACTGAACTATCAAAGGCTATAATTCCAAAAAAATTCAAAATAATAGAAAATGATTTAGTAAATACTCATAAAATAAAAATATTCGAATTTGGTAAGGAATTAAAAATAGAGCTATAAAGAAGATGGACTTAAAAACAAAACAAAAATTAAAGAAATTTATAGCAAACTTGTCAATAGTCAGGGGAAGGCATACTGAGTTGGTTTCTGTTTATGTTCCAGCTGGATACGATTTAAATAAAATTATTAATCATTTGCAGCAGGAGCAGGGAACAGCATCCAACATAAAAGATGCAAGAACAAGGGCAAATGTAACAGATAGTCTGGAAAGAATGATCAAGCACCTAAGATTATTTAAAAGAACTCCTGAAAACGGCTTGGCTGTATTTGCCGGTGATATTTCTCAGGCAGAAAATAAAATTGATATTCAAGTTTTTAGTATTGAACCGCCAGAGCCATTAAAAGTAAAAATTTACAGGTGCGATCAGACATTTTATTTAGATTTAATTAAAGACATGATGGAGCATAAAGAAGTTTACGGTCTTATAACTATGGACAAAAGAGAATGCAGCATTGGTTATTTACAAGGCACTTACATAAAATTAGCACATAATTTAACATCTGGTGTTCCTGGGAAAATGCGTGCCGGAGGGCAGTGCTTATTACCAGACACACTAATACAATCTGCGGAAGGCGATATTTTTGAAATTGAAAAAAGTCACAATCCTCATGTTTTAGTTGGCTGTGAAATAGATAAATTATCAGCTAAGAATACGCCAATCACAGATAAATGGAATACTAAAAAAAATACAATTTACAAAATAATAACAAAATATCCAAGAATAGAATTAGAATGTTCAAAAGATCACGTATTTTTTGTGAGAGAAGATAAATTAGTTGAAAAAGCAGCTGAAGAACTTAAAGAAGGCGATTTTTTAATAATGCCTGAACAAATTAATATTAAAGGTAAAGAAATCCACTTTAATCCAATAAAATATTATAATATACTTTATTTAACAAAAGAAGGTAGAGATTTAATTAAGAATTTAAGAGAAGAAAAGAAACTATATCAAAAGCAATTAGCAAAAGAAATAGGTGTAACTCAAACAGCAATTTCAATAATCGAATTAGGCAAAGAAGGAATAAGAGCTAATTTCTTGCAAAGATTATGTCAAAAATTACAGATTAATTTTGAGGAATTTATAAATAATTATACTTCTCATAAATCAACTATAAAACTTCCAGAGAGATTAGATGAGAAACTTGCACAAATTACTGGATATTTTTTAGGTGATGGAAACTATGAAGAAGAAAGAATCTGTTTTTCAGAAGAAAGAAAAGACGTTGCAGAATATTATAGTAATTTATTAAAAAATTACTTTCGTGCAAAGGTCAGTTTAAAATATAGAGAGAAAAAGCATTATTGGTTAATAAGAGCCAACGGAAAACCAATAGTGAGATTTTTAAAAAATGAATTTCCAGAATTAAGAAATAATGATATAAATACAATTCCAAAGAAAATACTTGAATCAGATAATAAAATAGTTGCTGCTTTTTTAAATGGTCTTTTTGACGCCGAAGGGTATCCAAGTTCTTCTCGATCAGTCAGCCTTGGGATGAATAATAAAAGATTAATTCAACAACTACAAATGCTTTTGTTAAGATTTAGCATAATTTCCTCATTTATTGAAAATGATAATAAACATAATCCTTATACTAAAAATCATTGTTTTATTGTAGATATTACAGAAAAAGAGTCAATAAAATTATTCAAGGAGAATATCGGTTTTACAGCTATAGGAAAATGTAAAAATCTAAATGAAATAATAAACCTAAGAAAAAACAAAAAAGAATTAAGTAGAGTAAGAAGAATTTTGATGTCTGGGAAAAAAGTTCGAGAGATTATAGAAGAGTTCGGTTATAATATAGAATTATTCCCTAAAGTTTCAGGATTTTTTATTGATAAAAGAATGATAAGCAAAAAAGTGTTCTATAAATCAATTTTAAAAGAAGTAGAAAATAAAGATAAAAAATTATATAATAAATTATTTGAAATTTACAAAGCGAATATTCTCCCAGTTAAAATTAAATCAATAGAAGTAACAAATAAATCAGTAAAAATGGTTGATATCTCAACGCAACAAGGTAATTTTATAGCAAATTGTTTAATAGTCCATAACTCTGCAAATCGTTTCGCAAGATTAAGGGAAGAAGCTGCTAAAGAATTTTATAACAGAATAAGTGAAATTGTAAATAAAGAATTTTTGGGCAGACAAGAAATAAAAGGAATTATAATAGGTGGTCCAGGCCATACAAAGGAAGAGTTGCTAGAGTATCTAAATAATGAAATCAGGAAAAAAGTAATTGGCACTAAGGATATTACTTACACAGATGAATCTGGTCTTCATGATTTAGTTGAAAAATCTCAAGATATTTTAGCAAATGAAATTGTTATGCAGGAAAAGGCATTGATGGCTCGATTCTTCGATACCTTAGGAAAAACTCCAAATAAAATTGTTTATGGTATAAACGAAGTTAGACATGCCCTGGAATTATCTGCAGTCGACATAGTTCTTGCTAGTGAAGATTTAGATGATAAAACAATCGAGGAATTAGAAGAATCATGTATAAAAAGTGGCTGTAAGCTTCAGATAATATCTGTTGATACAAGGGAAGGAAAACAATTGAAAGATCTTGGTAGTGTTGGGGCTATTTTAAGATATGAGATTCAATAAATTATTTCTCTGCTTTTACAAGAATATATTCAATCAAACCTTTTTTAAAAGATTTTAGAACGAAATAATCAATAAAAAAACTTAGTTCTGTAAGAATTAATCCCCTAATTTTCCTTAAGTCTTTTCTAACAACTTTTCGTCTTTGTTCATAATAATATCCAGGAATTACAGATTTTCCAACCTCTTTAATTATTATATTCTTAAATCCTGCTTGAACTAGTTTTTCTTTGTAAACTGTAACATCATAAACATTTGCTTTTGGCACATGCCAGAGTTTTCTCGCAGCTTTTATGACAAATTTTTCCCATAAGCTTTTAGGCTGTCTCTTAATAATATAATCAGAAAGACAAATAACTCCTTTCGGTTTGAGCACTCTATATGCTTCTAAAAAAAATTTCTCCCTAGTATCAAAATGTTCTGGTCCCTCAATACTTAAGACATTTGTAAAAGAATTATCTTTAAAAGGTAAATTTATTGCAGTTCCATGAAAAATTTGAATATCTTTAGTCATATTATTTTTTTCTATGCGCTCTTTAGCAATTTTTACATGATTCCAAGTAACATCTAAAGCAGTGATATTAGATCTAAAACTCTTTTGAAGAAATACATCTTGAGCACCCATGCCACAGGCAACATCGAGCAGTTTGCTCCTTTTATTTAAACCGAGCATTCTGCCTAAAGTTAGAATAAGATTTTCAGCAGCCTTTATATAATCATTATTACCTTGTTCCCATAACCCAAAATTTAAATAACCACCATGAAAATCTCCAAATTTTTCAACGCTATCGCCATAAAAATGCTCAACTTGATATTCCTGAAGCCCTTTAGACCAATTAACTCTTTCGTCCATAAAAAATTAAGATTAAATGAATTTTTAATACTTGCTAAATAAAAAAGTCATAAGGTTTAAAAATAATTAATAATATAAATTATAGATGGAAAACCCAGAAGTAAAGCACAAAATAGAAGCAATACTGTTTACTCTGGGTAAATTCGTTTCTTTAGAAGAATTAGCCAGATACTGCGAAATAGGAAGCGTTGGTTTGGTAAAAGAAGCTATAGAAGAATTAAAAAAAGATTACCAAAATAAAAATTGTTCTTTGGAAATTCAGGAAAATGAAGGTAAAATAAAATTAAATATAAAAAAAGAATTTGGTTATTTGACAAATAAACTTCTTACAACAAATGAGCTCGACAGTCCAACAACGAAAACATTGGCAATTATAGCGTATAAACAACCAGTAACTCAAAATGAAGTTATAAAAATTCGGGGAAATAAAGCTTATGATCATATAAAATCATTAAAGCAAAATAATTTAGTCACATCAGAAAAAAAAGGCAGGACAAGATTGTTAAAATTAACTCAAAATTTTTATGAATACTTTGATATAATGGAAACAGAAGCAAAAGACAAAATAAAAGCAGCTGTAGAAGAATTAGGCATTAAAAAGATGTTCTAAATTTTATAAAAATTTATTCTTCTTTTATTTCAACTAATATTTTGTTTTTTCCAATTTTAGATATTAAAACTTTCTCATCACCTTTTAAATGTAAATTTTCTTCAATGTCAGTCGGTATTCTTAAAACGGTGCCACGAGCACTTCTGCTAAGTTTACGATGAAGTTTAAGTGGTTCGCCCCACAAACCTAATCTTCTGGCAATCTCTATAGTATTTTGCGATACTTTTTCCGAAATAAATTCTTCATTACAACTATTACATCTTTTACCTCTTTCTATAAAAAAGTGACCTTCAATTTCTGATATAATATCATCTACATCAATTAGTTCTCCTTTTTCACATATTGGACATTTTTTCATTTTATTTTCTTTCAGCTCCAGATATTATAAGTATTGATTTATCAAATGAATCGTAAACAAAAATTATTTTTTTGTCTCCACTTCTTTTAGTATAAACTTCATATTTAGTTTTTTCTGATTTATCAATTTTTCTTATTAAATCTGTATTTAAATAGATCATGAGTAATTTTGCCAATAAATAAATTATAAAATCCAATTAATAATATTTTAATTCCGGTATTTAATCTGCCATTTTTCTCAAAGCGTCTGACAGAAGTTTTTATTTTAACTGAATTCAATAAATATATCTTAGTAATCTTTTTTAATCTTCTTACATAATCAAAATCTTCACCAACCTTAATAGAGTCATCAAATCCATTTATTTTATTATGTAAGGATTTCAATGTAAAGATACAGCAGCCATTAAATCCAATATATTTATAAAAAAATTTAATAAAAATTCTAAATCCAGCAAAAAAGAATAAATCAATTAAATTATTGCTATCTGGGTATACAGAGCACCCGGCAATGTTCACATTTTTCTCTCTCATTTCTTTTAAAGCTTTTTCTAAAAAATAGTCATCAAATGAAGTGTCAGCATCTAAAAATAAAACTATATCATATTTAGCCATCTTTAAGCCAAGATTTCGTTGAAAAGAAACATTTCTTTTATCAGATTTAAAGATTCTTAAATCTAATTTTTTATTAAATCTTTTAGCATTAAAAACAGTATTGTCATCTGAGTCAGCATCAACCATAATAACTTCAAAATTTTTAAAGGTCTGTTTGCTTAAGCATTCCAATAGGCAATGTATATAGTTTTCTTCATTTAAAGTAGGTATTACAATAGATAACATAATTAAAAAAGTCTAACAATATTTATAAATATATTTAAGAATTATATAAGTAAAAGATGGTAAATATTTATAGTTCGGTAATTTATTACCTATCGTTTTTTGGACTTTTTGCTACTATCTTTTATACTATTAATTTATACTCTTATTACAAAAAATATAATTATCAAGAAGCCGAAGATAAAACAGTTAGTGTAATTATACCAGCTTATAATGAAGAAGAAAGTATTGAAAAAACGATAAAATCAGCATTATCATTAAATTACCAAAAAGATAAAATAGAAATAATGATTATAGATGATGGAAGTAAAGATAAGACTTATGAAATAGCAAAGAGATTTAGTTCGAGAAAAGATCCCAAAGTTAAAGTATTAACAAAATCAAATGGTGGAAAAGGTTCTGCCTTAAATTTTGGTATTAAGCACTCTAAAGCGGAAATAATAGTGACTATGGATGCGGATACATTTGCAGAGAAAGATTCGTTAAGAAAAATGGTGGGATATTTTTATAACAAAGATATTACAGCAGTAACACCATCAATGGGAGTATATAAACCTAAAAATATATGGCAAAAAATTCAACAAATTGAATATGCTATGGGTGTCTTTCTAAGAAAATCTTTTTCTACTATAAATGCTATACATGTAACACCTGGTGCTTTCTCAGCTTACAGAAGAGACTTTTTTGAAACATTTGGGGGTTATGATGAAAAAAATATTACAGAAGATCTAGAAATTGCTCTAAGAATACAAAGTAAGAATCTAAAAATTGAAAACGCTTCAAAAGCTATAGCTTATACAATTGCTCCAAATAGTTTTAAAACCCTACTTATCCAAAGAAGAAGATGGTATTCGGGATTAATAAAGAATTTATGGAGCTATAAAAGTTTATTTGGTCCGAGAAAAGGCTCTTTAGGGATATTAGTTCTTCCGATGGCTATAATAACCATTATATTCCCAACAGCACTAACAACTTACTTAATAACCCAAAGAATAATAAAAATAAAAAATGATTTATCTTACTTAAGCTCAATAAACTATAAATTTAACAATATATTAGATTTAAATTATTATATAATCGAAAATTATTTGTTTAATCTTTTTAGTCAACCGATATTTTTATTAACTATTTTGTTTTGTACAATTATAATTTTATATATTTACTTTTCAAAGAAAAACAATTTAAAGTTAGATGGTATAAAAATAAATTTCTTTTTATTTATTATGTGTTATTCCATATTATTAGCGATTTGGTGGATAATTTCTTTTATTTACATTTTAACAAATAAGAAAATATCATGGAGATAAATGGAGTCCATAAATATAAAGAAAGATCCGAGTTTATTAAAGTATATTATATCTTTTTTAATAACAACTATAATATTTACATTAATATTTATATTTGCTTACTCAATATCATATATAAACTATCAAAGACTTTCTTATGAAAATAATTTAATTAAAGATAATCTTCTCAAACTCGATGAAATATCAACTCTGTTTGAAGATGAAATAAATTGTAGTAACAAAATACTTCTTGAATCATCAAGAAGGCTAGATTTTTCTGGAGATAAAATAAATATATTAGAAACAAAATTTGAGAAAGAAGATAAAAGAGTAATAGAACAGAAAAAGATTTATACTCAACTAGAACTAAAGCATTTTAATATAATTAAAAAATTAAACTTAGTATGTGAAGGGAATTTTATAACCATCTTGTTTTTTTATTCAAATAAAGATGAAAATAAAGATAAAAATGAAAAAATAAGCTTTATATTAAGCGCATTTAAAGAAGAAAGTCCTGAAAGAGCAATGATCTATTCATTTGACGACAACTTAGACTTTGATATTATTAAAAAATTAAAAGAAAGATATAATATAAAAAAAATACCAATAATAATAGTAAATGAAGAAGATTTAATAGAACTGAATAATATCAATTTATTAACAAATTATTTAAAGCAGAATATAACAAAAGGAGTTAAAAATGGGTTGTGATTTATGCGGCAGTAATAGTGATTTATTTTCTTCTATTATAGAAAATAGTTTGATGAATGTCTGCCAAAGATGCTTGAAATTCGGAAAAAAAGTTGAGAGGAACAAAAATTTTAATGTTAATGAAGTAATAAAAAGAAAGCCTAAAGAAGAAACAGTAATTTTAAGAGATAATTATAATTTGTTAATAAAAGAAAATAGGGAAAAACAAAAGTTAACCCAGGATAAATTAGCTGAAAAATTAAATGAAAAAGTTTCATTAATACAAAAAGTCGAGAATAAAGAAATAATACCAAGTGATGAATTCGTGAAAAAACTTGAGAATTTCTTTCATATAAAATTATTTGAAAAATATAAGGAAGATCATGAAATGAAATTGAATTTTCAAAGTGGTGCTTTAACAATTGGAGACTTGTTAAGATTAAAAAAGAGAAATCAATAAGTTTCATAAATACTTTTCACAAAAGTGTTCTAAAATGGTTACAATGAACAAAAAAGAACTGGCAATAAATCTGTCTAAATTAAATATATTAGAAGAATTTAATGTTAACCTGGAACAATATCAGTCTGAAGGCGAGTTAGCTGGCAATATTTTATGGGAAGCCTTCTTAAATAATGACGTAAAAGATAAAATAATAGCTGACCTCGGTTGCGGAAATGGAATCTTTGGCATAGGTGCTTTATTATTGGGTGCAAAGAAAGTTTTTTTTATAGACCTAGATAAAAATGCAATACAAATAACTAAAGATAATTATAAAAGATTAAAATTAAATAATGGAAAATTCATAAATTCACCAATATCAGAATTCAATCAAAAAGTTGATACTGTCATTATGAATCCGCCGTTTGGAGTTCAAAATGAACATAGTGACAGGGAATTTCTTGAAAAGGCCTTTAAAATAAGCAAGTCTATTTATTCAATACATAAAATAGAAAGCAAAAAATTCATTAAAAAGATTTCTGAAAAATTTTATTTTAAAGTAATTAAAATTTATAAGCTTGATTTTTTGATTAAAAAAACATACAACTTTCATAAAAGTGATAGATATTATGTTAAAACTGGTTGCTGGCATTTAAGAAAAGAATAAATACAGTGAAAATTTTAAAATGATATGAAAAATAATAAACTTTTGATTTTGGTTTTAATTATATCGTTTCTTGTCGGTTTTTTAATAAGAGGTCAAATTACAAGCAATATAATTTTAGACAAAGAACTAGATAAGAAAATAATAATTCTAGATACATGTATTTACCAGACTAGAACCGGTGTAAATATAATTCCAAATAAGGAAATTTGTTGTAAATCAATAAAAGAATTTTTCAAATGTGATTCAATTGATGAAACAGAAATAGAATATGGTAACTATTATACTAAAATTAACAGGCAATGTTATAATGACAAAGATTCGGAATTAAAAGTTTATTTCAGAGAAGGTTTGGAGAACTTCTGTAAAAATGAAGGCTATCTATAAAATAATTATTATATTATTCTTTTTAATAATAATCAATTCATGTGCAAGAAATAATTATGATGCCGTAAAAATAAAAGAAGTTAGATTTTCTGATCTATCACTAAGAGATAAAATTGGGCAGATGTTAATAATAGAGGGAAAAGAAGAAAATTTGGATGATGTTGCAAAATTAAATATTGGTGGTATTTTTTTCTTTGCTTTGAAAAACGAAAAAACGTATAAAAATTTAATAAATAAATTTCAAGAAAATTCTCATTACAGTCTCTTTATATCTACAGATTTAGAGGGGTGTGTTAATATGTTGGAAAACGTAAAAAAATTTAGATACTTTAATGAGATAGAAACAAGCAGAGAAGCTTATGAACTAGGTTTAGAAATGGGAAAATTATTGAAGAGACTTGGATTTAATTTAAATTTTGCCCCAGTTTTGGATTTAAAGGATACAATTTGGAATTGCAGATCTTTTACTGGGTCAACAGAAGAGATTAAAGACAAGGGGTTTGCATTTATTAAAGGCCTGCAATCAACAGGAATTCTCGGAACTATAAAACATTTCCCTGGCAGAACCTTGGACATTGACGATACGCACAAAATAGAAACCAAGGCAATTATTTCAAAAGAAGATTTATTTCCATTCTATCATCTTGAAAATATAACTAAAGTAATAATGATAAATCACCTAATAGTAGACGGAGAAATAAACAGCAGCAATCTTCCGTCATCAATTTCACCCAAAGTTATTAACAATATTAAGGATAGAGGATATCAAAATTTAATAATAACTGATGATTTAAAAATGAGAGGTGTGAGTGAAAGATTTTCAGATAAATATGAAGTATATGTAGCTGCAATTAATGCTGGAAATGATTTGTTATTAAATGTCTATGAAAAAGACCCTGAAAAAGCAATAAATTATATTGAAACTGCAGTAAAGGAAAAGAGAATAAATCAAATTTTAATAGACCAGGCAGTTAGAAAAATATTCAAAGCTAAAGATATAACTATTCTCTAATGGGATAATTTGTGCTAAAAGCCTAACGAAAGTTTTAAAAATGCCGGTTTAAATAACAAATTCATGGAATTAAAAATTATAGAATATAGCAAAACAAAGCTTAAATTTAATATTTTGGGCGAGGATCATACATTTGCAAATATATTAAGAAAAGAGCTTTGGAATGACAAAAATACTGAGAAAGCAGGTTATAGTTTGGAGCATGCACTTGTTACTTCTCCATTATTTTTTTTGGAAACAACAGGAAAAGATCCCAAAGAGATAATGGAAAATGCAGTTAAGAGGTTGGTAAAACTTAATGAAAGTTTAACAACCAATATAAAAAAATTATTTTAATGAAAAAATTTTTAAAAAAAGTTTGGTATTTTATATGGTATGAGGACTCATTGTTATCATGGATAATTAATGTTCTTCTTGCTTTTATAATTGTAAAATTTCTTATTTATCCCGGGTTGGGCTTTGTACTTGGAACAACCCACCCGTTAGTAGCTGTTGTGAGTTGTTCAATGGAACATAACACTGATTTTGAGACTTGGTGGAATTTAAATAAAAACTGGTATGAAAAGCAAGGAGTATCAAAAGATCAGTTTGCTAGTTTTCCTTTTAAAAATGGAATAAATCAGGGTGATATCATGGTTCTGGCTAATGGCGGGGAGTTGGAACTAGGTGATGTAATTGTATTTAACAGCCAAAGTACAAACCCAATTATTCATAGAATAGTTAATATAAAAAATTTACAGACAAAAGGAGATAATAATCAAATACCTGACAGCAATACTGGTGATGTTATAGGAAAAGCAGTATTTAAAATACCTTATTTTGGCTGGGTAAAAATATTTTTTAATGGCATAATTGGACAAAAGATTATTAAATGTTAACAAAGTATAAAAAATAGAAAATGTTATTTTGCGAAAAATGTGGCAATTTAATCGTGCCAAGAAAAGATGGAAAGAAAGTTGAGATTAGTTGTACATGTGGTTTCATTCCAAAAAAAAGACCTGACTTAATTTTAAAAGAGGAAGTAAAGCTTGATAAAAAAGATGAAATAGAAGTTGTAGATAAAAAAATTGAAATTCTGCCCAAAACAAATGAAGAATGTCCGAAATGCAGGTATAAAGAAGCTTACTATTGGTTAGTTCAGACAAGAGCATCAGATGAAGCCTCGACCAGATTTTTTAAATGTGTAAAATGCTCATATACTTGGAGAGCTTACTCCTAATCCATATTTTCTAAAAAATAATTTTACAAGAATATAAATCTATATAAACTAGGTTTTTCGTAAGAAGGGCAATGAAATTAATGCTAAACGATCCAAAATTAATGAGCGATAGTGTTTCTGTAATTTCTGAGTTAGTCAGTGATGCAAAATTTAAAATTGATTCTGAAAAACTTGAATTAATTGCAATGGATCCTGCTAATGTTGCTATGGTTGCTTTTCAAATATTAAGCTCAGCATTTACGGAATATAAAGTAGAAAAAGAAATAGAGATAGCTTTAAATCTTGATTCTCTTAAGCAGATTTTAAGAAGGTCAAAGCCGAGTGACAATTTAACTATAGAACTTGATGAAGAAAAAAACAAATTAAATATAAAAATAAAAGGTGATAGCACAAGGACTTTTAGTCTGGGTTTAATTGACTTGGGTGAAAAACAGCATAAAGTTCCAAAATTAACATTTCCCTTAAGCATCAACACAAGCACCTATATTTTCGACGAAGCTATTGAGGATATGGGGATTTTTGCAGATTCAGTAATATTTAATGTTAATAAAAATAAATTCATAATTGAAAGTGAATCACGTATTAATAATGCAAAAGTGGAAATTCCAAATGATGGTGAAACAAAAATTGACTGGTTGTCTGAAAACGAAGAAAATATCAAAGCAAAATACTCTATTGAATATCTTAAAAAAATCAGCAAGGGTGGAAAATTAGCAGACAATGTAATGCTGCAATTTGGCAATGATTACCCATTAAAAATAGAATTTAAAGCAAAAGATAAATTAGATTTAGTTTTTGTTTTAGCTCCAAGAGTCAGCGAAGAATAATTTTAAATTATACTATTTTCTCTAAATCTGTTGCTTTTTTAGTTCTATTAATTATTTTTTCAGAATGTTCTTTAAATGAAGTCTCCAATTTATCTAGTTGTCTTCCTGCTAAATCAACTTCACTTGGAGGCACTCTTAAGCGAATTGCGAAATGATCATCAGCCATCTCCTCTAAATTAGAAAAATGTTTTTGGTTTTCTGCTTTTAATGTTGTAACTTTTCTACCAGCCTCATAAAGAGGCACATCAGAAGGCACGACCTTTGCTGGGTCGGGAAGCAAACAGCATAAGACAGGTATTCCCTTTAATTCGTCTGTTAATGCTGTTTCCAGTTCTGTTAATCTAAGGGGATTTTTAAAAGTGTTTACAAAATCTTTTTTAAACTCTTTGTCTATGCTTTGTACTCTTTGACCCCTGACCTGTTCTTTTTTAATTCCAGAATATTTGAAAGCTAAAATAGAAACATACGGATCTCTTGACATCAAACCTTGTAAAAATTCTTTTGCTTGCTGGGCAAGATGATTTTTTTGGGAGTTTTTATGATTCCCATTATTAATCTTATTTAAAAGAGTGTCATCTCCCAAATCCCAGATTTCATCTGCAGAAATAATTTCAGCCCTTATCCCTAATTCAATAGCTTTCTGCAGGTGTCTTTCATAAGCCATGCTTTCTGGAGACAAATAAACCTCAGTATACATTTTAAAATAAAAATATTGCATTGCTGCCAAAATCCCAGTTTGATCTAAAGTTTGTTTTGGTGACTTTCTTATATCTACACCGTAATCATCAATAAATGTAAGAAAAGGCAATAAAGATTCCCAGTCCGGAGGGTTCCAATAATAATCACACATATCCGCATCCATTAAAGTATAGGCTAATTTATCAGCGCCAACACTTTTATCAGTGCAGATTTTTGCCTCTCTTCTTTTGCCTTGAAACATTTCTTTCAAAAAATCTACACAAGCACCTGAGTATTCTAAAACATCCCTCAATGTTCTTCCCTTTGAATCTTTTTTATCAGAATCTAAAAGAACTAAGGCTCTTTTATTGTGATTTATTCCTGTAACTGCCTCTAAAACATATTCAGCAGCATGTGAAAATGGCGGATGTGCCATATCATGAATTTTTGTAAACTGAACTATATTATTTCTTGAACCTGGGAGATTGCCTTTTTCTTCTAAATGCTTGCAAATTCTGTCAGCTATATATTTTGCAAAACCAAAATGATTGAAGCGGGAATGTTTGGCTTGTGGAAAAACATAAGCTACCTGTCCTAATTGCTTATGGTCTGATTGAACCTGAAGTGTAGGATGATTCAGCACAGGGTCATCAACTTCAAATCCCCATTGATATTTTGGTTTAGGCATATCTCCAAAAAAATTATTTTCTTATTTAAATATTATTATAAAACAAAATAGAAATAAATATGTAACCAATTAAAGACAAAAGTTTCCTAAAAATAATAATTTAATTTTCTCAAAAAGCTACCAGTTTTGCTTAAGCTTTTTTTGAAAGCTTATCTTAATCGAATAGCTTCTAAATTCTTGGGAGATAATGTTTCTAGTTTAGTTAATTTATGCAAAGTAGAAGCTAATTCAAGACATTTTGAACTTTCACCATGACACATAACAAGCTTTTTTGGTCTTGGTTCCAAATTATTTACAAAATTAATTAATTGTGTTCTGTTGCTGTGCCCTGAAAATCCATGGATAACATGAACATCCATTTTAACTTCTAAAACTTCTTGTTTATTGCCATTCATAAAAGTAATCTGTCTTTCTCCATCTTCAAGCCTTCTGCCTATAGACCCTGGTCCTTGATAACAAGTCATTACTATTGAATTTTTTGCATTGTCTGCTAGCATTTTGAAATATTCTAAAGACGCGCCGCCAGTCAACATTCCTGAAGTTGCTAAAATAACACATGGTCCTTTTTCTTCTACAACTTCCTGCATTTCTTTTCTTGACCCTACTCTTATAAACATATCAGATAAAAATGGATTTTGATCCTTGTGATAAATTAATTTTCTCACTTTGGAATTAAAAAAATCTGGATATGCTGTATGTATAGCAGTAATGTCCCAAACCAAACCCTGAACATACACTGGTATTTTTGGTAAAGTTCCTTCTCTAACTAGTTTGTCTAAAATAACCATAATTTCTTGTGATCTTCCAGAACCTAAAACAGGAACTAAAACCTTTCCATTTCTTTCTAAAGTTTTTTTGATTATGTCAGTAAAAAATAATTCACATTCTCTTCTTGTTGGTGGCGTATCATTTTTCCCACCATAAGTAGCTTCCATTATGACAGTTTCTAGTCTTGGAAACCTTGTGTTTGCTGCTGAAAGCAAGTTGGAATTTTCATACAAAAAGTCGCCTGTATAGGCCAGGTTGTGTAAACCGTTGCCAATATGCAAATGACAAATAGCGCTTCCTAATTTGTGTCCAGCATCATAAAAAGTTAATCTGACATCTGGAGTAATATCGCTAACTTCTCCATAGTCTAAACATATTGTATGCATCACCATTTCTTTTATATCTGAGGAAGAATAAATTGCCTTGTTTGCTTCTTTTTGTGCAATACTTATTAAATCCAAACATAGTAATGCAGCTATGTCTCTTGTTGGCATAGTCATAAAAGATGGTCCTTTAAATCCCATTTTATATAAGTAAGGTAAAAAAGCAACATGGTCGACATGCGAATGGGAAATTATTACAGCATCAAGTTCCTCTATTTTAAATTCAGGTGCTTCAAGTAATGGAAACATTTCTTCATTTGATTGTGCAGCAACATTTATTCCACAATCAAGTAATATTTTTGATTCCGGGGTTTGTAAAAATAAGCAGCTTCTTCCAACTTGTCTTCCTGCACCTAAAAAAGTTACTCTGACCCATTCGTCTACTCTTCCTTTTGTCCATCCGCCGTAAATTCTTTTTCCAACTTTGTTCAAGAATTTTTTCCTGTATTCAGAATTTTCAAATAAAGCATAATTAATAGTTTCAATTAATTTTGATCTTATTGGGGGTGTTCTTCTGACAATAGGTATCCAAAAAGTTTGTTTTCTTATCTCTCTTAGTACTTCCCCTTGTTTTCCTATAGCAATTCCAGGTTTTTCAACTTCTAAAGTGACTAAAGATCTTTGATTATCAAATAATAAATTTACTTCGCCAGCGTCTTTTGGTATTATTTCTTTTATTGTTTTTTCAGCTTTTTCAATATCCATTGTAATAGCAGGGTCTGGTCTTAATTCAACTCTTTTTTTTATAGTGTCAACTATAGTTTTTATAGTACCATTATTGTTCAAGAAAAAATCCTTGTCTTTTGTGTACAAAACTATGTTTGCTCCTTCAAAACAAGAATCACTAATCTTAGAGCTATCTGGTATCAGCTTCATTATTTCTTCTAATATGTCTGGCATTTTCTTTGTTTAACTTGAGAAAAATTTCATTTATTTAAAAATAAAAAATGATTAAACTATGATGTTTGTTTCTAATCTCTTTGTTAAGACTTTCTTTACACCATCTTTGGTAATTGTAAAGACGTCTATAGCTTCTCCTGTTGCTGCATCCCTTTGAATTGCTGCATTAACTGCTTTAACACCCAATTTTATTCCATCTTGGACAGTTATGCCCTCTTTGTATAAAGTGTCTAGTACACCCCAGGCCATAACCATTCCAGATCCGTCTGTAGCATAATTTTTATGTTCTAAAACAGAACCATCTGGACCTAATTCATATAAATAAAAACCAGTGTCATCTTTTCCACCCAATAAAAATCCTGTAATACCAGGTATTGGACTGAATTTCCTTATATTTTGATAAACAATAGCACCCAATAAATTAGCAGTAGTTTTAACTCCAACCTCTCTTCCTGATCTAATTTTTAATAATGTTAATTCAGCTTTTATTAATTTAGTAATTAATTGAACATCAGAAACTGTTCCTGCTGTAGTAATAGCCATATTATTTGATATCTGTGCAATTTTATCAACATTTTTATCTGCAATTATTCTTCCGGCAAAAGTAGCCCTTTTATCAGCAGTCAACACTATTCCATCTTTACAAACTATTCCTACTGTAGTAGTTCCTTTTTTTACATAATCATTTACATCTTCCATATACTTTTTCTCCTTTTTAGGTTCGAAGAACTCAATTTAAATATCTATGAACTAAACATATTTATAAAACTTACGATTTCTAAATTTTTGCTAGGTTTAATAGATATTGCCTTATTATCTTTATTTTAAACCTTCCTTAATTATTCTATAAATTTAAATCTTGGAACTCTTTTGCTGTCTACAATTACATCTTCAAAAAACATTTTTTTAGGCCTAATCCATATTGAATCTTTTCCATATTCCTTGCTGTCATGTTTGTAAATAACAAATTCTTCTAAAGTCTCGCTGTGTCTTCCTAAGCCAATAACATCACAAATAATGCCTTTATAATGCAGATATTTTCCTTTTTTTATTTCCATAATTTAATTTCTTTTACCCTTTCTTTTATATAATTATTTCTGGATATTTTTTTAAAATAATCTTCAACTTTAGTAAATTCTCTTTTAATATTTGTATAGCAAGTCCCATTTTTAATAAAAACCTTTTTGTGTTTCTTTTTAAATTCCCTGACATTATTAACCATATTTTCTGGAGGTCCTTTATGTAAATAATATTCACCTATTTTTTTCTCCCTTAAAAAAAACCAAAAAATAACTTCATCTCCCCAAAACCAATTATTGTCCTTGATTATAAAACCATTTTTAGTCAGTTCATTTTTTATAAAGTCAATTGTCTTGACAATCTTGTCTCCTATTAGGTCCTTTTTGCCTGGTAAGGGGATAATTTTTATAACCAAAGCACCAGAAGGAATTTTATTTTCTTTAAAGAAAAATCTTTCAGAAGGTTCTCGCAAATATAATTGTGATAATTTTACAAATTTATTAAAATTATCTAAAGACAATGAAGCAGCAATATTTCTATTTTTGTCTACAGGATCAATTAATATCAAAGGTGAAACTGTTTTTGATGGATTAAGTTCAAATAACGGATTTTTTAATTTTTTATTTATATCAATAATTACCTTTGGTTTCCATTTTGCAGCATTTTTTAAAACATTTTTAAAAGATTTGTAGTAAATAGTTAAAACTTCTAAAGCGTAACCAGAAAAACCTGAAATATATGACTCAGCCCCATATAATGAATTTGCCTTGCAAAAAGCCTTTAATAATCTAATTTCATCCTTTAATTTGGAAAACTTTTTAACAAATTTAATATGCAAAGGGCTTAAATCAGTTACATTTTGGGCTTGTTCAGGTTTTTTAATGTCCAGAATTGGAACAATTTCAAAAATTAAATTCCTGTAATTAATATGAAAATAATCCCTAGAACCATGCACTATATCCACATCAAACTTTTTTTTAAGCTGCTTATATAAAATATCAGAAATATTTTTATCATAATTTTTAAATTTTGCAAAAATATCAACTTCTTTTGTTGCTTTTAGCCACGTATCTTTTGAAACTGACCCGCCAACTATAAAGTTTACTTTTTTAATATAACTTAATTTTTTAAGAAATTCTTTCGTAATATTTTCAACTAATAATTGTTCATCTTTAGACGGCTTTATCTGAGAAATTACATTCATTAAATAAGGTAAACATAGTTCATTAATATAAAACTTTCGAATACTAGCTTTAAAATCCGTAATTATTTCGAAATTTTTTCAGTTATTAATATTAAGAAGTTCACTCTAATAGTTAATGTGAATAAAAATGACAATAAAATTGGAGGCTCGTCTTTGTTCAGATATGCTAAAAATATTTGAAAAAAATCCAGAAGAGAAATATCTTGGTTTTGCTTATATAGATAAAAAATTTACAGAACGCGATCTGGAAAATACAGCATTGTTAATCTATTCAAGAGTTTCGCGAGATATAAAAAAAGTTCCAAGAGTGGAAGTTAAGGTTGTTTATAGGTAAGATAATTAATTATATAAGCAAGAAAAGCCTTATGATAAAAATGATAGAGAAAACATTTCATAAAACAATAGTAAAAAATGTTCCAAAAGAATTTATTGAGTATCTTGTAGAAAGCTCTAAAAAAAACAAACAAATCGATAAAAAATCAGAATGGATTTTTGAAACTTTGGGCTGGAGAAAATGTCAGAAGAAGCACAAGAATTAGCTGAGTTTGGATTTGGAATTAAACTAATCAGAAACACAGATGAAAAATTAGAATTTAAAATGCAAAGTGTGAATACATGTATAATAAAAGAAGTAGTTATTACGCAAATGAAGGCGTTTTTAAAAGATTTGGAAATAAACTATTTTAATTAATTTAAAAAGAAGAACTCAGAACAATAAAAATTAACCTTTTTTTATCTTTGCTATAAAAAATCCTTCAGTATCATAGAATTGCGGCCATAATTTAATGCATTTCCTGATTTCTTTTGAATATTTTTTTCCATTAAATTCTAAATTAACTTCTGATTTAATTTTCAAGTCTATTTTTTCTATTTTGGCATCAGTATTATCCAATAAAAATTGTACCACGTCTTCTCCTTCTTCTGGCTCTAAAGAGCACACAGAATAGACTAAGCTTCCTTTTTTATTTAAATTATTATAAGCATTTAAAATTAATTTTTTTTGTAAAGTTGAAGTACTATAAATTTTATTTAAATTCCATGACTTTAACAAGTATTGTGAATTGCTTGTTAACCCCCTTATTGTGCCAGAAGAAGTGCATGGTGCATCTAATAAAATCTTGTCGAATTTATAATTAATATTTCTGGCATCCATTAAAGTTACAACAGTATTCATAACCCCACACCTGTTTAAGTTGGAAGTTAAAGCACTCATTCTTTCATAATTTTTTTCATTTGCAATAATAACACCTTTGTTTTTCATAAGTTCAGCCAAATGAGAAGTTTTCGCACCTGGTGAAGCACACATATCCAAGACAAGATCATTTTTAGCCGGATTTAAAATAACACAAGGGATCATTGACGCAGCTTCTTGTACAAAAATATATCCGAGTTTATGTTCTGTTAAATTTCCTAAATCCCTCTTTTCAGATTCAACCCAAAAGCCCTCCTTGCACCAGGGAATCTGTTTTAAATTTAAATATTCTAGTTCATCTTTTATTTTTTTGATATTTGACTTAATTGTGCTGACTCTTATTGCCTTTCTTAAAAATTTATTTAAATAAATTTCAAATTCTTCAAATTCAGTTAATTGTTTGTATCTTTCTATAAAAGATGGTTTTAATTTTAATTTCATTTTATTTCAATTAATTTTAATCTTGATTTTTCTCCTTTAATTATTTTAATCCGATACTTTTTAACTTTTAAAAAATCAGATAGGAGTTCAATTAAAACTTTGTTTGCTTTTCCATCAACAGCTGGAGCATTTACATGAACTTTTAAAATTCCTTTTTCCATTAAAACATTGTTTTTCTTAGAATTTGGGATTACTTTAACCTTTAGCATATTAGATAAAAACAAAGTTCATTTATTAATATTTTTAAAAAGTGTAACTGCGCTGGCCGAGGTTTGAAATCCCGAAACTTCTTTTAGTCTTTGATTAAACTTTTTTGAAAAGTTTGCTCGGGTCAGAGCCTCTTTACTCGCTTTTGATTAAACTTTTTCAAAAGTTTATTGGCAAGGCCCAATACTAACCACTATACTACCAGCGCATCAGTAATCTTTTGTAAAACAATTATATTTAAACCTTTTTAGTCATGAGGCTTTGTTGTGGAGTCCTAAATTTATTTAGAAAGATATTTAATACAATAAAATCTAATTTATTCGTATGATTTTAACAGGGATCATTGCTGGACTCGGCTTATTAGTGTCTTTTTATGCCTTTAGAACAGAATTAAAAGTAAAGCTTAATAAAAAATACAAGGCATTTTGTGATAGAAATAATCGCATTTCCTGTTCAAAAACACTCTCAAGCAAATACGGAAATCTTTTTGGAATCCCAAATTCCTTGGCTGGAATTTTTTTCTACGCCTCTCTTCTTGTTCTTGCTTTTTTAAATATAACTAATTATATTTTTTATCTATCAATAATTGCTTTTTTAATTAGTATCTTGCTTGCATATCTATCATTTTTTAAAGTAAAAACAATATGTCCTGTTTGTATTTCGATTTATATAATAAATACAACTTTATTGATTGTATCTTATCCAAAAATATGAATGGGCCGAGAAGGATTTTCATTGCTTCTAGTTTTGTTTAAGCTTTTCTAAAAGCTTAATTTGAACCTTCGATCTAGACGGTGTAAACGTCTTGTCATTTGCAGAGTTAAAACTTAGCCACTAGACCACCGGCCCACACAAAGAAATTCTTACTTAGTCCCTATTTAAAATTATTGTTTTTTCTCAAAGCTTTTATTAAATATTAGCTTCCAGAATTAAAAATACCAGCTACTTTTTTTTTATCTTTAAATAATTCATTAAATTTCTTGATAGCATCCTGTGTTTTTGCTGTAATCATTGAAATGCCTTTCGAACTAATTGCTTGTTTTACTGAATCAGGTACCTTCAGCAAGCCACCAGCCCCAGTTCCGATAACTATAAATTCTGGTTGAATCCTTAACAGTTCCTCTATATCCTTTACGTCTAAAACCAAATTTTCTCTTTCCCAGTATCTGACTTTTTTATCAACAATTTTTATGCTGCCAATAAATTGTTTTCCCTCAATAATAAATGCCCCTAGTTTATATTCTTGAATCATAGTTATATGCTGTCATAAGAATTTTTAAACTTATGCCTGAAATAACTCAAAAAGGTTTATAAATTAACATATTCTTTTCATTCTATGGATGAGCATCCTAAGCAAATAGTAATACCTGAAGAAGTAAAAGAAAAGTTTAAGGAAACAAAGGCAAATTTAACTAAATTCAAAAAAGATATTTTAAAGAAATTTGATAAATATATTCTTGGAATAACCCTTCTTCCAAATGCTAAACTTTTAGATGAAGATTTAAGAGAGGAAAAGCCTGATGAGAAAAAAGGAAATAATCCGAAAGATATAGGTGTCTTAATTCTTATTGATGATTCAGATAGCAAAAAGTTGAGTAAGTTTGAATTGAAAGATAAATTAACAGCAATAATCGGCAAAAGTGCCAAAGATATAAATGATAATTTAAAAACTCAGGTAATGTTATTGTCAGAGTTAAGAGAAAATTGTTTTGATTCAAAATACGAAGTTCTGGAAGCAATCGCCTTGTCAGCTATATTCTACGATCCAAGCGATATTTTGGCTGCTTTCAAGATTGCTGAAGTACATAAAAAAATGACTATAAAAAAATTTGAGAAATATATCATAAGTTACATTGCAATTGGCTCTTTATTCAGGGGAGAAAAATCAAATGACATAGATGTTCTTATTGTTGTTGATGATACAGATGTTAAAAAAATGACTAGGGGTGAACTAAAAGATAAACTAAGGGCAATAATTATAGGCTTGGGATATGATGCAAGCAAAATAACTGGAGTAAATAAAGCATTCCATATTCAAGTCCACATACTTACAGACTTTTGGGAAAGTTTAAAGGATGCTTCACCAGTAATTTTCACTTTTTTAAGAGATGGTGTCCCTTTATATGATCGTGGTGTATTCATGCCGTGGAAACTCTTGCTTCAGATGGGCAGAATAAAACCCAGTCCAGAAGCAATAGATATGCACATGGATATAGCTGATAAATTAATACAAAGGGCTAAAGGAAAACTGCTAAGCGTTGTTGGTGAAGATTTATATTATGCAACATTAAATCCTGCACAAGCAGCATTGATGTTATATGGCATTCCGCCGCCGACACATAGGGAGACGATAAAATTATTAAATGATATATTTGTAAAGAAAGAAAAACTTTTGGAAAAAAAATATGTTGATATTTTAGACAAGACCTTCAGGTATTTCAAGGATATTGAGCATGGAAAAGTAAAAGAAATTTCTGGAAAAGAAGTTGATAGCTTGTTAAAGGATGTTGATGATTATTTAAAAAGATTAAATAAATTATTTAGCGCAATTGAAACAAAAGCAGAAAAAAATAGAGTACTGGAATTTTATGATGGTTGCATTTCTATTGCCCAGGATTTATTAAATACAAATGGGATAAAAGGCAATATAGAAAAAGGATTTGAAGAATTGGTTAAAAAAGGAAAAATCCCTGAAAAATTCTTAAGAACATTAAAAATAGTCGTGAAAGCGAAAAATGATTATATAAAAAATAAAATAACTAAACAGGAAGTTGAGAAAGTAAGAAAAGAAGCAAATATATTTATTCGTGCCTTGGTTGAAATTGTGCAGAGAAAAAGAGGCTTAGACTTAGAAAGGGCAAAAATCAAAGTCAAGTATAATGACAAAATTGGCGAGGTATTTGTTTTGGATAATTCAGTTTTCATAATAAAAGATGTTAATAGTGAAGAAAAAGAAATATTAAAGGGAGTTTTTACAGAAAACTATTGCATTGGCGAACTTAAAAAAAGTAATATGAGTGAAATGGAAGACTATCTAAAGAATATGAAGATAATAAGAAAAGTATCTTTTAATGAAAATACTATGAGTGACCTAAAAAAGGTTTTTGGAGATAAAATAGAAATTTTAGTAAATTAAATAATTTTTAAAAAAGCAAAAGAAAGCTTTTTATATCCTTATTTTGTACAAATTTTAAAATGGAAGGAACAATAGCTAGTTTTCGAAGGGGAAGGCATACCCAGACAAACAATCAGATGTTAATATATGTAAATGGAATTACTAATAATGATAAAGCTAAGCCACTAATAGGAAAAAGCATAAAATGGAAAAGCCCTTCTGGAAAAGAATTCGTAGGAAAAGTAGCTAGCACGCATGGAAATAAAGGGGCTTTAAGAGTCATATTTGAAAAAAACTTACCTGGTCAAAGTCTGGGTAACAAGGTACAAGTAGCATAAAATGGCAGGATTAAGAAAAGGCAGAAGCTATAGAAAAGTAAAAAGAGCTTATACAAGAAAGTCAAAATTCAAAACTAAGGCATTTATCAAGACAGTACCGCCAAGCAAAATAGCAAGATTCAAAATGGGCGACTTGGCAAAAAAATTTAATTATGTTCTTGAATTGCACCCAAAAGAAAGCCTGCAGATTAGGCATAATGCATTAGAGTCAGTAAGGCAAGTTGTAAACAGAAGGCTTGAAATTGCTTTAGGTCATGATTATTTGTTTCAAATAAGAGTTTTTCCGCATCATATTTTAAGAGAACATAAAATGTTAACTGGTGCTGGAGCAGACAGAATGTCGCCAGGTATGTCAAAAGCATTTGGAAAACCTGTAGGCATTGCTGCACAGTTAAGAAAAGGTCAGACCATATTCTCAGTTTCCGTAGATAAGGAAAATATTGACAAAGCTAAAGCAGCACTTGCACTTGCAAAACCAAGACTTCCAGGTAATTATTTAATAAATATTAAAGAAATCAAAAATTAATTTGAGAGTTTATTTTCTGGTTTTTCTGTCTGCATAACAGTGATTTTGAAAATACAAAGGAATTGATGGATGCTGTTAAGACATTTATTGAAAAAGAACTGTGTTTAAATTGAAAGTGTAGTTAAGCTGATTTAGGTGCTTCTTCTTTCTTGCCTAATAAATTATCCAAAGATTCAGATCCATATTTTTCAACTTTTAAATTAATCTGTGCAGTTTGGTCAGAAATTATTCCACCCCTGACTGTTTTTCTTATTCTGATTCCCTTTTCTTTGACTTTTATTCCAGTGCTGTTTCCAGATAAAACTTTCTTTCTGCCAACAATTTCAATGTCTTTTCTCATTGGAAAACCAGCCTTGTCAGAGCCGCCTGTAATCTTCAATTCATAATCTTTTAATCCTACTAAATTGCCTTCAACTTTCTCTCCCAATTTCTTTCCTAAAAAAGCCTCATTATTTACAGTCTTTTGATAACTTTTTCCAGTTTTTACATCATTTACAACGATTTTAAATTCCATTTTTTATTTTTGTTAACTTTTTCTTAAAAGTCTTTTTGGTTTTCCGCAAAAAAGGTTAAATTCCCCATAAAGGTTCTTTCTTCCTTTTGAGTTCTGCAATTTCTTTCAAAAGTTCAATTTCTTCCCTATTTAAATATTTCTTAAGCTGCTTAAGTTTTACAAAATCTGCCTCTCTTAAATCAGAAATCAATACATCCCTTTCCTTTATCTGCCTTCCAACAGTTACATTTGGCAGGGCTATGGCAACCTCATTATTTTTAACAGCAGATTCTACATTTTTACCTTCTAGTTGCATGCTTTTTACTTCAGAAATTTTATCTCCATTTAACTTGATTAAGGGTGTGCTGTTCTTAACTTGCCCACCCAAAACAATAACACCAACAACAGCAGGGTTTGACTGTCTAAAAATGCAGCCTGGTAATATCTGGATCTTGCAAGGTTTGATTACATTTTCAAGTTCTTTTTTCTCCTGTTCTTCCAGTTTTGATTTTTTCCAATTTTCATAATCTTCAATTAATTTGTAAATAACATCATGAGTTATTACTTTAACTTCTGCAGTATTAAAATTTTTAATATTAAATCCCAAAATAACTTTGTTCAATTCATCTTCATCAGCAAGAGCATCTGAAATGTCTTTTTTAGAAATATTTCCAAGTGAAGCCTTTTTAATATTAATTTTATTTTGTTTTAGTAAATTGGTTAAAGCTTCCAAAGAACCAAGTGTATCTGCTTTGACAACTATTCCTTGTCTGTCAGTTTGAATTAAAACCTCTTCAACTTCTTTTTGTGCTTGCTCTTTGGCTTCATCTAAATTTTTGTTTGCAACAATTAAAGGCATTCCAGAAATTACATCCCTTACATTTGAAGCCAAGATTTTTGTTCCTGCTGCAGCAACTACTTCTTTAACTTCATTAAATTTAAATTTTTCATCAGCAATAGACAATGAACGTATTTTTGTCACAATAGGTTTGTCAACACCACCAATTACAGCCTGGTCATTTTTCTTCAAAATGCCGTCATAAACAATAGCATAAATAACTGTTCCAGCATTTTCTTCTTTAACCTCAAGTATTGTTCCCTTTCCAGCAACATCCTTGTGAATTTCAAGATTTTTTTCTAAATATTTTTGAGCTAGACCGCAAAGAACCATTAATAATTCTGGTATTCCTTCTCCTGTTTTTGCAGAAACAGGAACAATTGAAACAGTTTTTGTATAATCGTCAACTCTGTCAAATCTTTCTGAATTAAATCCTAATTCAGAAAGTTTTCCAACCAAGGAATAAATTTTAGAGTCTAAAGCCTGCTTAACTCTGTCCTGCTGTAAACTTATGTTTTTAATCAAAAAATTATCTTTTTTCAGCCATCCTGGAGTAAGGTCTATTTTGTTTGCAGCAATTATAAATGGAGTCTTATATTGTTTCAAAATATTTATGCTTTCAATTGTTTGTTCTTTAATGCTTTCATTTATGTCTATAACTAAGACAGCTATATCAGCTAAATTTCCTCCTCTTTTTCTAAGGTTGTTAAAAGCAGCATGCCCTGGTGTGTCTAAAAATAAAATTCCCGGGATGCTTAATTTAATTTTTAAGGTATCCAACAAAGTGCCGCATAACTGTCTTACAGTTTTAATGCTTAGGTTGGTAAAAGAAATTGCTTGAGTAATTCCTCCAGCCTCATTTGAAACAATATCAGTGTTCCTAATTTTGTCTAATATAGAGGACTTTCCATGGTCAATATGTCCTACTACTACGCATATTGGTGATCTGATATTGTTCATAAAAATGCTAAGAAAAAGTATACTTTTAAAGGTTTTTATATATTGTAAATTTTTAAATAGGATATAATCTAAATAACAAAGTTTAATAAAAGCTTTAAATGACAAAATTCATTTAATTGGAAGAAGATGGAAGAACTACCTTATTTAAGTGCTATAGTACATAATTTTGAAAAAGTAAATAAAAAGAAAGTTAATTGCATATAAACTAGTAAAATGAAAAAAGAATACAAAGCAGAATTTGATCATAGTACAAGAAGAATACACTATATTCAAGCAAATGAAGAAATGCCGTCAGTAAGGAAATTAGAAATATACTTAATGATGCAAAAGATAGGGGCTGCTCGAGGTGAAACAATCGCAGATTATGGTTCTGGAAAAGGTGCTCTAACATTCATGTTAGCTAAAAAAGTTGGAAAAAATGGGTATTTAATTGCTTTAGATAACTCAAAGAAAACTTTGGATATTATCAAAGAGAAGAAAAAACCAAATATAGAAACAAAGCTCCTAAAAGATGAAACAATCCCATTAAGAGACAACTCTGTTGATAAGCTAGTTTCTTTAGCAAGTTTTCATCATGTATTAAATAAAGAAAAAGCTTTCAAGGAATTCTATAGAGTAATAAAAAAAGGCGGAAAATTAATAATTGGCGATGTTGCTGATCAAACCAATGTTCAAAGATATTTTGATGGTCCTGTTAATAGTTTCTGCAGTACTGGGCATAAACATATATTTTTAGATGAAAATAGAGCTAAAGAATTATGTAGATATGCTGGGTTTAGTGAAATGAAATTTAGTATTGAACAAACTCCATGGGTATTTTGTAATGAAAAAGAAGCAGGAAGATTTTTACATTTAATTCATGATGCTACTTGTACGCCAGAAGAATGTTTAATGATGGCTAAAGAATATCTGGGTTTTTCACAAAAAAAAGATAAATTCAGCTTAAATTGGCAATTGTTTTACCTTGTAGCTGAAAAATAAAGATAAATCAGATTTGTATTTCCAGATACTACAATTCTAAAAATATATCGAAACGTTTATAAAATAAATAACGGCTGGTTTTTATTGATATGTTAATTAAAAAAAATGTAGGTGAAGATAATTGGATCCATATGGTTAGTTATAAAAAAAACGGTAAATGTGAAAGGAAACTAGAACTTGGTATAATTGGTGTAGGAAAAGTTGGAAGTCTTGTTGTGAATCAATTACTTAAAAAATACCCTGATATTAATATTAATCTTAATTCAAGGGATGACAGATACTTAAGATTGCTTCTGCCAGATATGGCTAAAATAGAAATTGACGGCAGGGAAATTCCAACAAATCAGACACTTAGCAGACTAAGGGTTTATGAAACTGTTGATGGAAAAGTGACTGTTGGAGATTCAAAAAAAAGACTACTAGATTCTGACATAATAATTCTTGCGGCACGTAAATACCGTGAGGCATATTTTAAAGAAAGAAGTGAAGAATATCTTTACAATAAGGAGCTTATTGATGATATTGGAAGAAGATTGGAAGGGTTTACAGGAGTTTTAGTTGATTTAACAAACCCATTAGAACTTACATGTGAACGGCTCGCTCAAATAAGCAAAATACCCAGGGAAAAAATTGTTGGTGTTGCCTATTCTAGTACAATAAGATTTAGAGATGCATTACAGTCAGAAATAAAAAAAAATTCAGAGTTTAGAAATAAAAAAATAAATTTGGAAAATGCTGTTGTCATAGGAGAACATGGTGCCAATATGGTTCCAATATACCATGGCGTAATAATTGGTGATAAAAGACTTTCTCAAATACCAAATACTGAAAATATGAGGCGCAGAATACGAAAAGCAGTAAAAAAAGTACCTGCAGAAAGCCAGTCAGGAGATACATCAGCAAAAAATATTTTTGTTCCATCAATGGCTGTAGTTTATACAATTGAAGCTTTATTAGAAGGGTATCAATTGCCAATGTCATCTTTTGATGGCGATTGCTTTATTACAAATAAAACCCGCTCAGTAAGTCTGGAAGGGAAAATTGAAAGAATTGAACCAATAAAGAAATTCTTGGAAAAAGGAAGTATTAGCAATAGTGAAAGAATTAAATATAAAAAAGCCAAAGAAGAAATCATCAAAAAATTAAAAAAAGTTGGATTGATTAAGTAATTTTAATTTTTCAATACTTCGTTGGGATCATCCTTTTGAGAATAAGAAAATAAAATATCAAAATATTTTCTATAAGCATCAGCCATTCTTCTGCTTTCTATTAAAATACTTAGTATTGGTTCAGACCATATCCAAAAAGCTACCTTGCAATTGTAAATTGTTGTTGTCGCTGGACTATTAATAGCATTAGGTAAATAAGCAGCCTGAGTAAGTGGTAACCTATTAAGAAAAGCAATTCTCCTCTTTGCATTTTCATCATAAAGATGTTTCTGTTTAAGTTTAAGTGCTATTCTTCGTTTATGATAATGATTCACAAAAGACTTTGTTCTTATTGCTGCATCTTTAGGAATTCCAAAAGCCACAACTTCATCAAAAGAATCATCTTGCTCTTTCTCTTTTATTATATCATTTAAAATTGCTTTTATTCCATTTAGGCCCTCATAGATTGTTACTTTTTCCTTATTTTTATTCAGCTTGCTATTAAGTGCCAGTCTTGGGAGAACTTTTGCAAAAGCAGCTTTTTTTTCTTCTAAAGAGTCTAAGATTTTAGTCGGGTCTTCAGCTTGAAATAATTTTTGATGTCCTTTGTAAATATAAGAAACTAGCCCCCGCTCTATTAATCTATTTAATGCTTCGTAAACATTTGTTCTATAAACTTTGCTTTTTTCAGCTATAATTCCTGCAGCACTAGACCCAAGTTGAAGTAAAGTCAAATAAACTTTTGATTCATTTTTGCTCAAGCCTGTATTTTCTAATTCTTTTTCCATAAATTATTAAGAATCAAAATTATTATTTAAATGTGTTGTTTATGATACTGCAACACAGATTTATATATAAAATTGAATAATTAGAAGTTACCAGAAAAAATCTGGTGACAAAAGAGGTGCGGGGGTAAAAATGTATTATGAAGAAGATGAATTCTATGAAGAAGAGGAAGATATATACAAAAAAGCCATGAGAAGCTTAATGCTTGAAGATGATGAAATAGACCCTGAAGAAGAAGGATTTATGTCTGGTTATGAGGGAGACGAAGATTTATAGGGGAAATATGAAAAGGAAAAAATGCATACTATGTGGAAATAGTATTTTTAAAAGTGCAGAAACAGACGCATATGTTTGTAGAGATTGTGAAAAAGAAAATATAGAATCAAGGTACATAAATAATTGGCAGTTATGATTTCTTAAAAGAAGCTATGATATCAATTAAGTCGACGTGACCCAAGAAAATTGCTCTGCAGCAATATCTTTTCAAGCCTAAACTGTCCATTATTTTGCCTTTTTCTTCGCCTTTTTTGGATCTTTCTTTAAATTCGTCGAAAGATTGGGCTATTGGCTTACCACATGAAACACACCTGATCGGAATTATCATAAAACTAAAGTACAAATCCAATTTTTAAAACTTTCGAAAATCTGTTTTACTGTAGTATCATGAAATATTGGATGTTTAGCTAAGTAAAAATCCCAAATATTCTTTCAATTTCATTAAATGAGTCTTTTATAGTTTAATAATTATATAGTTTTAAAAACCCATAAAATCTAGTTTAAATTATGATAGAAATAGCAAGCATAGGCGGTTATAATGAAGTAGGCAAAAACATGACTGCAGTTAAGGTAGATGATGAAGTAATAATTTTAGATGTTGGCTTGTATTTGCCTGCAGTTGTTGGTTTCGAAGATGAACAAAATTTTCTTTCAAGTGATGAAATGATAAAAATTGGGGCAATACCAAATGATACAAGCATAAAAGACTGGTGGTCCAAGATAAAAGGTGTGGTAATTAGTCATTGTCATTTGGATCATTCAGGCGCAGTCCCATATTTATGTAATAAATATAATGCCCCGATTATAGGGACGCCATTTACAATAGAAGTTTTAAAAAAAATATTGAGAGACAAGGAAGTCAAAGTACAAAATAAATTAATGTCAATACAACTGGGGAAGAAGTTTGATATAACAAAAAATATTCAATGTGAATTAGTCAATGTAACTCACTCGACCCTGGAAACTGCAATCGTAGTTCTATTCACAAAATATGGTAATATTGCTTATGCAAATGATTTCAAGTTAGATGAAACTCCGACATTGGGCAAAAAAACAAATTATGAGAGTTTAGGCAATTTAAAAAATACAAAAGTTCTGATAATGGACTCATTGTATTCTGAATCAAAATCAAAAACTCCCTCTGAAAATGTTGCAAAGGAAATGTTAAAAGATATTCTGTTAAATAAAAACCATAAAGGAAACGCAATTATAGTCACAACATTTTCATCGCATCTAGCCAGATTAAAAAGCATAGCCGAATTTGGGAAAAAAATGAATAGAAAAGTTGTTTTTTTCGGAAGAAGCCTGAATAAATATGTAGAATCTGGAGAAAATTTAAGTCTGGTAAAATATGATGTTGAATCAGTTTTTTGGCCGAGAAAAATAGCAAAAAAAATAAGGGAAATTGAAAAAGAGGGTCGTGGAAAATACTTGATAGTTTGCACAGGCAACCAGGGCGAACCAAAATCAGTTTTGTCAAAATTAGTTAATAAAACATTTAATTTTGAGTTTTTGCCAAATGATGTAGTAATATTTTCATGTCATGTCATACCAACAGAAGTCAGCATAAATAACAGAAGATTAATAGAAGAAAAATTGGAAAAATATAAAGTAAAAATATATAGGGATATACACCAGTCAGGTCATGGTTCTGGAGAAGACATGAAAACTTTAATAAATCTGTTAAAGCCCTCACATATAATACCAACTCATGGGGATCATGATAAACTAATCCACCTAAGCAATATAGCAACAGAAATTGGTTATGTTTATGGAAAAACAGTCCATTTGTTAAATGATGGAGAAAGACTAAAAATAGAAAAATGAAAAAACCAGTTAAAGAAGATAAAAAGGAAAAAATAATTGATGTATTAAAAAAAGTAAATGATCCTGAAATTCATGTTGATGTATGGACTTTGGGATTAATTTATAATATAGAAATAAGTAAGGAAATAGTGGAAATAAGAATGACCTTTACTTCACCAATGTGCCCTTATGGTCCTTTCTTAGTAGATGATATTAAAAATAAAATAAAGGAAGCAAATAAATGGGTAAAGGAAGTAAAAGTTGAAGTTGTTTTTCAGCCAGTATGGCAGCCTTCTGACGAATTAAAAGAAATGCTGGGCATTCCAATATAAAATATACATTATTTAATAATCATTCTTAAAAACTAGTTCATCATTTTTTGTTTGGGGGTGTAGAAAAGTTATTTTGATTAAACTTTTCCAAAAAGTTTAGATGAAATTTGCGCATCTCTCTGACTGCCATATCGGCGGCTGGCGTGAGCTGGAATTAAGAAACCTGGGTATAGAAAGTCTCAGAAAAGCAGTCGAAATATGTATTGAAGAAAATGTAGGATTTATTCTAATTGCAGGAGACTTATTTGATACTGCCTTGCCACAGACAGAACTAATAAAAGAAGTAGCCTTAATTCTAAAAAAACTAAATGAGCATGATATTGGTGTTTATGCCATACCAGGAAGTCACGACTTTTCTCCATCTGGAAAAACAATGATGGATGTTCTTGAAAATGCCGGGTTATTGCATAATGTAGTTAAATTTGATGAAAATGGAAAACTACAATTTACATTAGACAAAACAAACACAAAAATCACAGGTTTATACGGAAAAAAGTTAGGTTTGGAAAAATTTGATTACGCAAGATTGGATAAATCAAATTTAGAGAAAGAAAAAGGCTTCAAGATATTTATGTTTCATACAGCACTGGAAGAATTCAAGCCAGCTGAAATGGAGAAAATGGAATCTTATAGTTATAGAGACTTGCCAAAAAATTTCAATTATTATGCCGGGGGCCATGTACATTATATTTTTGATATAAAAAAAGAAAATTACGGTTTGATAACATTTCCAGGCCCGATGTTCCCAAATAATTTCAAGGAATTGGAAGAGCTAAGTTGCGGCGGGTTCTATATAATAGATCATGATCTAAATTTAAAACATATAAAAGTAAAATTAAAAGAAACTTTAAACTTAAAAGTTAATGTAAATAATTTAAGCAGCCAAGAAGCAGAAGAGAAAATAATAAATGAAATAAAGACTAATGATATTAAAGATAAGATTATTCTATTAAGGGTATTCGGAACTTTAATAACAGGAAAAGTAACAGACATAAATTTTAGGAAAATTACAGTTTTGGCTAAAGAAGCATTTATACTTCTGAAAAATACCCATAAATTAACAAGCAAGGAAAATGAAATTTTGGAGAATGAAAACTATAATAGTGTAAAGGAAATTGAAGATTCAATTATAGAAAAAAATCTGCCAGAACTTGTTCTAAGCAAAAAAGGAAAAGAAAATGATTTTGCTTTAATAAAAGAAATAATGAAGACACTGGATAAAGAAAAAGATGAGGGCGAAAAAAATACAGATTTCGAAAAAAGAATTATAAAAGACAGTGAGAAAATTCTAGAACTATGTTAATAAAAAAAGTCAGATTAAATAATATCCGCAGCTATATTAATGATGAAATAAATCTGGATAAAGGCATAACATTACTGGCTGGGAATATTGGTTCTGGCAAGTCAACTATTTTATTGGCTATAGATTTTGCTTTATTTGGATTAAGAAAGGGTTATCTAAGCGGAAGTTCTTTGTTAAGAAATGGAGAGCAAAATGGATATGTAGAGTTAACATTTGAAATTGACAGTAAAGAAATTACAATAAGAAGAACACTTAAAAGAACACAAAATTCAATATCCCAGGATTATGGTTATTTAAAAATAAATGAAAATGAAAAAGAATATGCAGCAGTTGAATTAAAACAATTTATCATAAATACGCTAAACTATCCAAAAGAATATTTAACAAAATCAAAGTATTTTATTTATAATTACACAATTTATACGCCTCAGGAAGATATGAAACAAATTCTTCTCGGAGAAAGGGAACACAGATTAGATACAATAAGAAAGGTTTTTGGTATAGACAGATATCAGAGAATAAAAGAAAATTCAAAAATAATAAACGATTTTCTCAAATCAAAAAAAAGAGAATTATCATTGATAGCTGACAATTACCATAATCAAGTGGAAGAAAAGATCAAAAAAGAAAATAAGCTAACAGAAAATAAGCAAATTGCAGAAGAATGCAGGATTAAACTGGGATATGTCTTAAAGATTGTTTCGGATAAAAACGAAGAGATAAAGGTTGTTGAAGAGAGCATTAAGGATCTAAACAATGATAAAAAAGAAGCTGAATTAAAAACTTTGGAGATTAATTATAAAAATAACCAGATTAAAAAGAATGATGCTGAAATAAACAGACTGGAAAAAGACATTGAGAAATTAATATCCGAAGTAAAAGATGAGATATTAATTGATAATAATATTAAAATAGATAAAGAAAATCAATTCAAAAAATTAAATGATGAGCTTAATGATCTTAAATCAAAAGAAAAAGTTATTGCTCTAAAAAAGATTTCATCTTCAGAAGTAAAAAAAAGCATAGAAAAGCTCGATATTTGCCCGACATGCCTGCAAAAAGTTTCTGAAGAATATAAAGACAACATAATAAGCAAGGAAAATGAAATAAACTACAATCTAGAAAAAGAGAAAGTTGAGATAAATAACAAAATAGAGCAGATAAATAAGGAAATTTATGCATTAAAAGGAGAAATTGACTTAATAAATAAGAAAGAAGGTTTTATAGAAATATCAAAACTGAAAAAAATAAATTTAGAAGAAAAGATTAAAAAAACTGAAGATTTAAAGACTAATAATAAAAATTTAAACATAGAAATAATAAAATTAAATGAAATAATAGTCAAAATACAGCTAAAAATATCGGGGTTCTTGGATATTGAAAAAATTTATAATAGTTTAAAAGAAGAATTAATTAAAAATCAGTCTGAACAAAGAGATTTTGAAATAAAGAAAGGAATTATAGAACATGAAATTATTTTAATAAACAAAGACCTGGAAAAAATAAACAAAGAATTAGATTTTATAAAGGAAACAAAAAAGAAGCTGGAAAAAAATAATTTATTGCAGAATTTTTTTGAAAATAAATTTATAAATATTTTAGAAGCAATAGAGAAAAGAGTTTTAATAAAAATAAAAAATGATTTTGATAATTTCTTTCAAAAATGGTTTTATATGCTGGTAGAAAGTGAATCAATAAAAGTTAAATTAGATGAAGAATTCTCGCCGATAATTGAAATTGCCGGGCATGAAATTGAATATATTAATTTGTCAGGCGGTGAGAAAACAGCAGCAGCTTTAGCTTATAGGCTAGCCTTAAATCAAATAATAAACACATTCGTAAGCGAAATAAAAACAAAGGATGTCTTGATTTTAGATGAACCAACAGACGGGTTTTCAGCAGAACAATTGGATAGGTTAAGATTTGTTTTAGAAGAATTAAATATCAACCAAATAATCATAGTTAGTCATGAAAGCAAAATAGAGAGTTTTGTTGACAGGATAATTAAATTGCAAAAATATAATCATATAACCCAGATTATTTAAAAAGTTTCATAAAAAAATAAATAATTATGCCAAATAAACCCCCAATTAAATTAAATATCATATCCAAAGAAGAATTTATCCATGCCCCAATTAATGGGTCTTGCTTAAAACCTAAATCTCCTGTGCCGCCAAAATAAAAAAGTCCGTCTCCCTGACCAAAAACCAAATACCCGAGATATTCAATTATTTCAATTACAGATCCAACACCCAAGGCCGTACATAAAGCCAATAAAATTATTATGGCTTTATTTTTAGACCATCTGGAAAAATAATTTAAGAAAAATAAACTCAGAGAGAACCCACCAATAAAATGAGTTAAATGATCATATTGAAAATAAACTGGTGAATTATTGTAAAATCCAAAGACACCAAGATTATGAGATAATAAAGATAAAAATATCAAAGAAAAGATTGCGTTGTTTAAATTAAATTCTTTATAAGACTTGAATAAAAAAATAAGGATGATAACGGAAGCTGATAAATCGAGGACATAAGGGCTTCTTTTTTGTATAGAATAAATAATTAATAATATAAAAATAATAATAAATCCATGAAATAAATTCTCTTTTTTCATTTTGGGATTAAAAAATAAAATAGGTGTGTTATAAGCCAGCTTCTGTTGAATTTCCTTTCGGAAAAATTCAGGCTAACATTTTACTAAGCGTCTGTAATAGACTTGCACTAGTCAGGGCTTGCCGTTTCATCCATTCCTATGGAATGTCTTTGGGTTAACTCATTTCCATTTCAGGAAATTTCGCCATGTTCATCCTACCCATAGGGGGTCTCGTTTCTGAGCAGTTGCCAACTTTTTCAAGTTCTTTTTTTCAAAAGTGACACTTTCACTTTCAAAAAAAGTTTTTTATAGCTTTTTCAAAAGTTTAAGTGGCTGGACTTTCCTCAGACAAGTTTAAGGCTTATCCGATAGTTAGCTGCACACCTATTTAAAAAAATTAAGGCTGTGATGCCTTTTAAATTTTTCTCTTGGTCTTCTCTGGTGCATAATCAAAACTTTTTAGTATAAATTTTCCTAAATTAGCAATAAAATCAGACTTTTACTTTAAAGATTTAGGCATTGCAGAATTATGGAAACTCTATTTCGCATTAACCCAGAAAATAATTATTTCTTGTGCAAAGCTCAATTAAATCAGGTAATAAATAACTTATATTTGTCTTCTCCTTTTATTTCTATTAGTATTCTTTTTACAATTAATTTTCTTGGATCTGGTATTAATTTTACCCTGTTTCTAATATCATCATAACTTTCAAAAGGTTTTTCATTTCTTTTTTCCAGAATATCAGCCATATGTTTCTTCCCAATTCCAGGCAATAGCTCTATTTGATGTCTTCTTGTATTTATGGGGTCGGCTTTGTTAAAAAACTCGACAAATTTAGCTTCATCTTTAGTAACAAGATCAGAAATAATTACTTCCAATTCTGTTTGGGCTGTTTGGGTGAGTTTATCAGCAGGAATTCTGCCTAGAATATGATGTATTTTATCCCTTTTTCCTTCACCCATATAAACTTCTTCATATGGCTGTAAAAAAACATCTCTTTTAGGAACTAATTCTAGAATTATAAAGTGTTCTTTACCAAGAGCTTGAGCTATAGGAGTCTTTCTGTGCATTGGTCTTGTGTCGAACGGGTATCCATTCGGAAGAAAATCCAATATTATTGCTTTTTCTTCTTTTACATCTTTCTTGAACATTTTCTTCTACTTTTCCATTCTTGGTTAATTCTTTTTCTAAAATGGTTACTTTAAACATTCTAATATTTTTTTTAAATCCTCTTGCTTCAATGTAAGATTGTCACCAGTAAGTATGGATTTTAAACTATCTATGTCCTTAGGCATTAAATCAATAAGCTTTGTTATTTGCTTTTCTTTTAGTCTTTCAACCCCTAATTCAGACAACTTCTTTTTCATTTCAATTGATTCCTTAGATTTTATTGCTGCTATCTTGGAAATATATTCTAAAACCTTCGTACCTTTTGGGGACAAAACTTTGTCTCTTTTGTTTATACTTTCTAAAGAATCTTTCACATCTAATAAACTAAGTGGTAATTCTTCTAATATTTCAATTTCTGCCATTTTTATCTATAATCTTGTAATATGAACTGGATGTACTATTAATTTCTTTGGTTTGTTCTTGTCTTTTATATGAACAAAATAACATTCACCTTTTTTGTCTCCTATTATGCCTTTGGCCCCATGAAATCTTGGGAAATACATCCCCTTATGTACTGAAGGGTTCATATCTAAATAAACTCTATCTCCTAATTTAAAATTTTGTAAATACTTTCTAAGGCTAACCTTCCCCTTATCATTAACATTTCGTCTAAGTTTGGAACGGGTTTTTCTTCTGCTTCCGCCTTTTCTTCTAGCCATAAAATTATAATAAAAGTTTCCTTTATAAAGCTTTTTGTAGAAATGCTGTGTTGTAGTATACAGATACTGGTTTAATTGAAAAGGTTTTTAAATACCCTATTCTATAAAAATCAAAAATGAATGAAATGAAACAAATAGTCAGAATAGCTAATGCAGATATAAATGGAGAGACAAAGATTTTTTATGCTTTAACAAAAATTTATGGGGTAAGTTATAGCTTTTCAAATGCTGTTTGCAATCACTTAAATCTAGATAAATTTAAACAAATAGGTGATTTAAATGATGAAGATGTAAAAAAAATTGAGGATGTAGTTAAAAACCCCTTAAAATATAATTTTCCTACTTTTATGTTAAACAGGAGAAAAGATATTGAAACTGGGGAAGACAGACATTTACTTGGACCTGACTTAAAATTGAGAAAAGATTTCGATATAAAGAGAATGAAAAGTGTAAAGACTTACAAAGGAATAAGACATGCTTTGGGCTTACCAGTAAGAGGACAGAGCACAAGATCACATTTCCATAAAGGCAAATCTTTGGGAGTAAAGAAACCAAAAAAGAGTAAAAAAGGCTAATAAGCTTTTAGAAAAAGCTTAAGCAAAAAACGACAAAGCACTTAGGGAAAAACTAAAAATTAACAAAAAAATGGAAAAAAACTAGGAAAAATAAACATGGGAGATCCAAAGAAAAACAGAAAAAAGTATTCAACACCTGCGCATCCTTGGCAGGCGACAAGACTTAAGGAAGAAGCAGAACTAGTAAATAATTTTGGCTTAAAAAACAAGAAAGAAGTATGGAAAATGATTTCAATTATTAAAAGATTTAAATCTCAGGCAAAGAGTTTAATTGCCGGATATACTGAGCAGAGCGAGAAAGAAAAGAAGCAATTAATTTCTAAACTTTTTAAACTTAATCTAGTAAATGAAAATGCAACACTTGATGATGTTTTAGGATTAAAGATAGAAAATATCTTCGAGAGAAGACTTCAGACTTTAGTTTTTAAAAAAGGACTGGCCAGAACAATTAAACAATCAAGACAATTTATTACAAATGGGCACATTTCTGTTAATGGGAGAAAATCCAATATTCCTTCTTATTTGGTTTTAAAAGATGAGGAAGCAAAAATATCTTTTAATTTAAACTCAAAATTAAGCAATGAAAATCATCCAGAGAGATTTAAAAAGGCTATAGAAGAATTAAAAGAAGAAAAGAAACATGTGAAAGAAGAAATTGAGGGTGGAAAAAAAGAATCATTAGTTGAGGTAAAAGCTTTTTAGAAGAAAGCTTTAGCAAAAAACGGAAAATAAATGGAAAAACAACAAAAATTAAAATGGGGAATAGCACATATTTATTCATCTTATAATAATACTATAATTCATATAACTTCGTTATGCGGTACAGAAACAATTTCAAAAGCTTCTGGCGGAATGATGGTAAAAGCAGACAGATTAGAAAGCAGTCCGACTGCTGCAATGGGTGCTGCGAGACAGGCAGCTGAGGAAGCAAAAGAAAAAGGAATTAATGCTATTCACATAAAAATAAGAGCGCCTGGCGGTCATAATGGGCCTACAAGTCCAGGACCAGGAGCACAAGCAGCAATTAGAACTTTATCTAGAGTAGGATTAAAAGTGGGTATAATTGAAGATGTAACTTCAGTTCCTAGTGATGGTTGTAGAAAAAAAGGTGGACGCAGAGGTCGCCGAGTTTAACTAAATAGTAGTAACAATTATTTAATTCCAAAAATTTCTTCTTTGGCATAACCTCCCTTTCTTAAAATTCTCTCACCAGTTTTTATAACTTGACCTGAGCTTATTAACGATTTGGAATAAGTTTTATTCCCTTTGATATGACTTCTTATTACAGAATTTCCGACTTGAAGTTCTTTTGCTAGTTCAGATACGCTTTTTGGTTTTTCTTTTAAAGAATTAATAATTAAATCTTTAGTTTCTTTTGGTTTTCTTTTAAACCATGGGTGAAGTTGAATATTGCATAAAGCAAAAAGATTTTCTTCTTTGTAATTTATAGGTAATGGAGAGATTGACTTATATAAATCTTGAAAACTAGACGCACTAAAACAAAATTTCCATACTGTACTTATATAATTGTATATCTTACCTTTTTCTTTTATGTTTATTTTTCTTGTTCTTGATGCTATTTTGTTTAATTTATAATAAATACTAAAAATTTCATGAAGATCTTCAACTAATTTTTTATTTGATAATTCTATTCTTACTTTTTCATTTATATCACTTTCATCAATAATTAATGCTTTTACTATTTCATCTGTTAAGAATTTATTTTCTTTTGCAAGTTTCTTGAATTTTTCTGATAAAATACAAAGTTTTGAATTAAATGAATTAATTTCTAGAATTTTTATTGTTAAATAGGCGATAGTATATGAAAAGTATAATTGGTTTTCTTTTTCCATTAAATTTATTGGAACTTCTCCAAATATATTTAATCTCTTTTTATGATATTCAGTTAATGTTTCTTCATAAGAATAAAAATAATTTCCTCTTTTAAATCTGAACGAACCATCAAATATTAAATGAGGAGCAACATAAAATAAATCTTTTAAATTAAATGGGAGTTTGGGATTTTTTATTATTGTTCCATCTTCTTGATTCCCAATAGTTCCTATATTTTCTTCGACCTCTTCTTTTGATATATCTGAAAATTCTATTAATTGATTTAATTCTTTTATTGTAAGTCTTATTTCTTGATTGAATAATCTTTTAGAGTGATAATCTTTACAGTCTAAAATGTATTGAAAGCAATTTTTGTACTTACATTTTAATTTAACTTGAATTATATAACATAATTTTTCATGAAAATCTCTTTTTAAACTCACAAATATATCTTCAGGCAATTGCCAATAATGAATTGACAAATCCCCTTTTTTATCCATAGATATGAAAAGACTCCAAACTATATAAGTTTCAGGCTGGTCTTTGTCTTGTCCAGTAGTTTTGTCCTGTTGTTAAAATGTTGTTATGAGCTTTATAGCTTAATTTTAATCCGGAAGAATTACGACTGTCTTGTATAAATTTCCGAGAAAACCAGAAAGTTTACGAAATAAAATAATTTTTTATCACTCGCGCGTTTATCCACATATATATATATATTCTTTAATCAACATAATTTTTAAAATATTTTATTATAAATGAGGTGAATATTTATGGATAAAGATAGTAAAATTATTTTTAGTGTTGTTTTAGTTTTGTTAGTTGCAATGGTTTCTTTTAATTTTGTGAATGGAAATGAAATTACGGGAAATCAAGTTAGGTTACCCACTTTTACATTAGGCAATTCAGCTTGTATTTTTCTAGATGGTCAATATGTTGCTAATCAAGCACAAAAGAGTATATTAGCAAATAGCAATGCTGGTGATATTTGTCAAAAAATGTTATCAAATAGATATAAACCGGCAGCTTACCAAATAAAATATTATAAGGCTTCTTTCTCTGATGCTAGTTGTTCAAATGCTGTTATGGAACAAGAATGGAGTGAAGTTATAATCCCACAGGCTCTTGCAGGAAAATTTGGTGGAAATACTCCTCGTTTACAAGATGATTATATTTATCAACAATGTGCTCCAGCAGCTAACCCTAGTGTTACTTGGTTGTCTTATGCTAGAACAGAATCTTGGAGGTTAACTGGTGTACTTTGTTGTACTAAATAATTTTTTAATTTTTATTTTTAAAAAGTGGCTAGATTGAACAAAACTTTGATTTTGCAAATTGTAATCTTATTCTTATTTCTACCTATAACTATTTCTGAAAATAAGGGAATATTAACTGGAACTGTTGTTGATAGTTTAAATAATTTGGTTGGCAATGTTGATGTTCAAGTTTATTGCGGTTCATCTATTATTGCTGGAAAAACTGATGAATATGGAACTTTCATTATAAGAAATTTACCAAGTGGTTCTTGTAAAGCTTATGCAAAATATAAAGATGCAATTGGTTTTAGCAATGTAGTTTTAATTCAGAATGAGACAAAAGAGATAAGCATAGTTTTAGATAAGACAATAATTGATATTTCTAAAGCAAATAATAATTATTTAGTTTGGATTTTGATTGTGTTTTTAATAGTTTTGATTATTCTTTTTTTGACAAAGAATAAAAAATTCAAAAATATATTTGAAATGAAAGCAAAAATTAAAAAAAGAAAACATAAAAATAAGATTTCCATTTCTAAGATTGATACTTTAATGAAGGCACTATCTCAAAGAGAAAGACAAATAATAGAGGCTTTAATCACGCATAATGGAGAAACTACACAAGCTAAAATACGTTACGATACAAACATACCAAAAGCAAGTCTTTCTCGTCACATAAAGAATCTAGAACAGAAAAAAATAATTGAAGTAAAAAGAATTGGGAAGGTAAGCAAAATAGAATTACTTGAAAAATGATTGTTCCATTAATTGTTCCACATTGTTCCAGAAAAATCTTATATATAGTTCCACTAAAATAAATATCATAAATCAAATTTCGGAGGATATAAAAATGAATATAAAAAAGATTGTAAATTTAATTTTATTTATTGTATTAATAAGTGTGTTAAGTAATATGTCTTTTGCACAAAATAATCAAAGTAATAACACAAATGGCAGTACAGGTACATTTTATTCTTGTACTGATTCTGATGGTGGATTAAATTATTTTACAAATGGTTTTGCCCAAAGTGGTGGAATTATTACTGAAGATACTTGTTTTTTAAGATATAACGCTGGTGGAGGTCAAGCTGTAAGTTCTTGTTCTGGTCAATATTGTGCTTTAGAAGAAGCATTTTGCAGTGCTAATAATCCCGCAATTTATTCCCCCAATGGGTTAGGTGTTCCCTGTCCAAATGGTTGTCAATATGGTGCTTGTATAAATCCAAATGAAACAAATCAAACTTATCCAGAATATGAGAAAATTATTAACGGTCTAAAAATTAAAGTTTTAGGGACTACTTTTGCAACAACCCAAAGTGAGAGAAGTGCTACATTATTAGTAAATGGCAATAAAGTTTTCTTAAATGTTGGGCAATCTACCAATATTAATGGAAAAGTTATAACTTTAGTTAATGTTGGCAGTAGTGGAGCAGTATTAATCGATGTAAGTGGCCAAACTGAAACTATTAATGGTTCGCCTAATTCAATTCCAACAACTGAGGAAAATCCAGAAGTAGCCCCTTATACAAAAATAATTAATGGGATTGAAATAAAAGTATTAAATACACAATATGCTGTAGCTAAAAGCGATAGAAGAGCTACCCTATTGATTAATAAAAATCAATTTGACTTGGGAGTTGGAGCTGTTGTAACTGTTGAAGGCAAGAAAGTAACTTTGCAAAATGTAGGTAGCAGCGGTGCAGTTTTAGTTGACGTTAATGGTGTTATTGATACAATTAATGGACCAGCTTCAACAAGTTCAGAACAAACAGGAACAGATTCAGATTCTAGTCAAGGTATTGAAGTAAAGCCAGTTGTCAAAGATATAATAATATTGAAAGGATATTCTTCTGATGGGGATTTATCTAACTTGCCAGAGCCCTTTGTTTCAAAGGAAGGAGTTTACAATGATAATACAGTTATTGTTGTAGGAAGCAGGTCTGATGCGCAAGATGTATTAGGGGCAGGAGACATTACAGAAAAATTACAATTTTTAGCAAAAAAGAACAACAAAGTTACTGTTACAATTCTCAAAGATACAGAATTATTTGACCCTTTTTCAAAAAATACAATAGCATTATCAAGTCTTGACAGTAACAATAATTGTGTAAATACTATTGTTGAAAAATTCATTAGATGTAGAGATTTAAATTTAAAATCTGGTGAAGCTATATTTAAATTTGTATCTCAAAATAATAAACAATCTCTAATGATTGTAGGAAAAGCTAGTATGGATGTTCGTTTTGCAACAAAAGTCTTTAAGGATTTTGAAAATTATAGACTTTCTGGAAATGAAGTAAAAATAATTGGTATTTTAAGCACAAGCAATGTTCCTTATCAATCTGAAGAAAGAAATAGACAAACCGATAATGAACAAACTTGTAACATACCTGTTTCAAATGCTTTAATGTATGCTGTTTCATTAAATCCAGATGGAATATGTATGGGTGGCGAATTAGGGGATTTAATTGTACCTCCAGCATTTGTTGATAACTCAAATCATCCAATACCAAATTTACAACCAAGAGGTTATTTAGACCAAAATAGAGGAATTTTATCCTGTAGTATACCTTGCAGTGTTCCTGTTAAAAGAACTTGCTTAAAAGATTTTGGAGTAACTTATCAAGGAGCTAATTATGAAGAGAATTTAGTTGATAGAACAAGATGTCAATCAACTTCAACTCCTATAGGACCAAATGGAGAATGCAATAATGGCTGTAAGGTTGATAACAGATGTTTGCAATATGGATCTAGATTTGTTAGAAATGAAAAGCCAGTTTATTGTGACTTGGATGCTGATGTTAGAACACAAAAACAAAACAGAGATTCTTGCCAAAATAACTACGAATGTCTAAGCAATAGCTGTGGAAATGGGATTTGCCAAGACATTAATGAGAGGATAGAAGGGATTGAACAGGAACTTAAGGAACAAAGAAGTTTATTACAGAAAATTTTAGATTTCTTTTCTAGATTATTTAGTAGAGAGGAATAATTTTATTTTTTCTTTTATATTTTTAAATCTTTTAAAAAAAAATAAAATAAAAAAAGTCGGCAAGGGATTTTATACAAAATATGATGAAAGTTCCCTCTCTGTTTTTGCATTTAAACCGGCTTATTTGGGGCTGCAAAGCGCCTTAAGTTTCTATAATTTATGGGAGCAAGAAACAATACCTGTAATTCTAACTACAAAAAAAGTTAGAAGGGGAATTAGAAAAATCTTAGGGACAAATGTTTTGATAAGAAATCTTAATAAAAAGTATTTTTTTGGTTTCGGGCTTTTGAAAGAAGGCAGCTTTTACTTTCCATATTCAGATATAGAAAAAACATTTATTGATCTGGTTGTTTTTAATCAGCCAATTGATAAACAATTATTAAAAGAAATAAAAAAGAAGATGAATTTTAAAAAATTAGAAGCTTATCTGAAAAGATATCCAGAAAAGTTAAGAATTAGAGTTAAAAAGTTAATTTAGGAGAATTTTTCTTTATAAGCCCAAAAACATACAATCTTTAGTTATTAATAAATTTATAGCGAGTGTATTTTAATAAAACTAAGTATTTAATCAATGTAATACTTATGGTGCAAAAAAGCACCAATCAGTTCTATAGAAATGTTTAAAATTCATTTAGGCAATTTAATTAAATGCTGTCAAATAATGACCAAAAAGTTTTGAGTTTAATTGAAAATTTAATTAATTTGTGCTTAAGAAAGTTAAATGATTCTTATTTTGTTCAAAGTACTTTTGCAGATCTTAAAAGATTATATGAAAATTTAGATGACAAAGACTTAAAGTTCAATATTAAAATTAAATCTGAAGAAATTTTAACTGAAAGAAATCAAGGCAAGATTAAAAAATATCTGGAAGAACTTTTATTTATTATTTCTAAGACCATGTATATAAATAAAACTTACTTGGATGTGCCTTTAGATGATGAGCATGTAGGAAGAAGTAATGATTATAAAAATGACTGCAGAAGATATATTGCTTTTGAAAAAAATATAAATGAGATGGAAAATAGAATTCTAACTTCTTCAGTTTATCAGAAGAAACTGCATGAATTTCTTAAAGAAGGCAATTGGAAAAATTATTATCATGCCAGATTAACTGATAATTTAAGAATAATTTTTAGATGGGATAAGGAAAATAAAAAAGTAAAATTTGAAGCTATAGTTACTCATGATGAAATTTACTAATGGTTTTTTATTGTATATTTTATATGTTCTTTTACAAAATTATAAATTTCATCGAAATTTGGAACTGATATGTTTGTTGAAACAAGAGTGTTTTTCTCGTCTGCTTGAGACCATAATTCTTTTTTTGTTAATGTTCTTGCAATATCCAAATCTAAAGTTTTTAAAAAACCCACGCTTTCTTCAAAATATGCCTTTCTTATTTGATAACCAAGCATTAATTTCCAAGAATCTCTTAATTCTTGATTATGTCTGAAATTAAAACTTTCATCCCCATTGAAACCAAGAATTTCTGTATCTTCTGGATCTTCTGAAGTTTCTTTTTCCCAAAAATCATATTCTAATCTATAAAACAAGCCTACAAATTTAGCGTGGAATCTCTCTCCATAAACTTTCTTTCTTCTTTCTTCTGCCAATCTATGAAAAATATCTTCTAATTTTAATCTGTCTTTTGGACTAGGAACTAACATGGGACTATCTTTCTTTCTTGAGTTCATAAGTTTTATGAATTTTTTTGACATTTTATTTTAATTCTCTAGGAATCTTTTAATCCAGTTTTTATGTCTATTGGAAATTAATTTTAAGTATTCTTTTTCTTTTCTCTCTTTTTCATTATCATCTCCTGATTCAATAGAAAATCTAACTGTATCTAAGAAATCATTATAATCTTTTATATTTTTTTCACCAATAAATCTTGCTAAATAAGTTCTTTGCATTTCATCTCTATGAATTACTTGTTCATTTTCTAACCTATCAAAAAGAACATCACTATATTTGCCTCCCCGCATATTAATATGTTCTAGTCTATCAGCTTCTGCCTTGCCTTCAAAAAAACGTGTACTTAAGAAGACATTTGTATCTCTGGAAATTTTTTCTTTAGATATTTTAACTGCTTTTTTCAAAACTTCTTCGGGAATATTTTTTCTTTTAAAAAAATCTGCATATTGAGAGAATATTCCAGGTAAATAATCTTCCAATGTTAAAATAAATGCTTTTTCTTTGGGGGATTTCTCATTTTGTTCTGCTAATTTAGCCCTATTTAAGGCAAAATTTCTTAAAAATAAATCTTTTGCAGGTTCGGTAATTTGCTCATTATATTCTATCCTATTTTTTGACGATAAGAATTTACCCATAAACATTTTATAAGTTGCTTCTATAGTGCCATTAATTGAACTTGTTATGTCTTTTATACATTCTTTTATTTCTTCTAATTCTAGGTAAGAAGGGCCAAATTTAGATTTTATTCCTTCTTTAGAAATGTCTTCTTTTAGCTTGTGTTCTAAATTTAAAGATCCTTCAGTTTCTTTTACTAAATGAAGAGCTGATTTACTACCTATGTAATATTGGGTTTTTAATTGTTTTACAGCTTCCAATTTAGCTTTTAATTTTTCTTTATCCATTAGAAATTTTTAATTTTTAACTATTATTAAATCTTTCTGTTTTTATTACTTATAAGTGTATACAATTTTAGTAAAACAGCAAACTAGCAGGGACAAAAGCAATGTTTATAAACTAAACTTTTATAAAAAGTTTAATCAAAATGCTTCATATCTTGGAAGCTTTTCATAAAAGGTTCAAATGAATGTTCAATTATTAGACAAACAGGAAAACAGCTTAAAGTTTGTATTTAAGGGTATAAATTCAGTCATAGCTAACACAATAAGAAGACTAATAATTAATGAAGTTCCTGTAATGGCTATTGAAACTGTTGAATTTAATAAAAATAATTCTGCTTTATATGATGAGACTGTTGCACACAGGATGGGGCTAATTCCATTAACAACTGATTTAAAATCTTATAATCTGCCTAAAGACTGCAAATGCGAAGGAAAAGGCTGTCAAAACTGCCAATTAAAATTAGTTTTAAAAGCTAAAGGACCTTGTACTGTTTATTCTTCTGAACTAAAATCACAAGATCCAAAAGTAAAACCAGTTTATGATAAAATTCCAATTGTAATTTTATTGAAAGAACAGGAATTAGTTTTAGAGGCAACTGCTATTTTGGGCAAAGGATTGGAACATATGAAATTTAGTCCTGGCTTAGTTGTTTATATGGGTTATCCGGAATTTATTATAAAACAAAACAGCAAAATCAAGGAATTTATTGAACAATGCCCAAAAGGCTTATGCAAAGCTGATGGAAAGAAAATTGAAATAATTGATATTTTAAAATGGAATGAAGCTTGTTTTGATTATGCAAAAGAGAACAATATTGATGTTAAATTAAGTGAAGAAGATTTTATTTTCGAAATAGAATCTTGGGGACAATTAAGTACAAAAGAAATGTTAATAAATGCGTTAAAGACTTTTGATGAAAAATTAGAAGAATTTAATAAATTAATAAAAAAGGTTAAATAAGAAAACCCTTTTGAGAAAAGCGTTTACGGAAAAAACGAAGAAAATTCACTAAATTAAAATAAAATGAAAAAAATTACAAAAACAAACAATTTGTTGCTGGAATTAGTTACAGAACTAAAGAAAACAAGTACAAGCAAGAAAGCAAAAATCTGGAAAGTTATTGCTGAAGAATTATTAAAACCAACTAGAAAAATGAGGGAAGTTAATATTGATAAAATCAACAGACTAACTAAAGAAAATGAAGTCATAGTAGTGCCTGGTAAAGTTTTGGGCAATGGTAATTTAGACCATAAAGTTACAGTATCAGCTTTTAATTTTTCAGAAAGTGCAAAGAAGAAATTAAGTAATGTTTTAAGCATACAAGATTTAATGAAAAAAAATCCCAAAGGCAGCGGAGTAAGAATAATTGCGTAAGCTTTAGAAAAAAATTTAAAAAAATAAAATGAGACAAAAAAGTTCAACAAACGAAAGAATTAGATTAAGAGAATTGGAGATGTTAGCAAAAAAAAGTGCAGGAGAATATTCAAAACTTATAGGACACTTTTTTAGATATGATTTAATTTGTATTGGATTTGAAAAATGGAGGGAATGTTTAGATTGTGGGCATTTTAAACAAGTCGGTGATTTATTCTATCATAGATCATCAAATTTTAAAGATTTATATTGTCAAAAACGAAGCATAGATCTAGCAAAAGAAAAAGGAACTTTTAATCCTTTCTATGCGGAGAAAATTGAATAAAATGATAATAGATGCAAAAGATTTGGTATTAGGAAGACTGGCTAGTTTTAGCGCTAAACAAGCTTTGTTAGGAGAAGAAGTTACTATAATAAATGTTGAAAAAGCTGTAATTAGCGGAAGCAAAGAAGATGTTTTAGCCAAATATAAATGGAGAGATAATTTGGGCGAACCTTTTAAAGGACCTTTTATGCCAAAAATACCAATGAAATTTGTTAAAAGAGTTATAAGGGGAATGTTGTCTTATAAAAAAGGAAGGGGAAAAGAAGCGTTTAAAAGAATTAAATGCTATCCAGGAAATCCAATGAATGTCAATGGCGTAACTTTAGAAAAAGCCAAATCAACAAAATTAAATAAGAGTAATTACATAACTGTAGATGAACTTTGCAAAGAATTAAAAAACAAAGGAAAACCAGCAAAGAAAGCTTTTTAGAAAAAAGCTTTAACAAAAAACAGATAAGAAAGAGTTTTATCAAAGGATTTTTTTACTGAGCCTTACCAAAAACTTTAAAAAAGTCTGTTGAAAATTTAAGATAAAATGACAGAGAAAAAAACCAAAGAAACAAAGGTTATTCAAACATCTGGAAAAAGAAAGAGAGCTATAGCCAGGGTAACTTTGAAATCTGGAAAAGGATTAGTGAGAATAAATCATTTACTTTTAGACCATTATCAACCAGAAATTTCAAGACTAAGAATACAAGAGCCTTTATTTTTGGCTGGAGAAATTGCAAAAAAAGTTGACATTAATGTCACTGTTTCTGGCGGCGGATTTAATGCACAAGCTGATGCTTGCAGAACTGGTGTTGGAAAAGCATTAGCACAATTTAACCCATCTTTGAAAAAAACATTTTTAGAATATGACAGAGCACTTTTAGTTTCAGATATACGTATGGCTGAAGCGAGTAAACCAAACGATTCTAAACCAAGAAAAGCACGACAAAAAAGCTATCGCTGATGTGTGATGTTTTATGCTTTTGAAGCTTTTAAATTTTTTAGAAATATTTAAATAATGTATTTTATACATAATATTATGGTATTAATACATAATACAATTGATAAAGTTTTAAGTTTATTATTATATAATAAAACAAAAGAATTTACTATTCGAGAAATTTCTAAAAAGATTAATGTTGATTATAAAACTGTTTATTTAATTACGCAGGGACTTATAAAGAATAAAGTAATTACAGCAAAAAAAATGGGACAAACTACTTTATGCTTAATTAATCAAAAAGAATTTAGTTCAGATATTTTTAAAGCTGAATTAATAAGAAGAGAGAATCTATTAAATAATAAGAATTTTTATTCCTTATATAATTATTTTAAAGAAATTAAAGAACCTTTTTTTATACTATTATTATTTGGGTCTTATGCTAGTGGAAATCAAACAAAAAAATCTGATATTGATTTAATGTTAATTACTGAGAATAATTCTATAGAGAAACAAATAAAAAATTTAATATCTATTATTCCTTTAAATATACATTTACTAAATTTTACTTCTAAAGAATTTCTTTCTATGTTAAAGACTACAGAATTTAATATTGGTAAAGAGGTCTTTAGAAATAATATTATTTTATTCGGAATTGAAGATTATTATAGATTAATTCAAAATGCTTGAAGATAAGAGAATAAAAGAAGCACAGGAAAATATAAAGAAAAATCTTGAAGATGGTCTTATTCTGAAATACAAAACTTTTAACCCAAATATATCTGAAACTTATAATAGAAATTATATAGAATCTATTAAATTGGCAGAAGAAATTTTTAAACAAAATTTATCAAATTTATGGGTTATTGTTGTCTCTTATTATTCTATGTATTATATCGCTAATGCGGTTTTATATAGATTAGGATATAAAATTGGAACTAAAATAAGCCATAAAATAACATCAGATGCTTTGATTGTTTTTGTTAGAAATAAATTAAAAAAAGAATTATTAGAAAAATATGAGACAGCAAAAGAAGAAGCTTTAGAGATTGAAGGAAAAAGAGCTGATGAAATTATTGAACATTTTCACAAAGAACTAGAAAAAAGATCTATTTTTCAATATGAATCTACAGAAGAGATTAAAAAAGCGAAGGCTGAAACTTCTCTTAAAAGATCTAAAGAATTTATTTTTGAGATGAAAAAATTATTATAGTTTTCTTAGCTAATTTTTTAAATCCTTAATGTTATAAAATTTAATCAATGAAGGAAAATTTTTCAAGAAATTTATTTTTAATTTACCACTCGCGTGTGCATCTATAGATGTGTTCAAATATTTATGTCGGTGATTATATATAGCCCCATTTTTATTTTCTGTTAATTAACCAGAGTTTTTAAATTTTTTTAATAATATTCTCTCCAGAATTATTCCGACTAATATTAATAATATCCCACTTAAAATTATTTTTAACTGCAAATTAATTATAAAAAATACTGACGAGATCATCCCCAATAAACCAGTTATTGGAAAATTATAAATATTTAACGGAGCTTTAAATTTCCTTTTTATATTTGGCTTTTTGTACCTTAAAATTATTAATGATAAATTTACAAAGAAAAATGTCAAGTAAATTGTAAAGTTAGTTATGCTGGCAACTATTTCTATATTTCCTATTAACACAAAAATTAGTGATAAAATTACAGTTGATATTATAGCAATATACGGGGTTCTATTTTTAGACAATCGGGAAAATATCTCTAATTTTTTAATGTCTTTTCCAACACCATATAACATTCTTGAGGTAGCCAATATTATCAACAAGCTTGTTGTAAATGTTGATAATAAAGCTATAATGCTTATTATTATAGAATACTCCTTTCCTAAAATCTGATTAACTACGTCTGCTAACGGGGCTTTTGATTTTGACAGGGTTTCATAACCTAAAACAGAAACTGCAGACAAAGAAACTAAAATATATATTATTGTGGCAATTAAGATTGATGAAATTAAGGCTATAGGAATTACTTTTTTTGCGTTTTTTGTTTCTTCTGACAGTTTAACCAAGCCTTCAAAACCAATGTATGCGAAAAATATTAATGAGGCTCCACTAAATATGCCTGAAATTCCTTTCGGAGATTCCAAATAATTGACAGAACCAAAATATTTTAGTGAGATAATTATTATGAATAACATACCTAAAATCTGCAAACCTGTAAATATTATATTAAAGTATGATGAATCTTTAATACCCATTAGGTTAACTATCCCCAAAATTATCAATAATAAAATTGCAAAAGGTATTATGTAAGTGTAATTGATTAATGAACTTAAATAACCTGCAAACCCCAATGCAACAGTTGAGGCTGAAATTGCCCCGCCTAAAAGTATTGTGTAACCAATTAGAAAAGCTAATTTTTTATTAAATGTATTTTCTACATAAATATATTCAGAACCATCTTCAGGATATAATGAGTTTAGTTCTGCATAACTAAATCCTGTTAATAATGCCAATAATGCTGAAATAATAAAAGAAATCCATACTGAATTACCTGCCAAACCTGCTGCAGGTCCTAACAAGACAAAAATCCCAGCACCAACTATTATTCCGACACCACAAGCTATTGCCTGTATTAAACCTAAGTCTTTTCTTAATGTTAATTTCTTTATATGGTGTTTATGCCTCATTTTTTAAGTAATTATTTGATTTGGTTATTAATTAACTTTTTGAAATCCAAAAGTTTTATTTACTTAAATTATTTAAATGACTTTTATGTCGAATATTCAAGAGAAAAAATATCTGTATAATTTAGGTTATCATACTTACGAAGAGAGCATGTATAATCAACTTTATCATAATAAGAAATTTACAAAAGAAGAATTTGAGGAGTTAGTTATAAAAATCATTTTGAAAATATTAAGTACTCATAAACATAAACGTGTTTCTTATCAAGATATTCATTTTGAAGTTTTTGAAGAGCTTATTAATAATTTTGGATTTAAAGAAGTTGAATTTGAAGGAGAGTTTAGTGTATTTGGGTGGGCTAATCTTTTAGATAAAACTGATTGGAAACGTGATTGCGATGAAACTTTGGAAAAAATCAGAAGTAAAATTCTTAATCTTTAAACAAAAAAATTATGCTGATTATTCTTACATTTAATGCTTAAATAACTTAGTTATTTCTACAAAAGTTGTAATATTTATTAAGTTATAAAATCTGACAACTCTTAAATTGTTATCATTATATATATCAATTTTTTGTCTACCAAAACATTTATATATATGTTTACTTAATTCAAACAATTGTTTGAAAAATGAAAACTATTTTTAAACCAGCAATTTGGAAGATATTAAAATTATTTTATGAAAATAAGAATAAACCTATTCACCTTAGAGAAATCTCTCGTTTAGTGAAATTAAATGAGAGCACGATCTCAAGACATTTGAATAACTTAATAAAAATGGATATTTTAAAAGCATTAACTGATGGAAACTTAAAAAAATTTTATGTAAATAAAAAGCATATACCTGACTTATTTCCTTTATTTGATTCTGAAAAATTAGAATCTTTACCTATTCTAAGAAGAGATGCTATAAAACTATATCTCTCTAAAATAGAAAAAAAACCGGTTTTTTTAATTGTTTTCGGTTCAACAGCTAAAGGTAATTTTAACAAAGAATCAGATTTGGATTTATTAGAGATAATTTATACAAAAAATAGTAATGAAAAAGCCAAAGCATATGTTGAGGCTCAAACAGGAATTAAACTTCAAATTTTTAGAATAAGAGAGATACAATTTTATAAAGAATTAAGACTAAAAAATGACCGGGTTGTTCAAGCAGCTTTAGAAACTGGTTTTCCTGTCTTTAATGGAAAATATTTTTATGAAGGGGTATTTAATGAAAGAAAATGAACTTATTAAAATCTTAAATGATAATGAAGGATTAAACAATAAGATAAAGTTTTTTCTAAAAATAAAAAAATTAAGAAAACAAACTCTTAATGAGCAGGAACTGAGAGGACATATTGAAAAAGCAGAGCATAATCTTAATTTTGTTAAAGATACTCTGGATAAAGAATATTCTGACTGGGCTATTGTTGGTTGTTATTATTCAATTTATCATATAGCTTTAGCACTTATTTTAATTAAAGGATATTACTCTAAAAATCATGATGCCACTTTATGTACTTTGATAAAAGAATATTATAAAAAAGAATTAACTGAAGAAGAAATTAAAATGTTGAATATTATATATTTGGATAATGAAGATATTTTATTTTATGCTAATTCAAAAGACCAAAGAGAAAATGCCTCTTATTCAACTCAAATATCTTTTGACAAGAAATCTATAGAAAGTTTAAGAGAGAAAACTTTATTATTCGTAAGAAAAGCTAATGATATAATTAATAAAAATACTGATTTTATTAATACGGGCTTAAATAAGTGAGAATATATAAAAAAAGAGGTCAATAAACTTTAAAAAAGTTTAATCAAAAAAAGATGAGACTATTAAAAGAGAAATCTATATCTATGATTTTTTTAATAATTATTTCGACTATTTATTTCGGGTTGAATTTTCAAGATGTTGAATCGCAGAGAACTACTGGTCAAAATGCCTGCTGTGAAATAACTAAAAATGGCGAGTCTTGTGTTTATACTGACATTTCCCAATGTGATGTTACAAATGGACAAGCAAGCAGGTCGAGATGCGAAGACACTTCTTACTGCACTAATATTTGTTGTGTTGACCAGGCTAACGGCTGTTTTCCAAATACACCAAAAGGGGCTTGCCAGAAACAACAAAATAGCATTAATAATGATGCTTCCTGCAAGTCTGTGAATGAATGTGCTTTGGGATGCTGTGTTGCCGGCAACCAGTATAGTTTTACTTCTGAAAATAACTGCAAAAATTTACTTAACACGATTTACGGAACTAATTATGATTTTTCTGATAAATTTAAGACTGCTGGAAGTGAGCAAGAGTGCTTAAAATTAAGTTTGAATGATAAAGAAGGCTGCTGTGTTGATAACTGCAAATATGGAATAAAATCTTCATGTGGCGATGATTTTAAACTAGATACTAAATGCAGCTCTTTAAATAAGTGCAGTAATTGCAAGGAACGTTCTTATAAAGAGTGCAAGGATGGAAATATTTACTGGTTTGATTCCTGCGGTAATCCTGAAGATTTAATTCAAAGTTGTGATTATTCACAAGGAAATTTATGTGCCAATGAAAATGGAAATGTTTACTGCAGAAGTTTAGATTGTTCAACAACCAAAAAATATTCTGAATGGGATTATACTGGAAAATCCAGGCAACATGGGGAAAGCTGGTGTGTTTATGAAAGCCCAACTGGTAATTTTTTAGACAGGCCAGGAAGCATACAATATAGAAATAACTGTTTAAACAATGAAGAAGTAAGTGAAAGCTGTGGTGATTTTAGAAAACAAGTTTGCGTACAAGCTAATTTTAATAATTCCGGGTTTTCTGAAGCTAGCTGTGTTAATAATAATATTTACAATTCTCCTGTAAACGCTAATATATCTACAGTTCCTGTTGGATTTAAATTTTGGGAAGCAAATAAAAATAAGGATCAATGCAAAAAAGGATCAACAAAATGCACTGTTTATTATGCAAAAAAAGACAGAATTTCTGACTGGGAATGCAAAGGAAATTGTTTTTGCGAGACTCAGGAATTTATAGATGAGGCAAATAATTACTGCAAAAGTTTTGGAGACTGTGGTTTTAATTATAATACTTTAGGAAAAGAAGGAAGCGGCGGATTAAATGTTTACTGGACTGGTTCTGAAATTGGAGACAATCCAACAACTTTATCACAAGCTTATTTAGAAAGTTTGAAAAAATTTGGAATTTATGGTGGGATGAGTTTTTTAAGTACTGAAACTGAAAAAGTTATTCCAAGTTTAGATATTGATAATGAAGATATTTTCGAGGAAGTTTTGATTAGTGGGATTGTTGGTTATTCAATTTTTACGATTATTAATATTGCTTTTCTCTCTTTAGGTCAAGTAACTTTAGGGTTTTCTTTATTACTTCCACTTATTACTGGGGGTCTTATTGTAGCTCCAGGCGCAGGTGCATTGAGTGGTGGAATTTTTGTGACTGGTAGTGTTGGGGGTATTATTTTTGGTGTTATTGCTGTTGCTATTTTAATTACAACAGCTATTTTAGGTATACTTTCTAGCGGTGGCAGTGTAAAAGAGAAGACGATAAATATAGACTGCAGTCCTTGGCAGGCTCCTTTAGGTGGAAAGGATTGTGGGAAGTGCACAGAAGATTCTTCCAAGGAATGTACTGAATATAAATGCAGAAGTTTAGGTGCCAGCTGCAGATTAGTTAATACTGAAGCACAAGATTTGAGCAAAATAAAATGTGTAGATTCTAATCCAAATGATGTTGGTGCGCCAAAATTGAGTCCTTATGCTGAAGGATATAGTCCTGTAGTTGAAAGATTAGGGTATAGAGTTGAAAATGTTGAGCCATTGAAATTATTTAATTTCGGTGTTATTACTGATGAAGATGCAACTTGCAAATATGATTTTAAATTTTCTACAAAATATGATGAGATGCAATATCCATTAAGTGATTTTTTAGGAACAAAGCACAATATGACCTTAATTTTACAAGGAGGCAAGGAATTTAAGTATTATGTAAAATGCAGAGACATGAATGGAAATGCTGGAACAGATTATTTAATTACAATTAAAACAAAGAAAGAACCAGATAAACAGGCACCAATAATAATCGATACAAGCATTAAAAATAATGGTGTAATACCAAGCAATCTTGAAGCAGTTCCTTTGGATTTAGTGCTGAATGAACCTGCAACTTGCAAATATGATACAAAAGATAATAAAAAATATGAAGACATGAATAATTTGTCGCTTTGCAATGCCCAGTTTAGCTTAATTCCTACAGAATACAAATGCACTACAGCCTTAACTGGCTTGAAGAAAGGAATCAATACTTTCTTTTTCAAATGCAGGGACTTAATGAATAATACTAATACTGGATCTATATTTAGCGTAATCAGAAGTGAATCTTTGAATATTACTATTGATCCTATTACTCCCAAGGATTCTGTAGTTTCAAATAATATTGTTTTAAGTTTAACAACTATTGGCGGAAGTGAACAAGGAAAGAGCATTTGCAAATACAGTGACAGGGATTTAGCTTATGAAGGGATGACTTTGTTTTTAACTACAGACAGTTCACATCATGTACAGCCCCAAACCAATCTAAAAAAAGGAAATTATAATTATTATGTTAAATGCAGGGATAATGCAGGGAATGAAGACAGCAAAAAGATTAATTTTAAAATTCTGGGTGAAAATGTTGGCAGTTCTGTAATTTATGTTTACAAGGATTCTTTTAATATAAATGTTGTTTTGAATGCAGAATCAAGTTGCGAATACAGTAATAAACAATTCTCATTTGGGGCTGGGGAGAAAATGAGCGATGACAATACAGCTATGCATTCAGCACCTTTAGTTTATAATGAATATTATATCCAATGTAAAGATAGTGAAGGAAAAAACATTAATGGTTTGAGAGTATCAGTTTAATTTTGTGGAATATGTATAAATTTAAATTTTTTAAAAAAGAGGAAGCTGTTTTTATGATTTACTTGATAGTTTCTTTAAGCTTAGTTTTTCAGATTTCCCAGGATGTTGAAGCACAATCGAATAATGTTTGCTGCGAATTAACCAAGCCTGGAGATTCTTGTGTTTATACTAGCAGAGACCAATGCAATACGCAAAATGGCAGGCAGATTAGTCCACTTAGATGTGAAGATTCTTTTTTTTGTGTTGATATCTGTTGTGTTGACCAGAATAGCTGTTCACCAAATACACCAAAATCTTCTTGCCAGACCAGAACAAATACAAGAATTTTTAGTGACAATACTTGTTTGAGCGTAAGCCAATGCAATCTTGGTTGCTGTACTGTTGGAAATGATAAAAGATTTATCCAAGAAATTCAATGCAAGAATTTAGCTGACATTGTTTTGGGAAGTAATTATAATTTTGGTGATGTTTTTAAAAAAATTCCAATTAATGAATGTATTTTGCAATCACAAAATGAAAACGGATGCTGCATTAGCAATGGGATTTGCAGCTCTGGAAATGAATTAACCTGTGCTGGAAATTTTAATTCTGGGAAAGAATGCAGTACTTTAAATGAATGCAGTAATTGTGAAAGACATTCTTACAAAGACTGCAGAGACGGGAATATTTACTGGTTTGATTCCTGTGGCAATACTGAAGATTTAGCTGAAACATGTAATTTTAATGATGGAAGTTTATGTGTTAAAGAAAATGATAATGCTTTTTGCAGAAATTTAGACTGTCCAAATACTAAAAAATATGAAGGGTGGGATTATACTGGAAAACCCAGAAAAAATGGAGAGAGCTGGTGTATTTATGACGGTCCAACTGGAAATTTTACAGACAGGCCAGGAAGCAGGCATTACAAAGCCAGTTGTTTAAATGGGGAAGAGATTGTAGAAAATTGCAGAGACTATAGGGAACAAGTCTGTATACCACTTAATTATAAAGAAGGATTTTCACAAGCAGAATGTGTTAATAATAATATTTATGATTCTATAGTTAAAGTTGATATTTCAAGTGTGCCAACAGGTTTTAAGTTTTGGGAAACTGAACAAGATCTTAAAAATAAATGCAATAAAGGATCAAGATCCTGCACTGTAGTTTATCTTAAGGAAGACAGGTTTTCTGACTGGGAATGTGAAGGAAATTGTTTTTGCGAGACTCAGGGATTTATAGATGAAGCAAATAATTACTGCAAAAGTTTTGGAGACTGCGGTTTTAATTATAATACTTTAGGAAAAGAAGGAAGCGGCGGATTAAATGTTTACTGGACTGGAACAGAATTAGGAGACAGCCCAAACACTTTAAGCGAGAATTATCTTAATTTTTTAAAAAAATTTGGAATTTATGGGGGCATGAGATTTCTTGATGATGAATCCAAAAAAATAATAAATGCACCTGAAACAGAAGCAAACAAGTATCTCCATGATATTTTGATTTTTGGACCTATAGCTGCTTCCGGATCTTATGCTGTTTTGAATTATCTGGCGACAGGATTTATACCGAACTTAATGGGTCTTATTATAGGCAGTGCTCTCGGGGCTTCATTAGCACCTATATTTGGAGAAGATCCCCTTGAAGGAGCTTATGTTGGGGCAGCAGTTACAGCTGCCGGAGCATCATCCTCTCTTAGTACTGCAGCTACTACGTCCAGTTATTTTGGGCCCCCTGGGTGGATAGTTGCTGCAATTCTCGCTATTGCTTCTCTTGCTTTATCTGTTGTTTACAGTGGCGGGGGTGTAAGAGAAAAAACAATTAATATAGACTGCAATCCATGGCAAGCTCCTTTAGGTGGAAGTAATTGTGGGAAATGCACAGAAGATTCTTCAAAAGAATGTACAGAATACAGGTGCAGAAGTCTGGGAATAAATTGCAGAATATCAGATGAATTTACTGATCATGTTCAATGTGTAAATATTAATACTAATGACATTAATTCACCAAAAATATCTCCTTTACTTATACAAGATTATAGTTTAATAGAGGATAGACTGGGCTATAAAATAAAAGAACCAGTTGATCCTTCCGAGCAACTTACTTTTGGAATTATTACTGATGAAGATGCAACTTGCAAATATGATTTTACTGTTTTTACAAAATATGAAGACATGAGATATAGTTTTGGAGATACTTTATTTAAGAAAGAACGCAATTTAACTTTGTTTTTAGAAGGAAATAAAGAATTTAATTATTATGTTAAATGCCAGGATACAAATGGGAATATTGGACATGATTATTTAATTAATTTTAGAACTAAAAAAGAGATTGACAAACAAGCACCAATAATTATTGATACAAGCATTGAAAATAACGCAATTGTACCAAATATTTTAGATAAGACTTTACTTGAATTAGAATTAAATGAGCCCAGTATCTGCAGATATGATGTAAAAGATAAAAAATATGATGAAATGACAAATCAGGGAATCTGCAATAATGAGTTTAGTTCAGTTCCTGTCAAATATAATTGCAAATTAGCTTTAAACAATCTGAAAAAGGGAGCTAATGGTTATTATTTTAGATGCAGAGATTTCTTTAATAATACAAATCCACAATCTTACAAATTTAGCTTAATTAAAAGCGAGCCTTTAGTAATTACTGTAAATGATGTTACTCCAAAAGATTTTAGCTATCAGAATGATATTACTTTAAGCCTGACTACTTCTTTAGGAAGCAATCAAGGAATAAGTGTTTGCAAATTTAGTGAACAGAATTTACCTTTTGAAAGAATGATTGAATTTAAAAATACAAACGGCGTGAATCATTTACAATTACAGACTGACTTGAAAAAAGGAAATTACAATTATTATGTCAAATGCAGAGACAATGTTGGAAATGAAGACAGTGAAAAAATTAGTTTTAAAGTTGTTTTAGACGGCAAGAGAAAAGACATTGTTTCTTTTTATAAAGATGCCAATGCCCTGTATTTAATTTTAAATGTTGAGTCTAATTGTGAGTATAATAATAAAGATTTTATTTATGGTCAAGGAATTAAAATGGGCGGAGAAGATACGACGACACATGTTGCACCATTAACTTTTAATGATTATTATATTAAATGCAAAGATAATGATTACAAGGATATTAAGGGAATTAAAATAAATGTTTAATAAGCTTTTAAGAAAAGCTTAAGCAAAACTGGCAGTCTTTAAAAAAACTTAAGCAAAAACAAACTTTTTAAGAAAAATTTCAAAAAAATAAAGACAATATTTCTGCTGCTCACTAGTAATTGAAATTTTTGTGTATTAGTAATTAATATATCATTCGATTGTAATCGAAAGCTTTATATAATTCATTCGATCATAATCTAGTGATGAAAGACATATTATATGAATGGAACCCCTGGTGGTCAGGAAATTACACTTTTAAAGGCATTTCTAGAGAGAAAATTAAGGATATTATTCCATGGATAACAAGAAAAGAAATAATATCCATACTTGGAGTAAGAAGATCCGGAAAAACAACTATTTTATTTGAAATAATTGAGTTTTTAATAAATAACAAAACTAATTCTAAAAATATTTTATTTATTAAAGCAGATGATGATAGGATTAAGAAAGAAGAATTAATAGATCTGGCCTTAGATGAATATCAAAAATTAATTAATCCTGACTTGAATATTTTTGTTTTTATTGATGAAATTCAAGAAATAAAAGATTGGCAAAAAACACTAAAAAGAATATATGATTTACACCCTGAATTTAAATTATTTATTACCGGATCAAATGCTTCACTTTTAAAGGAAGAATTAGGTTCGTTTCTAGCTGGTAGATTTTCTTATTTTGAAATTTTTCCATTTAATTTCCGTGAATTTTTACAAGCAAATAAAGTATTATTAAAAAATGAAAAGGATATAATTAATAATAAAAATAAAATAAGAAATCTATTAATAGAATATGTTAGTTATGGTTCGTTTCCCGAAGTCTCGCTTGAAAAAGATGAGAAAATAAAAAAAGAATTAATAAACTTTTATTTTGATTCTATATTTTATAGGGACATATTAAAAAGAAAAGAAATAAGAAACACAGACAAACTGGATAAGTTGGCAAAATATTATTTACAAAATATATCCAGCTTTAGCAATTTTACAAAGGTAGCTAAATTACTAGAATTAACAACAGATAGTATAGTTGAATATACCAGGGCTTTAGAGGATGCTTATTTAATATTTTCTATAAATCTTTTTGAATTTTCTTATAAAAAACAAATAATAAACCCCAAAAAAATTTATTGTGTTGATACAGGAATTAGAAACATTGTCGGATTTAAATTTTCTGAAGATATTGGGAAATTATATGAAAATATAGTTTTTATTTTATTAAAACGAACTACAAAAGAGATTTATTACTGGAAGAATAAATATGAGTGCGATTTTATAGTTAAAAATGGAAAGAATTTAAGCGCAATACAAGTTTGTTATGATATTAATAGTTCTAAGGAAAGGGAACTTAAGGGGATAATAGAAGCTCTAAGAGAATTTAAAATAAAAGAAGGGCTTATAATTACAGACAACTATGAAGCAGAAGAGAGATTAGAAGGTAAAATAATTAAGTTTATTCCTTTATGGAAATGGCTGTTAGATTAGTTTCTTAGAAGAAACTAATAAATATATATTAGTTTCCTATATGAAACGAAAATCTTATATATTAGTTCCTTTTAAGAAACTAATAAGGTGAGGTTTACATAGATGGATATCATAGAATTATTTAACCCGTGGTGGAAAGAGAACAAAATAAGCAAGGAATTAGCTTTAGATTATAGAAGAAAAATTTTTCCAGAAATCAAGAATTTAGTTAAATTAAGACAAATTCTTATTTTATCCGGATTGAGAAGAGTAGGCAAAACCACAGCAATGTACCAATTAATGGAAGACTTGCTTAAAGAAGATATAAAACCAGACAAAATATTTTATTTTTCTTTTGATGAAAAAATTGAAAATTTATTAGATATTTTACAAAAATACAATGAATTAGTTAATGTTGATTGGAGAAAAGAAAAATGTTATTTATTTTTTGATGAAATACAAAAATTAAGAGACTGGAGCAATAAATTAAAAATTATTTATGATGGCTACCCAAATTTGAAAATAATTATATCGGGATCAAGCAGTTTCGAATTAGAAAAAGAAGCTAAAGTAAATCTAGCTGGAAGACATTTTGTCATCGACGTTAAACCATTAGAATTTATTGAATATCTGGAATTAAAAAATATTAAAATAGATTTAAATAAAAAAATTTATGATGAAGAAATAAAAAATGAATTTAAAAATTATTTAATAAAGCCTTTTCCTGAAATTGTAAATGTTAATGAACAAAGCATTATAGCTAATTACATTAAGCAGAATGTTATTGAAAAAGTCTTAAAAATAGACTTGTCAAAAAGATTTAAGCATATTAATGAGGATCTTCTTGAAAGATTAATTAATATTTGTTTTGATAAACCTGGTTTTTATATAAATTATGATGATCTTGCAAAAGAATTTATGATAAGCAAGAAAACTTTGATGCAACATTTTTATTATTTGGAATTTGCTTATATAATAAGAAAAGTAAAAAATTACAGGGTTGGGGCAAGGGCTACATCAAGAAAATTACAAAGGGCTTATCCTTTTCATTGGTCTTTAAGATTTGGTTGGAATGGAAACATAGATTATGAAAGCGTAGTTTCTACGTTTTTAGATGCAAAGTATTACTGGAGAGAAAATGGGAAGGAAGTAGATTTTTTGCATTTTGACAAGAAAAACATTATTCCAATAGAGGTTAAAGAAGGAACTATTGGAAATAATGATTTAAAATCATTAATTTATTTTTTAACCAAATTTAATATTAAAAATGGGGTTGTTTTTTATAATGGAAAAGAGGAAGACTTTAAATATGATAAGATTACAATTAAAAAGATACCAATTTGGAAAATAATTGATAAAACTAATATTTATAAATTTTAAAAAGGAGTGAATATTTATGAAAAAGAGAGGGCAGGTTTCTGTTTTTGCAATAGTTGGAGTTATAATTGTTGCCCTAGTTGTTTTATTTTTATTTGCAAGAAATAAAGTTTATATTGGCGGTGTAAGCTTAGAAAATCTTGAAAAAGAATTTCCACCAATTCAGTCGCATGTGGAAAATTGCCTGCAGGAAGTTGGGGAAAAATACATCCCCTTTCTAGGAAAACAAGGAGGGTATTTAAATACAAACCCAGGAACATTTAGACAATATAAAGGAGACAATATAAACTATTTATGCTACAATATCCAAGGAAAAGCTGAATGCAGCAACCGTGGATTAAGATTAAGTGATATTGAAAATTCTTTAGAAAAGGGCATGATACAAGATATCAATAGATGCTTAGACATAGACCAATTTGATAAATTTGGATTAGATGTGAGCAGGAGTGAGGCAAGCTTAGATGTTGATGTTGGAGAGGATAAAGTAATATTAAAAGCTAATTTACCTGTCAAGATCAGCAAGGGTGATGTAGAAGCAAGAAGGGATCAATTTGTTACAGAATTAAATTATCCTTTAGGAAGATTGTATAATAGTGTTAAGGATATAGTTGACAGCGAGGCTTTAAATGGAAATTTGGATACTTTAACTTATTCAGTTTTAAAAACAAGAACTACTGGAAAACCCTATATTGTTCAAAAATTGCAGCCTTATCCTGACAAGCTTTATATTTTAAAAATAAAAGATGTTCCTAGTGAGAAAAATGAATTTGTATTTCAGTTTTTTATCCAGGATGAACCTCTTTAACTTATTCTTTTATGTTTAATATTCATTTATAAACACTAAAGAAAGCTTTATAAGAACTTATTAAGAAAATGAAAAACTAAAGATTTAAATACTTCTATAGTACTATAGTTATCAAGAAAGATAACTAAGGTAAAATGAAAAGTATAAACTTAATAAAAGAACTACAAAAATATCCAATATTTAATTTAAAAATAATCAGGGATATTCTAAAAAAGAATGGAAATTACACAAAAATAGTTGTTTACAGGCTTAAAAAGAACGGGCTTATATTTGAAGTAGAAAAAGACAAGTATAGTGTCAACGAAAATGCCTTGATTGCGGCAAGTTTTATCACTTGGCCTTCTTATGTTTCCGGGTGGGCTGGATTAAGATTCTATAATTTAACAGAACAATTGCCACAAACAATCAATGTTATTACAACGAGACAAAGAAAAAACAAAAAGGTCACGTTTAAAAACGTGAAAATAGAATTTACAAAAATAAAACCAAGCTTGTTTTTTGGATATAAAAAAGAAAGGTATCTTGATTTTGACATTTTTTTAGGAGAGAAAGAAAAAATATTAATTGACTGCGCATTATTTAAACTGATTTCTTTTTCAGAGATTCATGAAATAATATCATTGAATATTGAAGAGATTAACATAGACAAACTTATTGATTTTTTAAAACGAATAAAAAATAAAACTCTTATCAAGAGATTTGGATATTTGCTTGATAAATTAAATATAGACAAACATAATATCTTAAAAAAATTTGTTGATCCTAAATATGTGATTTTAGATTATTTTCTGCCAAATAAAGGCTTAAAAAATAAAAAATGGAAGGTTATTGAAAATGCAAAACTTGAATGAATTAAATGAAATTGCAAAATTGAAAAATTTATCCCCGATAAATGCAGAAAAAGATTATTTGCAGGATTTAATTTTATTTAGCATTTATGGCAAATTAGGCAGAGAACTGGTTTTTAAGGGTGGCACGTGCTTATACAAAATTTACAAATTAAACAGATTTTCTGAAGACTTAGACTTTACACTTAATCAAAATATAGATATTGAAAAACTTGGAAGCCAAATAATTTCAAATTTAAGCTTGTTAAATATAAAATCCAAAATAAAGGAAATAAAAGATTATAGAAATGAAACTAACATCAAGTTATTAATAAACGGTCCGATGTACAATGGCAGCAAGGAAACCCAGTGCTTTATACCCCTGAATATCAGCAAAAAAGAAAAGATTATTGAGGAGCCCAATAAATCAAATATATTTTCCTTTTACAATGAAATTCCAAATTTTCAAATCTTTTCCATGAAGGAAGAAGAGATTTTAGCTGAAAAGATCAGAGCTATATTTACAAGAATGAAAGCAAGAGATATTTATGATGCGTGGTTTTTGCTTAAAATAAAAAAAATTAATTTTGATTCTGAACTGGTAAATAAAAAATTAGAGTTATATTCATTAAAATTTGATAAAAAGATTTTAATTGGGAGAATCAACAGCATGAGTAAACTCTGGTCAGCAGATCTGAAAAATTTGATTTTTAATGAATTACCTGATTTTGAAATTGTAAAAAAAGAAATATTCAGCATTTTCAGCAAGATTTAACAAAACTTAATATTTATATAGATAATATTTTTAATAAATAGCATAGGAACTGTTTTAAGAAAAGCCTTTAGAATATTTGAAAGCTTAAGCAAAATAACTTTTTAAATAAAAAGTTGACAAAAACTATAAAAATAATTTACTGAAAAATTTAATATTAAAAAAGAGATGGAATTTAGATTTATTAAAGAAAAAGCATGGTTTATGGCGTTTATTTTAATTTGTTCTACAATTTATTTTGGATTGAACTTTCAAGATGTAGAAGCGCAGCAAAGAAGAAGCTCTTCTAGTTCTGCAGGACAAAAAGCGTGCTGTGAAGTTACAAAGTCAGGAGATTCCTGTGTTTATACAGAAAAAAATGAATGCAATACTAATTTTAAGACTTCTTTAACAACTTGTGAGAATACAAATTATTGCAGTTTGGGAACCTGCATTTATGACAAAGAGGGAGAATGTTTTAGCAATACTCCAAAATCTTTGTGCGAAAAAAATAATGGAGTCTGGAGCAGTGAATTTATTGAAGAAATTCCACAATGCAAAAGAGGTTGCTGCCAGATAAGCAATCAATGCAGTTTTGTTACACAAACAAAATGCAAGGCAGAGACTTCGAAATTTCCATTTGTCAATACTATTTTTGACAAGAATATAGACAATGAAGTACAGTGCATAGATAAATGCAGGAGTGAAGAAAAAGGGGCTTGTGTTTCTGAAGATGGAAGCTGTGTATTTGCAACAAGAACATCATGTATAGAAAAAGGCGATGATGATACTGCAAGCCTGAATAAAACTATTTTGAAAACTGGTTTTCATCCAAATGTACTTTGCAGCAATCCTTTACTTGGAAGTAATTGTGCAAGACAACAAAAAACCGGATGCTTTGATGAAAAAGTTTACTGGTTGGATTCATGCGGAAATCCTGAAAATGTTTATGACAGCAATAAAGATTCTTCTTATAATAAGGGTTTTATTTTATCTTCAGACAAAAGCTGCAAATTGAATGGAGCAAATGATCCAAATTGCGGAAACTGCAATTATGCACAAGGAAATTTATGCGGCAAATCTCCTTCAAATGTTGACATGAAATTTGGAGATTATAGCTGCAATGATTTAAGCTGCAAAACAACGACTGAAAATATTGCAAGCCCAGATTCCAAAGGAGAAAAAGAAACTGGAGAAAGCTGGTGCTTATATGATGCAAGAGTTGGTTTTGGACAGGATGTTGTTGGAAGCAGACATTACAGGTCTTTATGTTTAAATGGAGAAGAAGTTATTGAACCTTGCAAAGATTACAGGGAGGAAATCTGTATTCAAGGAACTTCTGGGGCAATAAATAATTTTAATTTAGGACAAGCTTTTAATGTTGGTGACGGCTACTTGGAAGCTGCATGTAGGACTAACAGATATAAAGAATGTAATTCCTGCAATCAAATTGGTGGTGAGTGTGGTGGGGTGTGCAATAATTTACAAGGTGCTGAAAAAGTAGCTTGCTGCAGACAAACCTGCTGTAATAATATTGAAAATAAAGACTGTTATTATGTTCCTGCTGGAATAACTGATTTTGGCGGAATGTGTGTTCCTACAGTTCCTCCTGGTTTAAGATTCTGGGAGACTGGTGAAAAAGGCGGTGGAAGCAAGGAAGGTACACAAACAGGGGCACAATCTGTTTGCAATGAAGGAAATGTTGCCTGTGATGTAAAATTTGTTCGCGGAGGAACTGCCAGAATTGGTATTGGGGGTTTGGGAACTGAAACAGACTGGACTTGCATAAAAAATTGCCATTGTCTGGAAAAAGAATGGGTAGTTGCTGCAGCAACACAGTGCAAGGCTCGAGGTGATTGCGGAGCCAAGTATAATATTAAAGGTGTTTTTAGTTCGGGAGGAATTAGCGAAGATACTGATTTTGTTTTAACACAAAAAGATTTTGAAGACTGGAGTACGATTTCAAGACAGAGCTTAAGAAAAGATGATCCAACAAATTTAGGTGCTTTTTTTGAAAGAACCTGGCCAGCTTTTTTAATTATTTTTGGAACTGGATTAGCTGCTGGAATAATTAGTGCAGCAGTTCCAGGAGCTGTTGCTGGGACATTTGTTAGTGCTTTAGGTTCTGGTTTAACGTTAGCGCCAAAATCAGTTCTTTCTTTTTTTCCCAAGGTATCAAGCACTCCACAAAGTGTTTATGGCGAAGCTTTTAGATCTGCAAAACAATTAAGCTCTTTTGATTTACAAAGTTTGGGATATTCTCCGTCTGATGCTACAAGGTACGTAAGAGAAGGAGCAGAACTTGTTTATCAAAAGACTGGTTCTGAAGCGCAATGGGTTTTAAGAAATGCTAAAGGGCAGGTGTTTATAGATCCGGTTACTAAATCACCTGATACTGTTCCAGATGCTAAGGTGGCTGAACTTGTAGATGTAAGCGGGGGTGCATTTGGAGACTTTGCTGTTGTAGCACTTGAAGTTATAACTATTTTAGCCTGGTTATATACTATATATAGTCTGACTGATATTTTGTTTAAGGAAAGTAAGACTGAAACTTTTAGTGTTACCTGCAATGCATGGGAAGCTCCAAAAGGAGGAGAAGACTGCGAGAAATGCAATGAAAAAGGAAAAACCTGCAGTGAGTATAGATGCAGAAGCTTAGGAAGATTATGCAGACTAATTAATGAAGGAACTGAAGAAGAAAAGTGTGTTGCACAAACACCTTTGGATGTAACTTCACCTATAATAAATGCTATTAAACCAAAGAATTTACAAATTGATGAAAAGAAAAATCAAGGATATATTGTTACAACTTTAATTAAACCTTTTACACCAGTTGAATTAGGAATATCAACTGACGAACCAAGCAGATGCAAATTTGATACTAATATTTCTGTTAAATATGAGAACATGAGATTTGATTTTGGAGACAATTTATTCAGATACAATCATACAATGTTGTTTTCACTGCCATCTGAATTACAACAAGAACAGGCTTTGAAGTTAACTAATGGAGGAAAATATAATATTTATGCAAGATGCAAAGACAATAATGACAATGCAAACAATAAAGATTATTATATAAGATTTGAAATTGACAAAGGTCCTGATTTAACTGCACCAAAAATTGAATTGACATCAATTAAAAACAATGGGTTTGTAAGCAGCGAGTTAAATGAATTGGGCTTGGATATTTTTGTAAATGAGCCCAGTGAATGCAAGTGGGATACTAAAGATGTAGACTTTGAATTAATGGGTCAGAGATTTATATGCCCAACTTCAGGGACACAAGTTACACCTATAAATCAAGGATTGTACAGATGTGGGGCTTTATTGAAAGAATTAAAGAAGGGAAAAAATACTTTTTACTTTAGATGCAAAGACAAGCCTACACAAACTAATGACAGAAATGTCAATAAGGAAGGATATAAATTTGATGTAACAAGAACAGAAAAATTGGTAATTAATAATATACAGCCAAGGGGAAGGGTATTTTTATCAAATCCAAAAATTGTAGTCAAGACATCTAGCGGAGCTGAAAATGGGGTAAGTGTATGCGGCTTGAGCACAAATAAAAATGCTCAGATTTCAAATATACCTTTATTTTTGAATACAAATTCAACAGAACATGTACAACAATTGAGAAATTTAAGAAGGGGTGCTTATAATTATTATATTACTTGTGTTGACAAGGCTGGAAATATTGAAAAAGGAGATGTACAATTTGAAATTATATCTGATGCAACAACCCAGCCAGTAATAAGCCAGGTTTACAAGGATGTAAGCAACAATGTTTTGGTTGTCAGAACAAATGAAGATTCAAGCTGCCAATGGGACAACAAGCAGTTTAGTTTTGGAGACGGAATTGCAATGACAGATCCTAACACGAAGAGCCATCAGACTTTGTTATCCAACAATTATTACTTCATAATCTGCAAAGACATATTTAACAACGAAGAGACAGCAACAGTTTATCCATAAGGATTGTACCCTTACAACCTGCTTGAGAAAAGCCTTAAAATAACTTTAGTAACTAATTATTTTTAAAATTTTCTCACTAAATCTTTGGTAGATTTTTTTCTTAAATTATAAATATCTTCTTTTATTTTTCTTGCTTCTTTATCACTAGTATTTTTCCAGGCACCAGCAAAATCCATAATGTTCTTATTCTTTTTTGTTTTTCTTCTTATTACACTAGAAAAACTTTCTCTTTTACGCTTATTTTTATGAAAGCCGTACCCAGGAAAACCATGTTCTTCAGAACATGGATGAATTGGGGTATATTTTTTATTCTTAAAAATTTCTGCAGTTAATCTCATGTCGGAAACTTTTCATAAATCCCGTAAGTCTTCCGAAGAAACCGAAAATCTTCCGAAAATCCTTTTAAAATATCTTTGAACCACAATAACATTTAAATATCCTAGCTCTTTAATATCATTCACTGCTTCAGCAGTCTATCGCTGGACAAGCGAAAAGTGACGCCTGTTTGAGATAATGTAAGACCTGAACATTTTTGGAAAAAATCTTCACCAAAAAACAATGAAGAACATTTTTGGAAAAAATCTTCACCAAAAACTATTAAGGCATGTGTCGTTGATT
>CAZELK010000003.1:0-115003 GCA_964513145.1 Candidatus Woesearchaeota archaeon
AGACAGAAAGCTAAATTATCTTATTATAATTATCAGAGGATTGCACCAGAGCCGAGAATAATAATCTTTAAATATAATTTTACATTTTCATAAGTTTAATGGTTGAAAAAGGGCTAAATGATTTTTTTGAAGGATATTTGAAAAAAAATTTTCTTTTTAAAGACAGAAAAATTTTACAAGCGAACTATATGCCCGAGAACATTAGTTATAGAGAAAATGAAATAAAACAGATTGCCGGTATTTTAGCGCCAGCGTTAAAGCTAGAAAAACCCTCAAATATTTTTGTATATGGGAAAACAGGAACAGGCAAAACTTTATCAATAAAATATATTATTAAAAATATTTTAGAGGTTTCCAAAAAGAAGAATGTAAATTTAAGAATTTTTTATTTAAACTGTAAATTAAAAAGAGTTGCGGATACAGAATACAGATTAATTGCACAGCTGACAAGGGAATTTGGCGGCGAAGTACCTGCTACGGGTTTGCCGACTGATGAAGTTTACAAATCTTTTTTGAAATATATAGAAGAAAAAAAAATATTATTAATAATAGTCCTTGATGAGATAGATCAATTAGTAAATAAAATTGGCGATGAAATTCTTTATAATTTAACAAGATTAAATTCAGAACTAAATAAAAGTGAAATTTCCTTAGTTGGAGTATCCAATGATTTAGTTTTTGCAGATAATTTAGATCCGAGAGTGAAGAGTAGTCTGAGTGAGGAGGAGGTTGTATTTTCGCCTTATAATGCACTTCAACTTCAAAAAATTTTGAAGGAAAGGGCGCAAGAAGCTTTCAAGGAAAATGTTGTAGATGAGGGGGTAATTGAAAAATGTGCAGCTTATGCTGCAAAGGAGCATGGCGATGCAAGAAGGGCTTTGGAGTTATTAAGGGTAGCTGGTGAATTAGCTGAAAGAGCAAACAAAGACCAAGTGAGTTTGGAATTTGTTGATTTAGCAGAATCCAAAATAGAAAGGGATAAAATTTTAGATGTTGTTAATACTCAACCGAAACAGTTTAAACTTACTTTATATTCTATTCTTGAAATCTGCTTGAAAAGCGAGAAGTGCATAGTTACAGGTGATATTTATGAACTTTATAAAGAGCTTTGTTTTAAAACCAATGAAAGGCCTTTAACTCAAAGACGAATCAGTGATATAATTGCCGAGTTAGATATGTTGGGGATTATAAATGCAAAAGTTATCAGCAAAGGAAGATATGGAAGAACAAGAGAAATTTGTCTTGCTATACCTAATTCTGTAGCTTTAAAAATTAACACCATGCTTAAAGAGGGGCTAAGTTTTTGAAATGGATAAAAAAGAGATTATTAGATATTTTTTAAATAAAAATTATTTAGTCAGCCCAGATATTTTTGAATGTAATTTTGAAAATTCTCTAGATATTTTTGATAAGAATATTCAAAAGGGAAATTTTCTTGTTCTTAGTAAAGATCTGTTAAATCTTAACTTAAATGAGAATCTTGTGGGGTTTGAAAAGGCAAAAGTTTTTTTTGAAAAAGGAAGAGATATAAATGCTTATTCTTTTTTTGTAAAAAAAACTGAAAAACAAGAATTAAAACAAGGTGATGAGATTCTTACAAATAATCTTCTTATTAAACCAAATATAAAAATTGTTACAAATTTTACGAAAGTAGAAAGAAAAATCCAATTTCAAGATTTTGTTGAATATTTTAAAACAAGATATAAATCTTTAAGAGAAATTTTACTCAAAAGACAGGAATTACAAGACACAATATCTATAAGCAAGGTGCTAAATAAAAAAGACAAAGAAAAAGTTGCTATTATCGGCATGCTTATGAGCAAGAATATTACAAAAAATGACAATTTTATTTTAGAGTTTGAAGATCTTACTGGGGTTTTAAAGGTTATTGTTGGCAAAAGAAATAGTGATTTATACAATTTATGCAAAGAAATTATGCTAGACGAGACTTTGGGGGTTTTTGGGGGTTTTAGCAAGGGAGTTTTATTTGCTGAAAGAATTATTTTTCCAGATATTCCCTTAACAAAAGAACTTAAAAAAAGTCCAGATGATGTTTATGCTGTTTGCACTTCTGATATACACGTCGGATCAAGGTTATTTCATAGAAATGCTTTTTTGAATTTTATTGAATGGTTGAACTGTAATTTGGGAGATACAAAACAAATTGAGATTGCTAAAAAAGTTAAATATTTATTTATTACAGGAGACTTAGTAGCTGGTGTCGGGGTTTACCCAAATCAAGATAAAGATTTAGATTTAAAAGATATTAATGATCAATATAAAGAATTAGCTAATTTGCTTGGCAAACTAAGAAAAGATATCATTGTTGTAGTTTGTCCTGGAGATCATGATGCTGTAATGGTTTATGAACCTCAACCAATTTTAGACAAGGAATTTGCAAAGCAAATGCATGAGCTTGAAAATGTTTTTTTAGTTAATAATCCTGCTTTAGTTAATATTCACTCTTCCCAAACATTCAATGGATTTGATTTTTTATTATATCATGGACATAGTTTTATTTATTATGCGGACAATATTGATTTTATAAGGAATAGTGGGTGGACAGCAAGAGGGGATCTGATTATGAAATATTTACTTCAAAGGAGACATTTAGCTCCAACACATAGCTCTACTTTATATTTACCTGAAACTGAACGAGATCCTTTAGTTATTGATATTGTCCCAGATTTTTTTGTGTCTGGACATTTACACCAAGTAAGCAATCTTATGTACAGGAATGTTAATTTGATAGGGTGTGGTTGCTGGGAGGCTTTAACTCCTTACCAGGAAAAAACAGGAAATAAAGCTGACCCTGGAAAAGTTATTTTAGTTGACTTAAAATCAAGAGAAATTAAAGTTTTAAATTTTTTAAAAGAATTTTAAACTTTCCCAAAAGTTTAATCAAAAATGATGAGGACACTAGAAAACTAAAGAAAAATGTTCCAGCAGCATTTAGAGACACAAGATTTATTTATTTCTAGTTATTGCTTTTTTATTAACTAAATCTTTAAAAGCCTTAAAATAAAATAATATATTTCTAAAAATTTTTTGTAAAGAGAGAGTGAAAAATGAATGTAATAGCCATGAGCAATGAAATGAAAAAATATTTTAATGAATTAGATAACCAAGTTAATCTTTCTTATGAATGTGCTAACAAGGCAAAAAAAAGTTCTTTTGATCCTGATACTTTTGTTGATATTCCCTTAGCCCAGAATATGATGGAAAGAATAGTCGGATTAATTTCTATTATTGCACCACAGATAACTGATAAAGGTGTTGAACAAAGAATTCAGGATCTTGAGAAACAATATGGAAGACTAGACTGGAGAGTGGCTTTAACTGTTTCTTTAGAAATTGCACAAGAAAAATTCTGCAAATTTAAAGATAAAAGAGAAGCAATGGAAATTGGAATAAGAACTGGTTTAGCTTATGTTACTCTTGGTGTTGTTGTTTCACCTTTAGAAGGATTTTCCAGATTAGAACTAAAAAAAAGAAAAGATGGAAAAGAATATTTTGCCTTATTTTATGCTGGGCCAATTAGAAGTGCTGGCGGGACTGCGGCTTCTGTTTCTGTTATTGTGGCTGATTATATAAGATTAAAAATGGGCTATGATGTTTATGACGCAACTAAAGAAGAAATTTCCAGAAGTGTTTCTGAAGTAAAAGATTATCATGAAAGAATAACTAATTTACAATATTTGCCAAGTGATGAGGAAATAATTTATTTAGCAAGCAAAATCCCTGTACAGATTACTGGAGATGCTTCTGAGAAATTTGAAGTTAGCAATTATAAAGATTTGAATAGAATAGAAACTAATTTTTTGAGAAATGGTTTTTGTTTAGTATTTGCGGAATGTTTTGCACAGAAAGCAAAAAAAATAAATGCACAATTGTTGAAATGGGGAAAAGATTTTTTTTCTGATGAATGGAATTTTTTAGATGAGTTTTTGAAAATACAATCTAAAAATAAAGCACAGGAAAAAACTGATGTTAATGTTTTATTGAAACCTGATTTTACTTTTATAAAAGATTTGGTTGCAGGAAGGCCTGTATTTACGCATCCTCTTGCAAAGGGTGGATTCAGATTAAGATACGGGAGGGGAAGAAATACTGGATTAAGTGGGCAAGCTATTCACCCTTCAACTATGTATATTTTAAATCAATTTATTGCTATAGGCACGCAACTTAAAGTTGAAAGACCTGGAAAAGCAACAGTTGTGGGATCGTGTGATAGTATTGAAGGGCCTATTGTCAAACTTAAATCTGGGGATGTTTTAATTTTAAATGATTTAGATTTGGCTAAAAAAGTTTCTAAAGATATAGAAGAAATTTTATTTATTGGGGATATTCTAATTAATTATGGGGATTTTTTAAATAGGGCACATAAATTAGTTCCAGTTGGATTTAATGATGAATGGTGGAGACTCGAAAGTAAAATTGACAAAAAGGAAGTTACAATAGAAGAAGTTAAAAAATATTGTCTAGAATCTAAATTACCTTTACACCCCAAATATTTATTCAGATGGACTGAAATTACCAAAGAACAATTTCTTATTTTTATTAACTGGCTGAAGCATGGAGTTCTGACTGATGACAAAATTATTTTACCCATATCTTTAGTTTCTTTAGAAGATGGAATTGAAAAAAATCCAAAAAGAGTTTTAGAATTACTTGGCGTTCCACATAGATGTGTTTTGAATGAGCATATTGTAATTGAAAAAGAATGGAAAGATGCCTTGCTACTTAATTTAGGGTGTAATTTTGAATTTAATGAAAAAGACTTTTTAAATGAAAATAGTGAGAAAACTATTTTAGAAGTCTTGAATGAGAAATGCGGATATAAAATCAGAGATAAATCTGGAACTACTATTGGTTGTAGAATGGGAAGACCTGAGAAATCTAAAATGAGAAAATTAACCGGAAGCCCACAAATATTGTTTCCTGTTGGAAATGAAGGCGGAAGAATGAGAAGTTTACAGGCTGCTTTAAATGCTGGAAAAATAAAATCTCAATTTGCAATTCTTTTTTGTGAGAAATGCAATAAAGAAACTATTTATTTTACATGTGAAAAATGTGGAAACAAAACTATTCAAAAACATTATTGTAATTTTTGTAAGAAAGAAACTGATAATGACGAATGTTGCGGAAGAAAGACTGTAAGATATAAAAGCTTTGAATTAGATATTCACACTTATTTTAATGATGCTTTGAAAAGATTGGATTTACATAGTTATACAGAATTAATTAAAGGAGTTAAGGGAACCAGCAGTGAAGATCATATTGTTGAACACTTATCCAAAGGAATTTTACGCGCTAAATACGGACTTTATGTAAATAAAGACGGAACTATAAGGTATGACATGACAGAAATGCCAATCTCGCACATAAAATCGAAGGAAGTTGGGGTAAGTATTGAAAGACTTAAAAAATTAGGATATGATAAAGATGTTTATGGTCATGAATTAATTAATGATGACCAAATTTTAGAATTAAAATGTCAAGATATTGTTGTACCTTGTTCTCCAGATACTTTAGATGAAAAATGTGATGATGTTATGTTTAAAATTACTAAATTTATTGATGAATTATTAATTAAGCTTTATAAAACTGAATCATTTTATAATTTGAAAAATAAAGATGATTTAATTGGACAATTAGTTGTCGGAATGAGTCCACATACTTCTGCCGGAATAGTTTGCAGAATTATAGGATTTTCTAAAACACAGGGGTTGCTTGCACACCCCTATTTACATTCGCTTATGAGAAGGGATGCAGACGGAGACGAAGCATGTATTATGTTATTAATGGATGTTTTATTGAATTTTTCTAAAAAATACTTACCAAAAACTAAAGGGGCTACTCAAGATGAACCTTTATTATTGAGTACTAAATTATTACCTACAGAAGTTGATGATATGGTATTTGATATGGATGTGGCTTTTAATTATCCTTTAGAATTGTACGAAGCTGCTTTACAATATAAAAATCCCAGTGAAGTTAAAGTACCCAAAGTTAAAGATTTCTTAGACACAGAAAAGCAATACGAGGGATTTGGTTTTACTCATGATACGAGCGATATAAATAAAGGGGTATTATGCAGTGCATATAAATCAATTCCATCAATGATGGAAAAGGTTAAAGGACAGCTTGATATTGCCAGAAAAGTCAGGGCTGTTGACGAGAGTGATGTTGCTAGATTAGTTATTGAAAAGCATTTTATAAGAGACATAAAGGGCAATTTGAGAAAATTTTCTACGCAACAGTTTAGGTGCGTTGAGTGCAATGAAAAATTTAGAAGACCGCCTTTACAAGGAAATTGTTTAAAATGCGGGGGTAAATTGTTATTTACTGTAGCAGAGGGTTTTGTTTTAAAATATTTAGAAATTTCTTTAAATATTGCTGAAAAATATCATTTACCAGATTATTTGAAACAGAATTTATATATTACTAAAAAAAGAATTGAGGCTTTATTTGGCAAAGAAAAAGACAAACAAAAAGAGTTGATTAAATGGTTTAATTAATAAGAACCAAGGTTCTTATCATCTCCTTTGAAAAAAGCGTTTACTGAAAAAGAAATTTTTAAATAAATTATAATATAAAATATAAAATTACTGGTATTGTCAAACAACCCATTAAATGATTTTTATTTACTTCTTTTAATTGTGCGTATATTCCCAAAGATGTTGATGCAATTAATATTATAAAACCAATTGGCTTTGAGATTACTATGACTAAAATTGTGACAAAAACAATTATTATCAAACAGAGTTTTTTGTAATTTATTTTTGTAATCAGTTTTAGGAATATATTAGAGAAGAAAATTGTCAACAAAGTAGATGTAAATGTTGCAATGAGTATTACAGAGGTTATTAATATTAATTTATCCAATGTTAATTGTATAAGTTTTGAAATTACTATAGCTATACCATTTCTTGCTTTGTTTATTGTATATAATGTTATAAAACTACAAATTAAATTTATTGTGTTGATTGAACTGTTTAAAATTAAGTAGTCTTTACTTTCGATCTTTCTTATGAATGAAGATGTCAGAACAGATACTTGCGAAGAACCCAAGCCAGGCAAAAATGCTGAGATTATTCCTGATGTTAATCCAATAAAAATAAATTTTAATTTTTTAATTTCAAATCCTGTTTTTATATTATTTTGAACTGGAATTATTGTATTATTTTTTATACTTAATAATAATGAACTTAATCCAAATAACCCTGATAATAATGGCAGCAATGGTTCTTTTATATTTGGAATGTTCAAAACAATTATTCCAAGAACGCCAGACAGCAAGAAGACTATCAATGTAGATAATCTCTGTTTTTCTTTTATTATGAGCAATAAAATTGATATGATTAATATTATATGGATATGATCCTTTATTATCAATTGTAACTTTGACAATAACTTAATTAAAAAAGGAATTAATGATACAAAAAACAAAATTGAAAAAATTAATCCAACTAATGTCAGATATATTGCTTCTTGTGCTTTTCCTTCTAATAATAACTTGTGTGCTGGCAAAATAATTACAGAAGAATCTGGTGACGGAACTCCGAGAAAGATTGATGGGATAGTATCTAAAAATAGATGTGTAATAGCCATTACTACTATTATTACAAGTATTGAAATATCTGATGTATATTTGAGCAAATTTTGTGAAATTAATAAAATGACTGCTGCAACTAAATTCATGTGTATGCCTGGTGTTAAGCCTGTTATAGTTCCCAATAGACAGCCAATTAAAATTGAAATTATTATTTCTATCATAACCTAGAAATTGCTTTTTGATTAAAATAATCTTTTAGAAAATTTCCGAAAAGTTTCCGACTTTTTATTGTAATTTACGAAATTATTTTAATTTCTTCTGCTTCAATTTCAAACTCTTTCTCATATATCTTTAATTTTCCAGTTACTTCTATCATTTGATTTTTCTTTAATCCAACTATTTTATCTTTTTTATATATTATTACTTTTAGCTTGTTTTTATTTTCGCTTAATGTTAGAAGCAAGGAATTTTTTAGTTCTTTTATGTCTTCTATTTTGCCATTTATTTTAATTTCTTTATCTATAAGCTCTTCAGAGATTTCATTTAGATTATATTCTTTAATTTTTATTTTATCTGAAATAAAGAACAAGATTATTATACCAATTATTGCCATGAATAAAGAGATATTAATTAATGTGGATTCTGCCATTGTTTTTTGAAAATGACTTTAGCCTTAATAAGGCTTTTCAGAGATTTTCCGCAAAACTTCCGAGAGAAAGTTTTATAATTATTTGAACTTCTGGTTAATGTATGGATACTGAAACTAGGATAGAACTGATGAAAGATTTTTCGGAAGAGATTTTAACTGAGGATGAACTCAAGAACCTTTTTGAAACTAATGATAAACCTTTAGCTTATGATGGTTTTGAGCCATCGGGAATTGCGCCGATACATTTTGGACTTTTAAGAGCAACGAATTTAAAAAATATGCTGAAAGCGGGAGTTAAATTTCATTTATTCTTAGCAGATTATTTTGGTTTTATTAACAATAAACTAGGTGGGAATTTAGAAAATATCCAAACCGCTGGAAAATATTTTGTTGAGGTATGGAAAGCATGCGGCATTGATACTAATAAAGTTAAGATAGTCTGGGCTAGTGAAATTATGGATGGACTAAAATATTGGGATAGGGTTCTTAAAGTAGCAAAAGAAATTTCTCTTGAAAGAGCTTTAAGAGCTACAACTATAATGGGTAGAAAGCAAGGTGAAAAATTAAGTATGGGACAACTATTTTATCCACCGATGCAGGTTACAGATATTTTTCATTTAAACCTCGACATGTGTCAAATGGGTATGGATCAGAGAAGAGCCCAAATTTTAGCTAGAGAAGTTGCTGACAAGTTAAAATGGAAAAAACCAGTTGCAATTCATCATCACATTCTATTGGGTTTACAAGGATTACAAAAAAGAGAAACTGAAGAAGAAACTTTGATGGCTTCTAAAATGTCTAAGTCAGATCCTAAAAGTGCAATTTATATGCATGAAAGTTTTGAGGGATTAAAAAATAAAGTTAATACTGCTTTTTGCCCCCCAAAGATTGAAGAAGGCAACCCCTTGTTAGAGTATTGTAAATATATTATTTTTAAGAACTTTAAAGAGATGAAAGTAGAAAGACCTGCTAAATTTGGCGGCAATGTTGCATTCGGAAGTTACGATGAATTAAGAAAAGATTATGTTGGTGGAAGTTTACACCCATCTGATTTCAAAAACAGCATCGCTATTTACTTAGAAAAAATGATTAAACCAGTAAGAGAACATTTTGAAAAAAATAAAAAAGCTAGAGAATTATATCAATTAGTTAAAGGTTTTCAGATTACTAGATAAATATGAGATTATTTTTAGCTATTGAATTGCCTAATGAAGTTAAAGGTTACTTATTTAGCATAAAAGAAAAATTTAACCAAAATATAGCAAAAATTAACTGGGTTGCGAAAAAGAATCTGCACCTAACTTTAAAATTCTTGAATGAAGTTGATGAAAAACTTCTTAATGACGTTATTGAAGAACTTAAAAAAATAAAATTCAACAAATTTAACTTAGAATTAGACAAACTTAGTGGATTTCCTAATGAAAACTATGTTCGCGTTTTATGGGTTGGATTAAGTAATTTTAATAAAGTTATTGAACTACAACAATCTATTGAGGAATCTTTAATTAAATATTTTACTAAAGACAAAGACTTTAGCTGCCATATCACTTTAGGGAGAGTAAAGTTTATCAAAGATAAAAAAAACTTTAATTCTATAATTAATAACATTAAGATAGATAACATGAAATTTTTAGTTGATTCTTTTAGCTTAATTAAAAGTGATTTAAGTAAGGACTCACCAAAATATACATTAATTCAAAATTTTAAGGCAGAATAATTTTTAAAGTCTTGTTGCTTGTTATTTTTATGAGTTATGATGAAAAACTTGTAAAAGAAATATTGGCTAAGGTGGACATCAAAATTAATGGAAAAAGACCTTGGGATATTAAAGTTTACAATCCAGATTTTTATTCCAGAATTTTATCTTACGGATCATTAGCTTTGGGCGAATCTTATATGGATGGCTGGTGGGATTGCAATTCTATTGATACATTGATTTCAAGAATTTTAAGAAATGAACTGAATAAAAAAATTAATTTTAAAAATTTAATATTTCCAGTTATTAAATCCAAACTTTTTAATTTGCAAAACCTTGCCAGAGCTTTTCAAATTGGCGAAAGGCATTATGATATTGGAAATGAATTCTATAAAAATATGCTTGATAAAAGAATGATTTATAGCTGTGGTTATTGGAAGAATACAAAAAATCTTGATCAAGCACAAACAGCAAAATTAGATTTAATTTGCAGAAAAATCGGGTTGAAAAAAGGGATGAAAATCCTGGATATTGGCTGTGGATGGGGCGGATTTGCAAAATATGCTGCTGAAAAATATAATGTTGAAGTTATTGGTGTGACTGTTTCAAAAGAACAGCTTAAGCTTGCAAAAGAAGTATGCAATGGACTTCCTGTTAAACTATTGCTACAAGATTATAGGACATTAAATGGTGAATTTGACCATATTATTTCTATAGGCATGTTTGAACATGTTGGCTATAAAAATTATCAAACTTATATGAATGTTGTTAACAGATGTTTAAAAGATGATGGTTTATTTTTATTACACACAATAGGGGGAAATACTTCCCATATCATGACTGAACCATGGATAGACAAATACATTTTTCCAAACTCATTAATACCTTCTGCTATACAGATAATTCGTGCTACAGAAGGATCATTTGTTCTTGAGGACTGGCATAATTTTGGTGCAGACTATGACAAAACTTTAATGGCTTGGTACAATAACTTCAAAAAAAATTGGGTTAAAATTCAAAAAAATTATAACTATAGATTTTATAGAATGTGGACTTATTATCTATTGAGCTGTGCAGGATCATTTAGGGCAAGATATAATCAGATTTGGCAGATTGTTTTTTCTAAAAAAGGACTAAAAAATGGCTATGTTAGTGTTAGATAATAAAAGGCAATATTTAAGTATTTTTTGTATATGGTAGTTTACCATGCTAGATAATTTGACCAGGGATTTGTTAAAAGAATCTTTTAATTTCTTAATTAGACAAAAATACCCAAATACTGGTGTTGTAAATTCTTTAAAGGATCATTTGTCTGATAAATTTGAATTAAATGGCAATGGGACATTATCGGAATTTATTGCTGGATATGCTTATTTTAGATTTACTTATATAGAAAAATGCTTAGTAGGGAATAATTTTTTATTTGGTGAGATGGGGAAAGAAAAAGCTATAGATTTTAAAGTTAGGGAGGGGGTTGATGTTGAATCTCTGGTTGAAAGGGCATTTAATCTATTATCTCATAATTATGACTTATCTTTATATTCACTTTCTATTAAATGAAGAATTTGCATTGCTTTTTTAGGTCCGATTTTTTCTACTTCTTTTAATTGTTTTTCATCAGCATTTATTATATTTTTTACAGATTTAAAATTTTTTAACAGTAATTTTGAAATCTCCGGTCCAATACCTGGAAATGAACTTATCAATAATTCTTGTTGTTCTTTTAATGTTAGTGGTTTTCTTTGTCTTAGTAATGATGTTAATTTTTTTGGTTTTTCTAATCTTCTTGCTATAATTGTGATTAACTTTGCTGTATCTTTGTGATTTCTTGTATATAACATTGGAACCTGGAAATCAATTGCTATAGATGCCAACATACCCCTAATTGCATTTGGGTGAAAATTACGCATACGATATAAATTTTCAGTGCCTTCTATTATTAATATTGGGTGCGAAAAGTTTTCCCTTAGAATATTCAGTTGATTTATAATTCTTTTATCTATAATTGAATTTAAGAAATCCTCTTTAGTTTTTCTTTCTATACCTATCAGCTGTTTATTGTTGTTTTCGTTGTTTCCTTCTATGATAAAATCTGCAGAAATTAATCGCTTTAATTCGATTTCATTTTCTTTTGCAAGTTCAGTAACTATACCAGATTATCTTTCCCTGTGATCTACTATTATTTTTACCATTTTAAATCAGAACCTTAGGTTCCGATACCTCCTGTGAAAAGCGTTTACGGAAACTGAAAAACTATTATATTTTTATATTTGGTGTTTAATCAAAAACCTTCCGATTATGAATTATTCTAAAGTCAGTTGTTTTTCTTTTTCGTTTTTCAATTTTGAAACTATATTTTTCATTTTAACTTCTTTTCTTCTTGATGTGTAGAAATAAGCTATATCTCTCGAATTTTTTGTCATTAAAAAAATAACTTTTCCAGCACTCAGTCTTCCTATTCTACCCCTTCTTTGAATATTTCTTATTTCACTTGGCACTGCATCATAAAAAACAGCTAGTTTAGCTGCAGAGATATGAATTCCTTCTTCTCCGATAGATGTACAAACCAAAATATTGTATAAATTATTTTCAAAATCCTTTAAAGTTTGAATTTGCTGCTTTTGGGTAACGCCTTCTTTTTGCCCAACTAAAAAAGCTGGCTGGGCATTTTCTACTGATTTTAATTCATTCACAATTTCTGAGACTGAATTTCTGAAATTTGCAAATACTATTATTTTTGAGTTTGAATTTTGTTTTAATTCATCTGCAATTATTTCCTTTAATTTGTGGATTTTTGGGTGTTTAAATGTTTTAGATAATTCTTCTGTTTTTTCAATTACTTTTTTTATTTTTTCATTATTTAAAATTTGTTTAGATGCTTTGGTTGTTTCTGTTTTTAATTTTTCAAAATAATCATTTAATTGATTAAGACCTTGCGTTTCCAATAAGTCTAAGGCATGATCCAATTTTAAAATTTGGGATGTTAATGATATGCCGTAAAAAGCCATAAAACCCTTTTTACTTATTTCTGCCCTGAACCTGTTTTGAAGCAAAATTAAATCTTTTTTATTTATTAAATAAGCTGGTTTTGTAAATCCAACTTTTTTTAGATCCAATAATTTCTCATTTTTTACATCTCTTAATAATTTTTGCAGTTCCAGTAATTCTGGCGGCAATTCCACTAAAATGCTAGAAGTATCTTTCTTTTGAACATATTCCTTAACATCTTTGTCTTCTTCAGTCCTTATTTCTATTTTTTGGATGTTTAAGTTTTTACAAATTTCATCTATTTTTTCTTTTGTATTTCCAGGGGATGCTGTTAATGCCAGAACTTTATTTTTAAAATCTTTTGCTATTATTGTACTGGCATATTTCATTCTTGATCTATGGCACTCATCAATAATTAACAAAGAGATAGAATTTAAATTTATTTTATTTTTCTCAACTTCTTTTGCGATTGTTTGTGGTGTAGCCCCAATTATTAAAGCCTCGTTCCATAAACTTTCCCTTTTATTTTGAGCTATGGCTCCAGTAAGTAAATTTATTTTCTCTTTATCTATATTAGTCTTATTTTGAAATTCGTTACATAATTGAAAAACCAATGGTTTTGTCGGTGCTGTGATTAAAATTTTGGAATTTGGATTTTTGTTTAATTCGTGAATGGCCAGAAGTATTGCCACACTAGTCTTACCAAGCCCTGTTGGTAGTATAACTAAGGTATTGTTTTCTTTACATGTTTCTAAAATTGATTTTTGATATTCTCTAGGGGAGAAATTTTTTATCTGGAACATAACCCTAAATTGATAATAAAGTATATAAATCTTAATTTTCAGGATTTAAAATTGGATAAAAATGGTTGATTATAAATATTTTGAAACTGAGAATGAAATTTTAGATTATTGGAGAAATAAAAAAATATTTGATAAATTAAGAAAAAGAAACAAAGAGAGTAAACCTTTTTCGTTTTTAGATGGTCCAATAACTGCCAATAACCCCATGGGTGTGCATCATGCTTGGGGCAGAACTCTAAAAGATTTATTTCAAAGGTATAAAGCGATGCAAGGATATGATGGAAGATATCAAAATGGATTTGACTGCCAGGGTTTATGGCTAGAAGTAGAAACTGAGAAGGATTTAGGGTTTAATTCCAAAAAAGATATTGAAAATTTTGGATTGGATAAATTTTCTAAAGCCTGCAGGCAAAGAGTTGAAAAGTTTTCTAAAATACAAACAGAACAATCTATACATTTGGGTCAATGGATGGATTGGGGCAACGATTATTTTACAATGAATGATGATAATATCCAATCAATATGGTATTTTTTGAAAAGATGTCATGAGAAAAATTGGTTATATAAAGGCAAAAGAATATTGCCATGGTGTATAAGATGTGGAACAAGTTCTTCAAAACATGAAATGAGTGATGAAGGATACGCTGAATTAGTTCACCCCTCTGTTTATGTAAAAGCAAAAATCAGAGGAAGGGATAATGAATTTTTGTTAATTTGGACAACTACTGAATGGACTCTTTTGTCGAATGTTGCAGCTGCGGTTAATCCAGACATTAATTATGTAAAAGCAAAAAAAGGAAATGAAATTTATTATATTTCTGAAGGCACAGCAACTAAATTAGGAAAAGAATATACTATTCTTAGTAAATTAAAAGGTGTTGACTTAGTTGGTTTAGAATATGAATCTTTTTTTCCAGACATTGAAGTACAAAAGGGAATCAAACCAAAAGTAATTCCTTGGAATGAAGTTGGTGAAACAGACGGTACTGGAATAGTTCATATAGCTCCAAGTTGCGGAGATGCGGATTATGAAATTGGGAAAAAATTAAATTTGAAAATTTTAGATGCTGCTTTAGATGATTTTGGAAATTATAATAAAGGATTTGGATTTGTAACTGGGAAAAATGTAAAGGATGTTAAAAAAGAGATTGTAAAAGATCTGGAAAAAAGAAAATTACTATTTAAAATTGAAAATTATAAACACAGATATCCTATTTGCTGGAGATGTAAAGAAGAGCTTGTTTTTAGATTGGATTCTTCTTGGTTTATAAGATGTGATGAAATAAGACCAATTATGAAAAAAGAAGCTGCAAAAGTGGAATGGTATCCAGAACATACTGGAAAATTAATGCAGGATTGGCTGGATAATATGGAAGACTGGAATATTTCAAGAAGAAGATATTGGGGACTACCTTTAATGTTTTTTGAATGTTCAAAATGCAATAATATTGAAGTTATTGGTTCTTTAAAAGAATTAAAAGAAAAAGCTATTGACAAGAAAGAGGTTGAAAAATTACCAGAATTGCATAGGCCTTGGATAGATAAAATAAAAATAAAATGTAAATGCGGACAAATTGTAGAAAGAATAAAAGATGTTGGAGACTGCTGGCTAGATGCTGGAATAGTTCCATTTTCTACTATTAAATATTTTGAAGATAAAAAATATTGGAAGAAATGGTTTCCTGTTGAACTAGAAATTGAAATGAGAGCACAAGTAAGGTTGTGGTTTTACGCCCAATTATTTATGTCTGTTGTTTTAGAAGGTGTTGCTCCATATAAAAGGATTCTTGCTTATGAAGAAGTAAGAGATGAAAAAGGAGAGTCAATGCATAAAAGCAAGGGAAATGCAATTTGGTTTAATGAAGCTGTAGAAAAGATGGGTGCTGATGTGATGAGGTGGCAATACTGCAGCCAAAATCCCCAATTCAATTTAAATTTTGGATATGGTCCTGGCAAAGAGATTCAAAGATATTTATTAGTAATCTTGAATTTAGCTAATTATGTAAAACAAAATTCTAAAAGTTTATCTAAAGAACTTAGTAAGGATCCTGCAAGCCTATGGATTCTATCAAAAATTGAAAATCTAAAATTAAGAGTTACTAATTATTTAGATTCTCTTGAGTATCATAGAGCTTTAGAAGAAATTAAGAATTTTTTATTATTTGATTTTTCAAAAACTTATATTCATTTTGTTAGAGATGATTTGGATGATGGAAAAGTGCAAAAAGTTTTATTTGAAGTTTATTTAGAAGCTATAACTTTGCTAGCCCCTTTTTTACCTTTTTTAACAGAAAAAATAAATTTAGATGTTTATGAAAAAGAATCTATTCATTTACAGTCTTGGCCTAAATCAAATAAAAAATTAATTAATGAAGAATTAGAAACTGCAATAGAGTACAGCAATGAAATAATTCAAGGAATAATGGCTGCAAGAGAAAAAGTTAAGATTGGAGTCAGATGGCCATTAAAAAAAGCCAGTATATTTATGCATAGGGAAAACGAAAAAATAGCTGATGCTGCAAACTCTTTAACTGATTTAATATTAAAACAGACAAATTTAAAGAAAATAGATTTTATTGTTTTAGATGAAACACTTGATGAAGCAGTGAATGGAACTATGTTTAAATTTGGATATCTTAGGCTGGATACTACAATGACAGAAGAATTAGAAGAGGAAGGATATTATAGGGAAATAATGAGAAGAATTCAAGATTTAAGAAAAAAAAGTAATTTGAAAAAAGAAGATAGAATTAATCTTAATATTAATTTAGATATTAACTTAAAAGAATATGAAAAGGAAATAAAGGAAAGAGCAGGTATTAATAAATTAAGTTTTGGCAACAAAAACTATAAGACTTCTAATAATGGTAAAATAAAAGAAAAAGATTTTGAAATTAGCATGGAAGTCATTTAAAAGAAACCTTTAAATAATATCTTAATTAATGTATAATTAAAAGATGGTGGTTGCTATTAAAAAATTTTGTTTATTTGTATTAGTTATTTTAATTTTTAATTCTGTTGCTTTAGCTTACTTAGAGGGTGGATCTAATTTGGATGTAGTTGTGCCTAAAGAAGATGAAAAGAGAACTACAACGAGTATTTTTGTCAGAGTAGACAACCTTTATATCAATAATAAAGGTCCGATAACGAACCTGAATTATCCAACTGATTCTATTGTTGTGAGCGGAAATTTAGTTGAATTTGGCTGGAGATATAGTGATCCAGAAGGAAATAGCCAGGTCAATTATGTTTTAGAAATAGATGATGACCCAAGATTTCTGAGTCCTCTTACTTATTATGGTTTTAGTGAGACAACAAGAAAGGTTTACATTGTTCAAGGAAACAAAGATTATTATTGGAGGGTTAAAAGCAAGGATGATTTTGGATGGGGGCAATTTTCAGATGTAGAATCTTTTTATTCTGATACAACAAGGAAAGTTTGTGAAGGTGGTACACAGTATTCACAATGCTCTGCAATTGATTTTAGATATTGTGATTTTGGAGAACTTAGAGATAATTGCAAATCTTGTGGATGTCCATTAAATAGTATTTGTACCATGAGTGGTGTCTGTGTTGAAAAAACCTGTTTTGATGGTACAAAATATGGTTTTTGTAACTTAAATAAGCAACCTAATTTTTGTCAGAATGGGGTTTTAAAAGAGGTTTGTAGTTTGTGCGGGTGTCCTGATGGAAAAGAGTGTCAGTCAGATGGAACTTGCAGTACAGTTACAATAAAGGAAGAGAGGTCTATAGACAAAACAGATTTTGCCAAAAGTAATTTAATATTTGATTTCTTTAATTTTTTTAAATCTATTTTTAGTTTTTAATGAGCAACTTAATTTTTAAAGGCTATATTTATAAATTTCTTGAAATTTGAATGATAATATGAAAACAATTCTAGTTGATGCGGTAGGTACTTTTGTTATAGAATGTGATGGTACTTTTAAAATTTTTAAAAAAATGCATAATTTACTAGAGACCTTTCCAAATAGAAAAATTATTCTTACTGGAGCGAATGATGAAGAGTTTATGAAGTTTGGTTTGAATAATATGCCTTATGAAGTTTTTACTTTAAAACATAATCCAGAGAAAACCAACCAAAAATATTATGAACTTATGCTCCAGCATTTTGGTTTTTATAAGGACAATATTGTCTATTTTGAACATAATCCTGTGGCGGTAAAAAGCGCACAATCTTGTGGTATAAAATCCCATTATTATGATCCAAAGAAAAAAGATCTGGTGGCTCTGAAAAAATTCCTGATCAAAAATCTTTAAGAAAGACTTTTATTAAATAGTAAAATTTGTCCCAAGATTTTTTATGAATTATTATATTGTATTATGAGAGCTCCAGATTAATTGATGTTTGCCTACACAAACCCAGTTTTTCGTAAGCTTTATATATTGACCAAAATCTAAAATCTTTTTATGACTAGAGTATATAATGTAGATCAATCCAAGCTTGTAATTAAAACAGCTGAGGAATTAAAGAAAATTGATGTTTTAAAAAAGCCAATGTGGGCAAACTTTGTAAAGACTGGTGTAGCAAAAGAAAGACCACCTATGGAAGGTGATTGGTGGCATAAAAGGGCTGCGTCTATATTGAGAAAGATTTATGTTTATAATTTAATAGGGGTTAACAGGCTAAGGGTTAAATATAGTTCCAGAAAAAATAATGGCCACAAACCAGAACATACTAATTCAGCTTCTGGAAAAATTATAAGAACAATTTTACAACAGCTTGAAAAAGCAGAACTTGTCAAGAAAGCAGAAATTAAGAAAAGGAAAGGCAGGGTATTAACTGCCAAAGGCAAAAGTTTTCTGGACAAAATAGCACAAAATGTCAAATAATGATGAAACTGAGGCTATAGAACTTCAAAAACAAATAAATTTTCTAGAAAATACATTAAAACCATATCTTTCAAAAGAGGCTTTAACAAGGTATTTTACAATAAAGACAACTAACCCAAAATTTGCCTTACAAATACTAGCTTTTATTTACCAAGCTATAAACCAAAAATATATAAAAGGGCAGTTAAGTGATAATGAATTTAAGGATCTGTTAAGAAAAATACAAGAACCGAAAAAGGAGTTTAGGATTAGGAAATGAATCTTTTTAATAAAAAGTTTATCAAAAAACCTGGACTTTATGAAAAATAGAAAACGAAAATGTCAAGAGTCAAACCAGCTGCAAAGAAAAAACGTTTAATTAAATTAATGTCCCAAACCAAGTGGGCTCCATTTTGGACTGTTTTAAAAATATATGGACCTAAGAGAAGAGTTCACCCCAGCAGACATACTGCAGTAAAAAGACACTGGAGAAGGGTAAAGACCAAAGCATAAGAACCAAGGTTCTTATCACCTCCTTAACTAAAATGGCAGAACAAGAATTGGAAAGAATATACAATATTCCCTTAAGAAAAGGATCTTCATTAGCAGCCAGATATAGAAGGGCGGCAAAGGCTTCCAGGGTATTAAGAGAATTTTTACAGAGAAATATGAAATCTGAAAATATTAAAATTGGCAAATATCTAAATCAAAAAATTTTAGAAAATGGAAGGAAAAATATTCCACATCATGTTCTTGTTAAGGCTGTTAAAGATAAGGATGGTTTTGTTAAAGCAGAATTAGTCGGTGCTCCTGAACAAACTCTTGAAAAATCTTCAATAAAAGAGACAAAAATTAAAGAAACTGCAAAACCATTGCCTGAAAAATTAGATACTGAGGCAGTAAAGAAAGAAAAGGAAGAAATTGAGAAAAAGAAAATACTTGAACATCCTTCAGAGCATAAAGAAAAGGCATTGAGTGAAAAGAAGGAAGTCACGTCAGAAGTTGATGAGGAAATGCGCAAAAAAGGAATGGTAAAGAGGAAAGATAAAAAAGAAATGATCTCTAAATAATGATTGCATCTTTATCAACATGCACGAAAAAGTTTCACCAAAAAATTAAAAAAGTTTAATCAAAAACTGCCTAGAAAAAACTTAAAAATTCTAAATTTATATTTATTTTATGAAAAAAATTATTTTAATTCTTTTACTTACAATTATAATCTCTGGTTGTTCTAATAATATTAAACAAGTTTGTTTTGACAAAAATTGTTTTTCTGTTGAATTGGCTATATCTCCAGAAGACAGGGCTATTGGATTAATGAACAGAACTTATTTAGGTGCTAATAATGGAATGTTGTTTATGTTTGAAAATGAAGATTACCATAGTTTCTGGATGAAAGATACTTTGATGCCCTTGGATATTATCTGGATAAATTCTGATAATAAGGTTGTTTTTATTAAAGAAAATGCAGAGATATGCCTCAAAGAAAAATGTGAGATATTTAATCCTAATGAGAAATCCAAGTATGTTCTTGAGATTAATTCAAGTACTGTTAAAAATTTTAATATTTATATTGGGGCTGAATCTTCTTTTAAATAAAAACTATTTTAAATTGTATTATTGTGATATTTTTATGCAAGATTTATTGCCTTTTGAAAAAATTGAAAGAGAAGTTGTAATTAGAAAGGAAGCAGAAACAAACCCTGAATTTGGTTGCAAGCCTGAAAATAGATCGGCTGAACAATTAATTCATTATGGAATCGTGAATATAAACAAACCTGAAGGGCCCACGAGCCATCAAATCTCGGATTATGTTCAGAAGATTTTGGGGATTAATAAATCCGGACACAGCGGAACCTTAGCGAAATAATTTTCGAGGATATCCCGGTGTGACTGGTTGCTTGCCTGTTGCTTTAGATAAAGCTACAAGGATAGTTCAAACTTTATTATCTGCCGGGAAAGAATATGTGGGAATAATGCATTTACATAAAGAAATTCCAATTAAAGAAATTGAAACTAATTTTAAAGAATTTATAGGGAAAATAATGCAGTTGCCCCCAAGAAAAAGTGCTGTTAAAAGACAAATAAGACAAAGAGAAATTTACTATTTTAATATTTTAGAAATAAATGAACAAGACATTTTGTTTAGAGTCGGATGCCAGGCAGGAACTTACATTAGAAAACTTACCTCTGATTTCGGGAAGAGATTAAATATTGGGGCTCATATGGCTGAATTGATAAGGACAAAAGCAGGACCCTTTAAAATTGAAGATTCTTTTACTTTACATGACTTAAAAGATGCTTTCTCCTTATATAAAAGTGAAAAAAATGAAACTGATATAAGGAAAATAATATTACCTATTGAAAAAGCAGTTGATCATTTGAATAAAATCTGGGTTAATGACAGAACTGTTAATAATTTGTGCCATGGTTCTGATTTATTTTCCCCAGGGGTTGCAAAGTTACATAAAAACATTGACAAAAATGAATTAGTAGCTATAATGACATTAAAGAATGAATTAATTTGTTTAGGTGAAACTGAAATTAATTTTGAAAACATAATGAAGAAAGAAAAAGGATTAATTGCTAAAACCAAAAAGGTGTTTATGGAAAGAAATACATATCAATAAAATTTCATCTTCTATCTATATTTACTTAAATCCCCAGTAAAACTATAAGACTTTTTTTTAGCATAATTTTCTGCATCCCATAAACGTAGAGGAAAATCTTCATGCCTTGAACTTAATCCATTTAAATGCAACCATCTATGATTTATTTCATGAGGCAATGCTGAAAGAATGTTTTCCCGTGCAGGATAGCCATTTTCTTCTCTCCATGCAACTGTTATATAATCATCATCAAAAGAATAATATCCTGCAGTAACTATGCCTTCCTGTGTTTCAAAACTTCCTATTTTGTTTGGAATAGTAACAATTAAATCGTCGTGTATATTTCCCATAAAATATGAGTGAAGATCAACAGAATATTTATCTATAATTTCTCCAAGCTCTGTATAATCATCAACTTTTATCCAGTTTGGGGGCATTACTTTGATACCAAGATTAGTTTCAAATCTATATGGCATTTGATCATTACATCCACTAAATAACATAAGTGCTGCACATTTAAATAAAAATTCTCTTCTTGTCTTCTTCATTTTTTAATGTCCCAAAATAATTATTTCTCGTTTGGATTGTTATCTGGATAATCTTCAAGCAATTAATTTTTTATTTAAAAATAATTTTGCTGTTTTTGTATATAATTATTTATATTGTAAGAAAATGTTTATGCAAAACATACGTTATCATCATCCTCATCCAGAATGGAATTATACAATAAGTGCTAATTAATCACTTTATTTTTAGGCAAGCCCGAAGCTAATTTTTAATTCATTATAATTTGTGCAGAAATTTTGATATTTGTGCAGGTTAAGATTAAATAAAACTCTATCAAATGACTTCTCTGGCAAATCCCAAGAAATAAAAACATTTAAAAGTAGTAATATTACTATAAATAGTTAAATGACTAGAAATAGTGGAATGATTAAAAGTAGTATTATTAGTAATAAAGTTACTATGAAAATTTCTGAGGAGATATTCTTTGAATTAATGAAATTAAAGGGCGATTTCAAAGCAAAAACCTGGGATGAATTGTTTAAAAAAATAATAAAAGAGCATGAAGAAAAAAATAAGCAAAAAATAAGATGAACAGAAAAAAATATTTCCGAAAATGGAAATTAAGCAAGTTTCAAAATAGATTTAAGAACAATAAAAAACTTGCAAAAGAATTAGTTACAATTATTTTGCTTTCATTATTTTCCTTAACTTATTTTTATTTAGATCCTTCAATAACTGGTTTAGGTGCTTTGGATTCTGGAATTTTATTTGAACAAAGCAATTCTGTAATTTTAGAACAAAACATAACAAGCTTAAAAATAAGCGGATATGCTGGAGGCAATGGCGATGCAAAAGTATATTTAGATAATTATTTAGTTATGAATATTTCTTTAGCTGAAAATCAGGAAAAGAGTTCTGAAACTTTGTTTACAATACAACCTACTTCAAAAATTACTTACTTTAATGATATTTGCATAGAAACCTGCAATAATATTATCAGTTCTTCATTATTAAAAATAGAAATAAACGGGACTTTAAAATTAGCAATAGACAAGTTTACATATACTTTAGCTGAAACTACTATTCAAAACACCATAGAATTTAATGAACAATTGACACAAGTTAAAGCAGAAATAAACAAACCAGTAGAATGGAAATTAAATACAAAAAACAAAACAATAGAATTGCCTTTGGAATCTGCTAATATAATAGTAGAAAAGGTAATTGAAAATAATTCGGAGGGCGGTATAGGAACCGTAGGTTCTTATAAAGAGGCTGCAAAATTAAATAATACTTTTTCAATTGCTTCTGATAAGAAAAAACTAGAAATAGATGAATTTAATGAAACTAAATTAGAAATAACTTATTACACAAAAGCGCCATATACTATTGAAACAACCATTTTACCAAAAGCGTTGGCTGAAAATATTACAGACAATAATATTTTAACAAAAAATATTACAATAAAATCAGATTCAGAATTACACTATGAAAATGTTTTATCTTATACTGATTTACCAGATATTCAAAAAGAACAAATTAAATTATTACATTATGCTTATGATAACTTAACAAATAAAACTTATGAAGTAGATGTGACAAGTGACATAAATTATAATGTAACTTATTCAGATTTAAACAATAACGGATTAATAGACAGATTATATTGGAATACTCCTCATTTATCAGAAGACAATTATTCAGTAGAAATATCATTAACAATATTAACAATACAAAGCTATCCAACAGTAGGCGGAAACTGGACAGTCTTATTCAATACAACAGGAACAGCTAACTTAACAATAACTGCTTATAATGGAACTACTTGGTCATTAGAACCTCAGGTTCCAATACCTTCTACTGATTTATTATTTTTAGAAATAAAATGTGGAGATAATTTACAAAATTATCAATGGACAGATAATTCAGTATTTATTCCAGATTATTCTTGCAACTACACATCATCAGAAATATCTAAAGTATTAACAACAGGCAAGCATACTTTGCAATTTACATTTGGAAACATAATAAAATACGGATACAATCTAGCTTCTGTTACAAATGGGACAGACCTAAATAATACAAATGCAGTTTATTTTAATACAACTTTTAATGTTTCTGGATTTATACAATTAAATGACTCTGCTGCTTTTGGTTTTGGTTCTTTTGGAAGAAATTTTAGTTTTAGGGGTAATTATACTTCAAAAATATTTGATGCAAATACAACTGCTAATTGGAGTAATTTTTCATGGGGAGAATTAGTTCCTTTTGGACAAGAATTGGTTTCCAATCCAGTATCAGGTTCAGAATTTATAGAAACTTCTTCAGCATTAAGGGGATTTAACATGACTGGGTTAGTTTTGTTAATGCATTTTAATAATTTATCAGGAGATGAAAGTTATTCTTCAACTAATGGTTCTGTAAAAGATTATTCTGGAAATAGTAATACTGGAAATGCTACAAATAACAGTGTTTCTACTTATAGTTCTAATGAGGGAAAGTTTAATGGTGCATTTAATTTTTCTAGTCAACAATTTATTAGTATCCCACATACTAATTTACTTGGTCTTAGAAGTGATAATAGAACTTTAACAGTTTCTACATGGATCAAATCAAGTGGTAATATATCTGGCTCATATATTTTAAGTAAACCGCGCTCTGCTTTTTCTGCTTATGCTCTTCTGGGTACTAGTATAGGTCTGATTCAATTTAGACTAGGACACCCAATTGATAGTACTAGAGGGGTTAATACGAAAAGTATTGTTAATGATAGCCAATGGCATCATATAGTTGGTACTTATGACAATATTACTACTGGAGAATTTGATATCTATGTAGATGGAGTTAAAGAAACACAAGGAGTGGCTGACTTTAATATAAGTGATGATGGGGTTAATGCTTTGTTAATAGGCACGCATAATCTTCCTGCGCCTGATCTGGAATCATATTGGAATGGTTCAATAGACGAAGTATCAATATGGAACAGGTCATTGTCAGCACAAGAAGTACAAGACTTATACAAAAGAGGACATTCAAATTTATCTTTACAAGTAAGAAGTTGTGATGATTCTTCCTGTTCTGGAGAATCATTTATGGGACCAGATAATACTTCTTCAAGTTATTTCACAAATGCTACTTTCAATACTTTAAATACATCAATTACAGGAAATAACAGATATTTCCAGTATCAAGCATTATTTGAAAGAGATTTAAATAATTCAAATTTTACTCCAGAATTATATAATTTTACTGTGGGATATGAACCTTCACCAACTATAAATCTAGTTTTCCCATTAAATAATTCATTAAATAATGCAACTGCTTTAAATTTATCTTATAATGTCTCTGCTAATAGTGGAACTTTAGCTAACTGCACTTTATTTTTATCTGCTGTAAATAATACTGCTTTAATTAATAATCAAACTGATACAAGTATAACTGCTAATATTAATCAGACTTTTAATTTAACTTTTGTAAGGGGAGAATATAAATGGCTTGTCAGATGCACAAATACAAATAATCTAAGGGCAAATTCAACACAATTTAATTTTTCTTACGAATTCGTTGCTGGTATTGATGAACCCGTTACAGAGCTGCCTAAAGAAGAAAAAGGAGTAAGCTCTTCACAGTCAGGATTTACAGAAAGTTCTTCAGTATCATCTATATCTTTGCTTGCTTCTGGCAATTTATATAAATATAATCAATTAGCTCCTGGAATTACCACAATAAACATATTGGATACTGCTTTAAGTTTAGAATCTATTAACCTAGATGTTTCTGTTTTAATTAATAACCCATCTATAAAGATAGAGGAACTAAGCAATATTGATAATATAAATAAATTGCCTAATGTTTACAAATATATTAATGTAGAAACTGATAATTTGTTAGATTCAGGCTTAAATAAGGTAGAATTTAACTTTAAACTTTCTAAATCTTCAGTAAATAACAAGGAGGTTTTCTTATATTTATATAGGGGAAATTGGGTTAAATTAAATACTGAAAAGGTAAAAGAAGAGGGTAATTTTGTTTACTATAGGGGTATTTCACCTCATTTAAGCTTGTTTGCAATCAGAGTATATAATCCTTCATTAGCTGAAATAATCAAAGAAAAACCAAAAGAAGCAATAAATTATTTTAAGGAAGACATGGTTAATTTTACATTATATAATTACATAATTTTTGGATTGTTATCTTTATTATGCATATCTCTTTTTGTGTTAATTATTATTTTTTCAAAAAAATCAAAGATATTCAGAAAAATAATATATCATTTAATATTAATATTGACAATTTTTATAATAACTGGAGTATTAATAGCAAATAATTTAGAGAACTTAAAATTGGAATTCACTGAAAAAGAAATAATGTTATTTAGTTTTGCAACAATCGCAATATTGCTGGCTTTTGTTTATATCTCAATATTTTTCATAAAAAGATTAAGAAAAATTATTAAATGAGAGCGTAACATTTTTAATGAAAAGCTTGATTCATTTTTTAATTTCATAAACCTGGAGATAACATTCTCTTAAATTTGTAACATTAACAAAACTTCCAAAAACCTTTTTTATGTTATCTAGAATTATTTTTGGCTCTAATTTTTTGTCATATTTTATTTTTCCATATTCTATTTTCTCATAACAATTATGTTCTTTCAAATTTAAATTGAATTTACTACTTAATTTAAAATTTGTTCCTTCTTTTACAAAAAAACCCTTATTTACCAAAATATTTATTATGTCATATATCTCTGAAAACTGGACTCCTGATTTTGAAAATAATTCTGCAGCACTAAATTCTTTTATATCCAGGGCTGTTTTGAAAACTTTATTTTGTGTAGGGCTTAATTGCGGCAAATTCAGATCTAATTTTATTCCATTTCCTTTTTCTGCATCTTTTACTAATTCTCCAGTATTTAGATTTATTAGCAAATGTATTTCTTCCTTTACAAAACAAGTCAAATAAGCACAAGGGATCAGAATAATTTTTATATCTTTTATTTTTTCATCCATTAATTTAAGTTCTTGCACTGTGTTCTTTTGTTTAATTAAAGGCAATATTTCACTATTACTTTCTTCTGGCGAGTTTTCTATATTTTTATTTTCTTCTATAGGGATATGCTTTACACTTTCCAATAAGCTTATGCTTTCTCCACCATGTTTTGTTTTTCTAGGTCTAATATTAACAAACAAAGGGAGATCTACGACACCAGAAACCAAGGCAGTGCCAACAGGTATATTTCTTATTTCTTTTTCTGTTTCTGATGTTAAGCCCTCAATAGAATTACTAATTGCCTTTAAATCATTTGGATTTGTAACTTTTAAAATTATTTGCGTTGTAACTTGTGATAATGCTGACTTGTCTACACGACTAGGGCGTTGGGATATCAAACAACATCCAAGACCGAATTTTCTTCCTTCACTAAAAATCTGCCTTAAAATTCTTGAACTTTTTGCTTCATTGAAACTTCTTTCTGGCACATAATTATGACTTTCTTCTATTACCAAGAAAAATGGTGGTATGTTTCCTTTTTTCCTTTCATTGAACAAGTCTTTTGCCAGTTTGTAAACTACGACTTCCTGAACTTCCTGATCCACACCCTTTAAATTTAGAATAGTACATTTGCCTGGCTGAACTAATTCATTTAGTGATGTAAATTCCTGAGAAAAAATACCCAATTTTTTAATATATTCTATAATGCTTATTAATGTATATTTTACATTTGACTCCTGCGACTCGAGAAAATAAATTAAAGAATCAAAGTCAATAGCATCCAAATTTTTTAATGCTGCATATAAAATTCCTTTTTGCTGATTATTTAATTTGGCAGGCAATAATTGCAATAATTCGCCAGCACTTAGATTAGTTGAACTTAATTTTAATGGCTTGCATTCAGTATTTATTGAAATGTCTGTACTATATTCCTGAATCTGTCTTAAGAAACCTTTTGGCTTTAAATTAAATTTTTCCAATTTTTCCTTATTTGAACTTGGATATTTTAGAGCATTATATTCTCCATGAGGGTCTATTATTAAAACGGGGATATTTTTTTCCATAAGCTCTTCTATTATAACTCCAGAACAGAAACTTTTTCCACTGCCTGATTTTGCCAAGATACAAATGTGCTTATTTAATAATTTGTTTAAGTCCAAATAAACATCTATATCATAATAGCTTAATTTTCCAATATATGCACTATTTGTACTTTTTTCCAGCCCCAAAGTTTCTTTAATAAAATCTTCTTCTGCTTTTAGGACTTCTATATTAGGTTCAAATGGCGTTTTTAAAGTTTTTAATATATTATCACTATCCCTGAAACCAATAATTATGCAGATCGCAATTGTCTTTTCTATATCTTTTTCTATTTCTGTTATTTGTGACAAAACATATTTTCCTTCATGAAGAACCTGAACATACTGGAATTTTTCAGCTTTATTTTCTACCTTAAATGTAAATTCTTTTGTACTTACTTTGCCTATTATCCTTCCTAAAATCATAGAAATGTAAAGAAAGGGGTTTATTTTTAAACTCTTCTTTTTAATGTGCCAATAAATAATTTAATTTTTCCAGGCTTTCTTTTTCTATCTGCCTAACTCTTTCCCTGCTCAAGTTTACCTTGTTTCCAATTTCTTCCAGAGTCATAAGCTTATAACCATTTAAACCAAATCGCATTTTTAAAATCTTAACGTCTCTTTCATTTAATTTTTTTAATTTGCTTTCCAAGTTTAACAACTCTGAATTTTTTGCTGCCAATTCCCCTGGACTTGTTGCTTTTTTATCTTCAAGATCTAATTTGCCGTCTTCTGAACCAAAGCTATTTATTTGCACTATATGTTTTTCACTTTCTAAAGCATGTTTAATTATTTGTATCCTATCCTTATTGTAACCAAGTTCTTCCAAACAAGTTTCAATATCCAACACATAACCTTTGCTTTGCTTAATCTTATCAATTCCTATTTTGGCTTGGACGACATCTGATATTATATAATTTGGAATACGAATTGGTTTTCCTGTGTCTATTAAGGCTCTTGCTATTGATTGGTAAACCCACCAAGCAGCATATGTTGAGAATTTGCAACCTTCTTCTTTTCTAAAATGATCAACTGCTTTTATTAATCCGACATTACCTTCCCCAATTAAATCCAGAAGTGACATACCCTTATTATGGAAGTTTCCAGCTATGCTAACGACAAGTCTTAAGTTGCTTTTAATTATTTTCTCTTTTGCCTTTATGTTTCCTTTTTGATATTTTTCAAACAGGTCTTTTTCTTCTTCTTTAGACAGCAATTTATATTGACAGATTTCTTTAAAATATATTTTAAGCAATTCTTCGTTTTGAGAATTTTCTGGATAGTTATATTTTGAACTTCCTGAAATATAATTTCTTTTTCCAAAACCAAAAGGCTTTATTTTTTTCATATTTTTTTAAAAATCTATAGGTTTATTAATGCTATTTATCTGTTTTAGTGGTTAAAAATGCAGCAAGATAAAGAGCCAGAAAAGATTGTTTTTATAAACAGAGAATCTGGAATTCCTTTAATTGGAACTGTTTTTATAGGGATTTTGGACAGGGGAAGTTCCTTATTGCAGGTCAGGGCTACTACTTTATGCAACATGTCGTGTGCTTTTTGTTCGACAGATGCGGGCATTTTTTCCAAGTTTCATAAGACTCATTTTATTGCAGAACCTAATTACTTGGTTGAAGAACTGAAGAAAGTTTCTGAATATAAGGGTTATAACTTACACTATAATATTGATTCTGTTGGTGAGCCGACTTCTTATCCATATTTAATTGAATTAATAAAGGGAATTAAAGAAATTCCACAAGTTGTTAAAATTTCAATGCAGACTAATGGTACTTTACTGACTAGAAAATTAATTGATGATCTTGAAAATGCAGGGTTAAACAGGCTTAATGTTTCTGTTCATTCTTTGGATTTATTAAAAGCAAAACTATTATTTGGAAGTGAGAATTATAATATTGAAAAAGTAAAAGAAATGCTAAATTATATTAAAAATACTAAAATCGATTTATGGATTACCCCAGTCTGGATACCTAAAATTAATGATGATGATATTATTGAGCTGATAAAATTTGCAAAAGAAAATAAGTTTAATATAGCAATACAAAAATATGAAACTTACAAGTTCAGCAGGAAAATAAAAAAAGGAAAAAAAATCACTTACTGGAAATTTTACAAACAATTAGAAAATTGGGAGAAAGAGTTTAATATCAAGCTTAAGTTTACAGAAGATGATCCGACAATTTTACGAAGAAAAGCTTTGCCTATAGTTTTTGATATTAATGAAAAGTTTCAAGTGGTTGTAGTTTCAAAAGGCTGGTTTGAAAATCAAGTTATTGCAAAAGCAAGAGACAGATGCATAACTATTTTAGACTGCAATGCTGATATTGGCAATAAAATAAATATCAAAATCATAGAAAATAAAAATAATATCTATATTGCACAGTTAAAGTAGTTACAAAATCTATATAAAGTTCTTTGTCTATAGATATTTTATGAAGAAATTAGGCGCCTGGACTTTTGTAGCTGGTTTTGTTATTTCATTATTGATTGGTTTATTTGTAAATACAATTTCATCTTTGACACTTACTGTTCTTGTTATTTTGGGCCTAATAGTTGGATTTTTAAATATTACAGAAAGTGAAGTTCATGGATTTTTACTATCTTCAATTGCGTTTTTACTTGTGGCTTCTGCTGCAAATGTAGCTGTATTACCTATTTTTGGATCAACAGTACAGGCTATGCTAAATAGTTTGGTTTTATTTATTGCTCCAGCAACTCTTGTTGTAGCTATAAGACAGGTATTTTTATTAGCGAGAGACTAAAATTTTTTATAATTATATAAACATTCTCTTAATGCTTCTTTTACATCAGGGAGTTTTATTTCTTTCATTATTTTATCATTATTTAATATACAATTTGAACGCTTTGCCCTTGTTATAGCATATAATTCTTCCAATGAGAATAAAGTGTATGAAAAATTTTTATCTACTATTTCCTTATACATATTAAGTATATCCTTATGTTCTAAAACTCCCGGGAAAGTAACATTATAGACCCCTTTCCTTCTTTTTTCCATTAATAATTTTACAGCATTAAAAAAATCCTGTGTCAATAAAGTGACTGAGTTTTTTTCATTTATTACTTTTTTATATGAGATTAATTTATCAATTAAATTTCTTTGATTTGGAACTGAATCTATGGGCATTCGAATTCTTATCTGGAGTATATCTGGAAATTCTTTTAAAATTTCTTCACTCCATATTTTTGTACGAGAATAGAAACTACCAAAGAAATTTGGCTGGTCTTCTTCAGAAAAACCTTTTCCATTATTATCTCCAGAATATATACATCCAGAACCTAAATGAACTAATGGAATTTTTAACTTGCTACATATTGATGTCAAAGTAAAAGGGCCAACAACATTTGATGAATATGTTTCTGCCTTATGATCTTCACACCAGTCTATATTTGGTCTACCTGTTTTTCCAGCACAATTTAATACAAATTCTGGTTTTTTATTTATTATTTCTTTTTCTACTAGTTCTGCTTTCGTTATATCTATATTGGAAATCATGCTATTTTTAAAGAAATTATGAAATTTATTTCCTAACCAACCATTCCCAAAGATTAATACTTTCATTTATAGATTCGGTTTTATTTACATATTTAAATTTTTTTACAAACATTTTAAAACACTGTGATGGTGTTTATGATATATGAATTATGTCGCTATTTGCTTAAAAGGACTGGAAAAGATTGCTGAAAAAGAAACAAAAGGCAAGACTATTTTACCAGGAAGGGTTCAATTTAATGGCAAAGTTAAAGATTTTAAAAGCATAAACACAGTTTACAAATTAATTAAAAAATCCGAGTTTTCTAAAAAAGAAGATATTTTGAATGAATTTAAAAAATTAAAAATTAATATTAAGAAAACCTTTAAAGTTGACTGCAATAGGGAAGGAAACCACGAATTTAAGTCTGTAGAAATAGAAAAATTAATTGGAGTATATTTACAGAAAAATAATCTTGAATTAGATTTTAAGAATCCAGATACAACAATATTTATTGATATTTATGACAACATATGCTTAATAGGGATATTAGAAAAAGACAATTTACAAAAAAGAAATTACAGGGTTAAATTAAATCCAGACACCTTAAATCCATGTTTGGCTTTTGCAGCTTTAACTTTAATTAAATACAAGAAAGGAGACATTTTGGTTGACCCAATTTGCCGGGACGGCATTATTGTTATTGAAGCAGCTTTAATGAAAAAAGGGAAAGTTTTCGGTCTAGACAAGAACATAAGAAATGCACGAATTAATTCCAAGATTGCAAAGGTTAATGTTAATTTTTCTCAAAATGAATTTGACTGGCTAGATACACAATTTAAAAAGAATTCTGTCAAAGTTGCTTCTTATTTGCCCAGTGTTTCAAATAGACATGATGAAAATGAAATCAGGCATATTTACTCAGAATTATTTCATCAGTTTAATTACATTGTAAATGACTATATTGCTTTGATTTTGAAAAAAACTGATTTAATAAAAAATTATTTAGATAATTTTAAAATTATAGATGAAAAAGCAATTGATATTGGATCTGAGAAATATAATATCTTATTAATTAAGAAAAATTAATTCTAAAATAGGCATTAATCTATTTTTAATTTTTTTGAAATTTTATTTATATCTTCTTTTAATTTATTAAATGAATGGATTGTTTTTATTTTAAATTCTCCAAACTCTTTGTTTAAATTATATAAAAGTCCGCTTAAAATAGTAAATAATGAAACGCTGATTGTTGTGTCTGTTGCTGAATGTCCAAATAATCTTGTTAATATGAAATATATTGTTAATAAAAACATAACAATAATAAATATATCAACCAAGCCCATTTTTTTGTTCATTTCAAACACCTTTTAATATAATTAGTATGAGCAAAATTGTAAAAACTATTATCATAAATCCAATAAAATACTGCCTCCAATTATCTGGCAATTCTGATAATTTCATGATAATGTAACTCATTATATGTATTTAATATTTTATTTTAACTTGAAAGTAGCCCAGGAATCTTCCGGGTTTTTTGAAAGATTTGCAAAAAGATGCCCATAATATGAAGAAAAATATATAAATAAAGCTTAAAGAGTATTAAATAATGAAACCTGAAGATTTGCTAGTAAAAGAGAGAATAGAAAAATTAGAGAAATTAAAAAAATTAGGTGCAGATCCCTATCCTTCTAAATTTGACAAAAAGAATGACATTATTGATATTGTAAACAAATACTCAAAATTAAAAAATGAAGAACATTCCAAAGATGCGATTAAAACTGCTGGCAAAGTAATGTCTATCAGAGAAATGGGTAAGGCATCTTTTTTTGATATTAAAGATGAAAAATCAAAAATTCAATGCTTTATTAAAGAAGACGAAGTCAAGAAAAAATATGAAATTTACAAACTTCTTGATATTGGCGATATTGTCGGGATTGAAGGCAGTATTTTTAGAACCAAGAGGGGAGAATTATCAATATTAGTAAAAAATATTGTTATTTTATCAAAGTCTTTAAAACCCCTGCCTGACAAATGGCATGGATTAAAAGATGTTGAAGAGAAATTCAGGAAAAGATATTTAGATCTTCTTATGGATCCAGAATTAAAAGAATTATTTATAAAAAAATCCAAATTCTGGCAGACAATAAGAAACTTTTTATTAAATAAAGGATTTTTAGAAGTTGAAACCCCTGTTTTAGAAACCTCGACTGGGGGTGCGGCTGCCATGCCGTTTAAGACACATCATAATTCTTTGGATATTGATGTTTACTTAAGAATTTCAATGGGCGAATTATGGCAAAAAAAATTATTAGTTGGTGGTTTTGAAAAAACTTTTGAGATAGGAAGACAATTCAGAAATGAAGGTGTAGATACAGAACATTTACAAGATTATACGCAAATGGAATTTTACTGGGCTTATGCTAATTACAATGATGGAATGGAATTAGTTCAAGAGATGTACAGATTAGTTGCCAAAGAAATTTTAGGAACTCTGAAATTTAAGACACATGGCTTTGATATTGATTTAGGAAAAAAATGGGAATTATATGACTATGAAACTTTAATTAAAGATAAAACAGGAATAAAAATATTTGAAGCTTCTAAAAAAGAAATTCAAAAAAAATTGGATCAATTAAAAATGGAATATGAAAAAAATGCTGCTAAATGGAGGTTGGTTGATGTTTTATGGAAATACTGCAGAAAATCATTATCTGGTCCGGGGTTTTTAATAAACCAGCCAGTTGATGTAAGCCCATTAGCGAAAAGAAGCGACAAAGATAATAGAAAAGTTGAGCAATTTCAAGTTATACTTGCTGGAACTGAATTAGGAAATGGATATAGTGAATTAAATGATCCGCTTGATCAGGAAAAAAGGTTTATAGAACAAAGAAAATTGAAAGAAGCTGGAGATAAGGAAGCTCATGAACATGATGAAAGTTTTGTCGAGGCTTTAAAATATGGGATGCCACCTGCTTGCGGATTTGGAGTTTCTGAAAGATTATTTGCTTTTCTAGTTGACAAACCAATCAGGGAATGCGTTATTTTTCCTTTAATGAAACCTGAGAAGAACTAAACTGTTTTTTGAGCAATTCTTCTTTTTTTTCTTGAAGGATTTCTACCAATTCTCTTGTTTTTCCTTTTTCTAATGGCAATGTTAATGGTTTTTTTCTTTTTGAAAGATCGTCAGAATCTTCAAGAAATTTGACAAATAGCATATCAGTTATTGCATTATCTAAATTTATTCTTTCATTAAATTCTGGCTGAATTCTTAATTTCCTATATACGTCTAAATAATTTTCCTGATTAAAGTAAAAAATGAAATGCTCACTAGAGACAAAACTTTCTAAAAATAAATTATACTCAAGTGGTTTTCTGCAATTTTCAATTTTTAGGATATTTTTCTGATGCTGAAATTCTGCATAAATATAATCTTTAAGATAAATGCAGCTACCTAATGTTGCTAAAGCAGCAAGTGTTAATCCAGCTGCCAAAAAATCTGACAAGCTTCTTGACATAAACCCTAATTAATTTGCAAGTTTATATTTCTGCCTAAAAACCTTTAAATTCGGGCTTTTTGAGCCATTTTAAGCAAAAGCTTTATATATTAGTACTTCATTATTCTAAATAAAATAAGGTTTTAAGCCTTATAATGATTAAATACAAAAATATGGAGGGGTTTTTATGGCAGAACTTTTGGTTGTAAGATCTAAAATAAAGGACTTTGCTAAGAACATGAATGTAGCAGGTGATTTCGCAGAGGCTTTAAGTGCTAAGGTTGAAGTGTTAGTCAAGGAAGCTTGCAAGAGAGCATCTGAAAACGGAAGAAAAACAGTTCAATCCAGAGATCTTTAATTTTATTTTTATTTTTTATTAATTTTTACAAAATTAATTCTAAAAAATATTTTTTGTAACTTATTTGTTTCTAAATAATTTAATTTTTATAAACTTTATTTTTTCCAGATAAAGATATAAATTTAAACACCAAAAATATTTAGATAAGATAAAAAAGGAGCTGATGTAAAATTTCGAAATTGAAAGGAAATCGAACTGAAAGGGAATTATTTCATATGTTCTGGGACTCTAATATGTGGGTTTGTATCAGAACTGCTGGTTCTGGAAGCACTACTGTTCCTGCTCCAGATTTATTAGTTGGAAATCAACAAAGAAAATTAGCTATTGAATGCAAGTCTGGAAAAGATAAAAGATATTTAACAAAAAAAGAAGTTGAGGAGTTGATTTTCTTCGCTGAAAAATTTGGGGCTGAGGCCTGGATTGGTGTTAGATTTAATAATGTTGACTGGTTATTTTTAAGACCCGAAGAATTGGGTGTAAGCAAAGGAGATAATTTTTTTGTTTCTGTTGAACTGGCAAAAGAGAGAGGAATAAGTTTTGAGAATTTAATAAATTTGAATTAATTTCCGGATTTTGCGCTTTATTTCCGAAATATTTGCGGAATTTCTTGAACAAAGTTAATTAAACTTAAATTAATTTTAATTTTATGAAAACCTTATTTATTATATGTATTATTTTTATTTTAGCAGGAAATGTTTTTGCCTATAATAATATAACTTTGCGAATAACTGAGTTTTTCCCAAATCCCATAGGAAAAGATAATTTTGGTTTAGAGAATATGGAATTTATTGAGATTTATAATTTTGGGGCTTCTGAAATTTATTTAGACGGGTTTAAAATTTATAATAATAAAAACAAAAGCCTGTCTATATCTGAATATTTTAAATCTATCAAGCCAGACCAATATATAGCATTTTACCCAGCAATGAAATTCTCCCTAAAAAATAATGGCAAAGAAAATTTAATTCTAACTTATAAGGACTTTTTAATTGATGAAGTTGGATATTTGCATTCAAAAGAAGGTTTTTCATGGGCTTATATAAGCAATAATTGGACATTAACAAAACCTACGCCAGGCAGATCAAACACAAATGAAAATTTAAAAGATCCTAAATTAAATATAAATCATATTACAAATAAATCCGAAAAGTTATTAAATATTACAAATTTTAATACTTCCAGAGCAGTATACAAATCTAAAACCCTTAAACAAGGCAAAATAGGATTATACTTGTTTTTGTTTACATTAACACTTATCATAATTTCATTTGCAGTAGAAAAATGGAAGATAAACAAATTAAGGCAAGAGTAATAATTGAGGTAGTTGGAATGCCAATTGATCATGTTAGAGAAACTTTAAACAATCTGATTGAAAAAATAAAAGATGATAAATCATTAGTTTTAGAAAAACAAGAAATATTTGAGCCTGTTGAATTACCTGAAATGAAACTTTTCAGCACTTTTGTGGAAGCAGATATAAAATTTACAAATATGGAAAAGTTAATTGGTTTTTGTTTTGACTTTACTCCAAGTTCTGTAGAAGTTTTAGAGCCGTTTAGTTTTATATTTGATGCCAGGTTTTTGAATGGGTTGTTAAATGACATAGTTATGAAACTCCACAGATATACCATGTTAATCAGGAATTTAGACGCTGAGTATGCATTATTAAAAAAACAACTTGATACTAATAAATAATTATCTGAATATATCTGAGATTTCTTTTGGTCTGCTTTTTTGAGCTTTTCTGAAAATTATAACATATAATATTATAAAAATTATTATGACTGCAATTATTAACATATATGACAATCTTTCTTTATTTACTTTTTTATTTGTAATTGGCTTTATTTCTTTGTCAATTTTTTCATTTTCTTCTTTTACTGTTTCGGAGATATTAGTTGTTTTTTCTATTTCTTCTATAACTTTATTTTTCAAGCCAATTATTTTTATAGATAAAGGCAGGTTTACTTCAATTTTTTCATTAAAAATTTTTAAATCACCTTCATAAAGACCAATCTTAGCTTTATTTATGTATAGATTTAAAGCTATTACTTTTTTATTTTCAAAAAAATCTATTTTTTCAAACCCTAATTTTATCATATCCTTTATATTTCCCTTTATTGATATTGTGAGATTTGCAAGATTATTTTCATTGTTTTCAAGAAAAATATCTGTTTCTGCATAATTTCCGTAAGGGATTTCTGCTTTAAAATCTTTAATATATTTCTTTTCGTTGTTATTTTCTATAAAAAATTTGATGTTTTCTTTTTGCCTTATATTTTTTACATAAATTGGCAGAGTAAAAATATTTTTGTTATATATTAAACTTAAATTAACTTTATTTATGCTTTTATTAATTGCAAAGTAAACATAATCTATTGATTCCTTGTTGATACTTATATTTTTAGTAATCAAATTTGTTGAATTGCTATTGTCAGTTATTTCCAAGAAAATAAGATTATTGCCTTTGTTTTCCAATTTAATCTTAAAAAAACTTTTTTCATCTATATCAGCAATTATGACTGGGGGGTTTATTGATATTATATCATAATCTTTTTTTGAAATTAATATCTCTTTTTCAAAATTCTCTTTTTTTAAAATGTTATTTTCTATATATTTTACATTATTTACAGTTAATTTATACAAACCGTTTTCTATTTCAGGTATATCAAAATAGACGAAGTAATTTTCTTTATCTATATCTTTTAATATTACCCCTATATTTGTAGGTTCATTTAGATTATTCAAGATTTTTATGTTGCTCAATTCAATTTTATCAACGATATCTGGAAACTTTAATTCTGCTTGAAATGTTTCACCTATAAAATATTCATTTTTGAATGTTGTTATATTACCATTAGCAGAACTTATCAATATTAAAAAGATAAATGTCAGAATGAAATATTTCATCGCTCTAAGATTTTTTTTGCCTCTTTTAAGGACTTTTCCAAATCTTCTTCTATCCTAGATTTTCTGCCTGGTTCTGCATTAGCTACTGATTTTAATAAATTTATAGGTCCTTTAAATTCTGTTTTCTCCACTCTTGGCTGCTGATTTTGAATAGAGCCAAAAGTCGGCTTTGATGGCTGCTTTTTTTGCTTAAATTTGGATATAATATTATTACCGAATTTTTTATAGAGAAAGAACAATCCAATACCCAATATTATTAAGATCAAAATATACTTGAAAAAACCAGAACTTTTTTCTTCTTTTTTGCATGTGCAATCTAAGTTACATAGACCAGGACAATTTTTATCGTCACTTCCGTCACATTCTTCATTTTCATCTACAGCATTGTTACCGCAAAGAATAACTTCGTTGCCTGTTTGCTCTTCTTTACAGTCTAAAGGACAAATTAAACTACTTTCGCTTGAATCACATTTATTATCCCCACAACTACAATCATTCGGGCATTCCAAAGCAGTTTCGCCAAAATTACAAGTATTATCATTATTACATGCGCTTGGTTCTGTATTTTCTTCTGTTTCAACTTCTGTTTTTTTATTTCCCAGATCAATGCCAGTTTTTGGATATGCACTATATAATATCAATGAACTTTCCACTATATTTTTATTCCATGTACCTTCTGCATCTTGCTTACCATCTAACCATTTTATTCCTGATTCTAATTTACTTTGATCTTCATTTAAAGCCAATAATGCAATAGCAGTATCAAAGACAGAACCAAAACTTCCATCCTGCTTTTGCAAGTTACTTAATTCATTTGCATAAGTTTGCTTTTGAGTTATCATATATAAAAAAGCATTTGACTTAACATCTGTTGCTATATAATTTTTCCTTAAATATATTAAATTATCAAATGAATCATAATTAAGATTTTTTAATACCCAATTTACAAATAAAGTTTCTTCCAAGTTACTAAAGTGGCCGTTATTTATTTTTATTGTTGCGCTCTGCCCAGAAGTTACATCATCATTAAGATAGTAAATGCCCTGATCACTATATAAACTAGAGAATTTTCCATCGAAATTACATTTTATATCAAATATTACTGGCGGGCTGCTTAAAATATTGTTCTCCAGGCATTTGCCCAAATTAAATAATGTGCTCGGGGCTTGACAAAGACCAGATTTAATAAAACCTTTTTCTACATTAATTACTTTTTTTACTTGGTTTTGACTTTTTTTATATTCTATGTCACAGTCACCAGTGCTTTGCGTATCTATTTGCAAAAACCAATCCCCAGTTAAACTTGTTAATTGATGATTTTTTAACCATTCCAAACTTGAATCTACATTTTCTCCTGACTTACTTAATGCCAGGGCTGCCAAAGCAGTTTCTTTTCCTTTACAATTCTGACTTGGCCAGCAGTTATCTTTATTTTTTGCATTTGTCAAATAATCGAAGTATTCTTTACCACCGCTTACTTCATTTAAAGCTAACGCGCCTAAGGCAGCACTAAAAACATCAACTGGTTTTTGTTTATCTAACCAGTTGTAAGCTGAACTTAAATTGGCTGCATAAGCATTTACAGAAAAAACTAACAATACAAACACCAATACACCAATCTTTTTAATATACATAAATAAACCTCTTTTTATTACTTCTTAAAGGTTGATAATTTAAATACTTTTCTTTCGGATTTTTTAAGTTATTTCCGTAATTATTTCGAAATATTTTGAACAATTTTTATTAAGGGCAAAGCAACTTGTTTTAATATGAAATGGCAAGAAAGTTTAACATTATTTTTGGGGATTGGCGGTCTAGTTCAATTAATAAAGTGGATACTTGATTCATTGAATATTGATTTTAGTACCACAATAAATTTCTTTTTGGCTAGTATTTTCGCTTTACAATTAATTAGTATATTTATTTTAATTAACATTCAAAGAGATCAAAAAATAATGAAAGAATTTTTAAAGTCCATAGGATTTAAAGATGAAGAAGGGGTTATTAATAAGATGTTTAAAAATAAAAAAGCAGAACTTGACGCCAGGGTACTTTTACTATTTGCGATTTTAGTTATTTTATATTTATTATACAAGGCTTTTATTTCTAATTAAATGCTGCAAAAACTAGTAGCCAAAGGACATAGAAGTATAGTTTATTTATGCCAATATAAAAATAAAAAAGCAATAAAAAAAATTGAAAGAACTGATATTTATGCTGTTAACAGAATTCAAAATGAAGTTTATTGGTTAAAGAAATTATTAAAATATAAAATAGCACCAAAGCTTTATTTTTATGAAAATAATTATTTTATTTGTGAGTATATTTTTGGTGAAAATATAATCCCTTATTTAGAAAATACTAAAAACCCCTCAAAAGTTATTAAAGATATTTTAAAACAATGCAGAATTTTAGACAAATTAAAAATTGAGAAGAAAGAAATGACAAATCCCTACAAACATATTATTGTACAAAAAAATAAACCAATTATGATTGATTTTGAAAGGGCTAGATTCAGTTTGAAACCTGGAAATGTGACTGCTTTTTTTAGTTTTCTAACTTCTGGAAAAATTACGAAAATATTGGATAAAAAAGGAATAATTTTAGATAGAGAAAAATTAAAACCCTTATTACAAAAATATAAGAAAACTTATTCTGAGCATGATTTTGAAGAATTAATAGATTTAATTTAAAAATTCTTTAATGATTTTTTTTGTGTCTTCTATGGATACTTTTTTAAAAATATAACCTTCTGGATAAACTGCTATTGTAGGGCCTTCATTGCAGTGACCAAGACATTTTGTTTTAGTTATATTATAAATCCCAATTAAACCATTTTGGTTAATGTGCTCTCTTAATATTTTTAATATCTGTTCAGAGTTCTTTTTAGCACAACATTCGCCCTGCTCTTTATCATTTATGCATACAAATATGTGTTTTTTATATTTTGCATTAACTAATTCCATTTCAAGGTCTAATTTGAAAATCTTTTTAAGTTTATTTATTTCTCTTTTCTTATGATTAAAATCGGGATTATAGGCGGGTCTGGATTAGATGACCCTGATATTTTAGAAGATAAACAGGAAAAAGAAATAATTACCCAGTTTGGCAAGCCTAGTTCTAACTTAACTATTGGCAGAATAAAAGGAGTTGATGTAATTATTTTGGCAAGACATGGAAAAAAACATACTATTACTCCAACTAAAGTAAATTATAGGGCCAATATCCAGGCTTTTAAACAAGAGGGCTGTACACATATTTTAGCAACTACTGCAGTCGGGTCTTTAAAAGAAGAAATAAAAAGGGGGGATTTAATAATTATAGACCAGTTTATAGATTTTACAAGACATAGAGACATAACTTTCCATGATTCTTTTGAAAATGGACCAGTGCACACATCAATGGCAGAACCTTTTGATAAAAATTTAAGAAACAAACTTATTGAAACTTCCAGGGAATTAGATTTTAGAGTTCATGAAAAAGGAACAGTTATTACAATTGAAGGCCCAAGATTTAGCACTAAAGCAGAATCGAAAATGTTTAGATTATGGGGTGCAGATATAATCAATATGTCAATTGCTCCTGAAGCTACTTTAGCAAATGAAGCTGGAATTCCCTATGCTGCTATTGCCATGAGCACTGATTATGACTGCTTATTTGATGATCTTCCACCAGTGACTTGGGAAGAAGTTTTAAAAGTATTTCATGAAAATGCGAAAAAAGTTACAACTTTGCTTATTAAAACAATTCCAAAGATTACTTCTTTATGATTTTTTCTTTTTAGTTTTATTTTCTTCCGAGATTCTTATTTTTTTCATAACTTGCTGAACTGGATTTTTTATATTATTGCACCAGAAATCTGGCTTGCATACTAGCATTCCTTTATAGTAACTTGGATTGTCACAATTTGGGGGGAGAATATCCTGTTTTTGTCTTTTATGCCAACTTATTTGAGATATTATGTAGCCGTCTCTTAATTGTTCATAATTTAATTTGTTCCATTCTAATAATCTTGCCTGTATCTGATCCAATGACCAGCCCATTTTTTTCAAAAAATTAATTAAAATAAAAATAGTTCTTTTTCTTCCATCATGCTGCATTCCTTTAAGCAATAACTGCATACAAGGCGGAAATAAGTCTTCTTTTATAGCTATTTTTGGGAGCTCATATTCTTTTTTTTCTTTGGAAATTATTTTTTCGTTTTGATTTTTTATTTCATTTCTTACCAAGTTTCTTGAATGCCAATCAAAGGCCTGAATCAATAATTCTGAAGCGTCATTACCTTTACCTTTATATTCTAAAAATGAGCCAGTTACTTCAGTCTTATCTGGTGTTGCATTTTCCCTTTTAAAATTTAATATATTGCTTAATTCTATTGGTATACTTACCAGACCGCTTTTTTCGTTTAAACTGTATATTGACCTGAACATATGACGGCTTGAGATTAAAACACTGTCAATGTCGATGACTGTAAACGGATTAAAAGAATTATTTTCCAAAAAATTATTGCTTTCTTTATTTAATATTTTGCTTAAATCTTCAATATTATAATTATCTAAAATTTTTGCTTTTAAGTGGTCTTTAATGAAATTTTTTATATAGGAATTGACAACTCTTATTCCTTCTGGAAATAATAACTTAACTTCCTTATTGTTTATGTGGGAAGGAAAACTTTCAAATGGTATTCCTATATGAAGGCCGCTGTTCCCACTAAATTTTGCAGAAATATTTTTTACATTATGAAATTTTAAACATTCAACAACTAAATTTGCGCATAATTTTGCGACTTCAAAAATCTTTGTATCCAAATCTATTACTATATCAAAACCAATTCTTAATTCGTCCAGCTCTTTTTGATTCATGCCTGTTTTTAATTTTAAAGGATCTCTGAAACGCTCCAAAGAAACATGGAAAGAAGTTGCGCCTTGTTTTGCAAGTTCCAATATGTCATTTTCATATTCTAAAATATCCGGTCTTTTACCAAAACCTTTTTCACCAAATTTAACTGCGAATTCCCTGTTTTTTGCTAGCTTTACTATCTCTTTTTGAATACTTTTTTTACTATAGAACTTTAATATATTTGTATCTATCATGTTCCCCAGTTTTTTAAATGATTATCTTAATAAATATATACTCCTTTATAGAATTATGGAAACTAAAGACTTAAAACAAACAATCATTTTTAGAGCAAGCCCACATGACGTTTATGAGTCTTTGATGGATTCTGTAAAACACTCTAAATTTACAAATAGCAAGGCAGTTATCAGCAGGGAAATCAATGGGAAATTTACTGCATATGATGGATATATTAAAGGAACTAATCTAGAATTAATTCGGGATAAAAAAATAGTACAAGAATGGCAAGGAACTGGGGAAGGATGGTCCAAAGATTATTTTTCAAAAGTAACATTTTTACTCTCTAAAGATAAAGAGGGCACTAAACTAATATTTATTCATGAAGGAATACCTGAAGAATGGTACGAAGACATTAAAGCGGGGTGGCATGAGCATTATTGGGAACCAATGAAAAAAATGCTTGAAAAGTAATGGCAAAAATAGCAAATTTAGATGAGAAATATTTACTTTTAAGAAAATTTGTTTATGATATAGAACTAAGGGCTGATTATTTTATTGAGCAGATCAAAAATTATGGACATAATGAACTCAAAAAAAGAAAACTTCTTTTTAAGGAAATCTCTATTTTCTCACATGCGCTTTTATTAGCTACTGAGAGAAATAGCGAAGAATTTCCTGAATATAATAGTAATTTTAAAAAAATTAATACTTTTTGTGAAAATATTTCTAAGTTAGCTAACAATGCCCTATCTTCAGGCAGACTTACTCATGAAGTTTTAGAACAAATTAATGGCCAATTATTTTTTATAAAACAAGAATTAAAGAAGATTGATACTTAATAATTTTTTAAAATGGCTTTATTTATTTGTGCTTCTTTAATATTTTTTATTCTCTTTTGAAAATCTGAAATAAATTTTATTAGTTCATCAGAAAGCATTTTTTTTACTTCTCCAGAAAGAACTTTGCCTTTTTTATAATTCTCAAATAATTCTTCAGATTTTTTTTTATTAAAGAAAAATTTAGAAAGATACTGACAAGCAATATCAACTTCTGGATTACCACCTAATTTTTTGTGTTCTTCAATTGTTTTTTGACCACCACTGAAGGCATTATTAATTTTTTTTGCTATTGTTTTTGGATCATCTTTTAAAAATATCCCGTTATTTTTCGATTTAGACATTTTTTCTCCATCGATACCTGGCAAAAATGTAGTATGCAGAACTGACGGCTTTTCATAACCCATTAATGGAGCTACGTCACGGCAAATTCGGATGTGACTATCTTCATCTGGACCAATTATAACAAGAATATTTTTAATTTTTAATTTTTCTTGTGGAAATAGGATATGCGCAGACTGGACTGATGGATAGAAATAAAGCCCAATATTATCTTCATTTTTATAACCATATGTAGCTTTAACTTCTGACAGATTGATTTTTTTTGATAATTTTATTGCTAAATTATAAATATTTGTATATATCTGATCAATTATAAAAAATGTATTCTTAGGATCAAAGCCATAAGCTAATAACTCTTTTGCCAAGGTCAAAGAATTCTTTAAAGCCTCTTCCTGGTTTTTTACTTTTCCAGCAACGTAACTCTCATCATCTGAAATTGGAATAAAAACCGGAATGCCAAATTTTTTTTGAAAATATAAATTTGTATCAAAAACTACTTTATGCCCCAAATGAATTGTACCAGAGGCATTAAATCCAGAAACAATAGCACATTTTTCGTTTCTTTTTAATGCACTTAAAAATTTATCAAAATCTCTGTGTGAATATATTAACTTATTTTTAAATGTATAAAAATCAGGAATTTCTTTTAACTCAGAAATGAGCCTAGCACCAAATTCTTTTACGAGTTTTTCATTATCCAATAATAGATTTTCTGCATTTTTTCCCATAAAATTAAGAAAACTCTATTAATATTTAAATAGTATGTTTTTTATTAAATAAAAAAGAAAATTATTACACTCAGCAGAGCAAGAAAGAAGAATAGCAAAGCTTCTTTTTTTGAAGACATAAATATTATAATTATTTCAAGTATTAAAATCCAATTTTGTGCGCTTATTAATTCAGACATATTTTGCTCCAGTGATTAAACCAAAACCTATTATCGCCAATACTCCCCCCAGAATTTCAACAAGAGGATTGTTAGCTAATTTTACTATTATGATAGCAACCACTATTAAAGCTACACCAGATATATTAAATGCTAAACTTACTTTTGGTTTTGCTTTTTTCTCCATTTTTATTAATAAAACTTTTTAAATATTTGAAGGTCTGTTGGAAGTTCAAATATTACTTATTTAAATTGTAAATATAATTAAAAAAATCCAATGCTTTTAAAGCTTGAATCTGTTTTTTATTTCCGACTTCTAATTGTTGCCCAGCTATTTCCAAACATTTTTCTAAATCCCAAAATCTTCCACTATAATCTTTGACTATTCTTGGCTTTTGAGACCAATGCTCGTAATAAGTTTCGTCTGTCCAACTTTGCATAAATTTACCTTTCAATTCCTTGAGTTCTTCTGAAGAAAATTTATAAAATGGGAAATTTACTTTATTCATTTCAACCAAATCTTTCCAATTTAATTTTTTCTTCCTTTACATTAATACTTTTTAGGAGTTTATTTGTATCTTCTACCATAGTTGTAGGACCACAGATAAAATAATAAGGTTCTTGTATATTATTTACAATATTTCTTATCATTTTTTCATCTATTCTTCCTGTTAAACCAGACCATTTTTCCCCATTTGGCCTTGTTATAGTAAGGTGAATGTTTATATTTTTTGGATAATTATTTGACATTAGTTCTTTTTTGAAAGTAATATCTTCTATAGTTTTTGATGAGTAGATTAAAGTTGCTTTATTATCTTTTAAATTTTTGTCTTTAATATATCTTAACATGCATGCCAATGGTGTAATGCCGACGCCACCAGCTAGTAAGACTATATTTTTTTGTGCGTTTTCATCAAAAACAAAGTGACCATAAGGACCAGCAATATCCATTTCTTCGCCTAACTTCATATTGAAAAGACGTTTTGAAACTAATCCTTTTTCAGGATATATTTTAACTGTTAAGTCCAAATAATCTTTTGTTAATGGGGAAGAAGATATTGAATAGGCTCTTTTTACGAATTTTTTTACTCCATCTATAACTATGTCAGCATTTACCATTACAAACTGGCCTGGCTTAAAATTGAACTCCCTATCTAAAGCAAACCTTATTGTTCTAGTATCTGGTGTTTCATCCCAAACATCAATAACTTTCATTATCATCGTAACCTTTTAATAAAAGCTTAACCAAAAGCTTTTTGTAACCTTTTAGCGAAAAGCTTAAGCAAAAAAAGCAAAGTTTAAACTAACGCTTTCTTGTAGAAAATAACTAAAAAACTATATATATTTAAAATTTACCTTTGTATTTATGCTTAGCCAAATACTTGGGAATTTAGATAAAAAACCAATAGATGCTGCTTTGGACAAGGTTAAAAAGCTTGTCAGAATACCTTCTAACTTAACTATATATTTTTTAGAGAAGATTGACTTTTGTTACTCTATTAAATTACCCAAAAATATCCAAGACAAGTTTAAAGTATCATGTGAACATAAAATTTCTTTTTCTTTTAAATTTAAAAAAAGGAAAATTATTGTCATATATCTAGAGAAGGACCTTTTGCAAAATCTGGATGCCTTAATCGGATTATTGCTTCATGAAATAACTCATATAAACCATATTGACAAAAGAGTTTATAGTTCAATTTATTCGAGCTACAATATTGGTTACAATAAAAATCTTAATTTGTTTAAATCATTGTCTTATGATAAAAATAAAATATTAAAATTATTTCATGATATTTCCCTGATAACTATTTTAACATTAAAAGATATTTATACTAATAATGAATTGATTGACAAAAATCTTACAAATTATTTAATTGCCTATTACAAAATTGAATTTAACAGGAAAATCTGCCCAAAACCAATATTTTATAAAAATATCAAATCATTAGCAAAAAAAGATCTTAATATCATAAAAAATGTTTTTGAATTTGAATTAGCTTTGCTTTCAGTTATATTACCATTATATGAAACCAAGAAAGCAAACTATTTAGTTAAATTCATAGAAACTTGCTATGAAATAAATATTCAAGAAATATCTCAGAAATGCCACGAATTAATAAGGCTGTATTTTGCTGAATTTAAGAAAAAAGAATTTAATCAAGATTTCATTAACCTGGTTTTTTTGAAGGTTTATAATCTGCTTAAGTAAATTTTATATACCTTCTTTTAAAGTTAATTTTATGTTAATAGGTTTTGTTGGCAAGCCCAGCACAGGAAAATCAACATTTTTTAAGGCAACAACGTTGGCTGAAGTAGCTATAGCTTCCCACCCATTTACTACTATAAAACCAAATCATGCTGTCGGATATGTAAAACTTAAATGTGTAGATGTTGAATTTAATGTTAAATGCACACCAAGGTTTGGGTATTGCATTAATGGAAACAGGTTTGTACCAATAGATCTAATAGATGTTGCTGGATTAATTGAGGGAAGTTATGAAGGCAAGGGTCTTGGAAGCCAATTTCTTTCTGATTTAAACCAAGCTGATGCTTTGGTTCATATTATTGATATATCTGGGAGCACAAATGAAAAAGGTGAATCAGTAAAACCATTAAGCCATGACCCACGAAAAGACATAAAATTTTTAGAAAATGAACTAGATATGTGGTATTTAGGGATAATGAAAAAAGGCTGGGATAAATTCGCGAGAACAGTCCAGCAAGAAAACCAGAACATAAAAAAGGCTTTAGCAAAACAATTATCAGGATTAAAAGTTACTGAAGAAATTGTTGAAAATGTTATTAAAAAATTAAATTTAAGTCATCATCCTTTAGAATGGTCTGAAACAGACTTGAAAAGTTTAGCATCAGAATTAAGAAAGTTAACTAAACCAATGATTATAGCTGCGAACAAAATTGATATTGAAGGATCAAAATATAATTTGGATAAAATGATTGAACAGTTTCCTGAATACAAAATCTTCCCATGCTCAGCAGATTCTGAATTGGCTTTAAGAGAAGCAGCCAAACATAATTTGATAGAGTATATTCCTGGTGAAAACAATTTTAATATTATTTCTGGCAAATTAACTGATACTCAAAAGAAAGCGCTAGAATTTATAAAAATTAATGTTTTAGATATTTATGGATCTACAGGGGTACAGAATATTTTGGATTATATAGTTTTTAACTTGCTTAAATATATTGGTGTTTTCCCTGGGGGGGCTAATAATCTAAAGGACAGCCAAGGGAGAATAATTCCTGATTGTTATTTATTGCCTGAAAATTCAACAGCTTTGGATTTTGCATTTAGACTACATACTGATTTAGGAAATAATTTTATCAAGGCTATAGATGTAAAAACAAAAAGAGTTATTGGAAAAGAGTACAAATTAAAACACAGAGACAGCATCGAGATAGTGACTAGGAAATAAATTGCGTTAAAAATAGAAATATTTATATATTCTGTAACCTTAAATAAGGTTATGTTAAATTTAACAGAATTAAGGCAAAATGAGAATGTACGTAGGATTTTAGGGAATGTTGAAATAGCTACAGTTATAAAAAAAATTAATGGCAGAAAATTAAAACAAGTTGAAAGAAATTATTTGTCCAGATCAATTAGACCTAAATTAATTGGTGCTAAATTATTAACACAACAGAATATTTTAGATTTAATAAAGAAGACTAATAAAATAAAGAAAAGCAATATAATCTTTAATTTAAGTAAATTTGGATATGATCTTATTTCGAATTATAATTTTTCTTATAAAGAAAATTTAAAATTGGAAGATCTGATCACGATCATTATTGCAGATTGTCCGGAATCTAGATATATTGAAAGCATCCCAATATTACTTTTAAAAAATAAGATAAACCCATTGTTATTATTAGAATTAGCCTTAAAATACAATATTAAAAACCAAATAGGGTATTTGTTAGAAACAAGTTTTATTATAGCTAAAAAATTTAGAATTTCTAAAAAGATAGATTATCTTAATGATTTATTGGAATATCTTGGATTATACAAACAAAATGAACTTATAATACTTGGTTATGATGCTGATAATCTATATAAAGAGTTTTTAAGAAAAACAAGTCCAATCAGAATAAAGAAATGGAATTTATTAGGGAGATATTTTGATGAAGATTTTGTTCATAATGCGGGAGTTTATTTATGATTAAAAAAAATGATTTATTAAACTGGTTAAAGGAAATAGACCCCAAATTAGAAAACAAAATAGTTTTAACAGCTGTTGGCGGAACTGCAATGACACTTTTAGACTTAAAAGAATCAACTATTGATATTGATTTTGACATAAATAAAAATAATTATGATGAATTTAAAAAATTAGTTTTACGATCTAAAATATTTCGTGTTGATATTTTTCAAAATGGATATATATTTTCTGAACAACTCCCTGAAGATTATGTTGATATTGCTTTTGAATATAATTCTATTAAATTTAAAAATATAGTCCTTAAAATATTAAACCCAATTGATATTATTTTAACTAAATCTGCAAGATATAATTCCAGAGATGAGGAAGATATAGCAACATTAGTTAAGAAAATTAAAATTGATAAATCCAAATTAAAAAAGAGATTTCACAAGGTATTAGAAAGTTATGCTGGACTTGAAACTAATTTTAAATATAATTTTGATTTTATTTTAAAGAAGCATTTTGACTAAAAAATTACTTTTTAAATTGCGGACCCTGAACACATAATACGCACATATCTTTTCTCTTGTTAAAGCATTTATCACAAACATAGGCCAAACAATTATTACAAACCACATTAGCCCACTCTTTACCACAAATGCTACAAAGAGCTTTAATGTCCCCCATAATCTTTTTAAGATAATAATCTATTTAAATATATTTAGGTTTGATTATTTTATGGTTTTAAAAGAAAGAAAACTAGAACAAGCCTTAAAATTGTATTCTGAAGGAAAGGTAACTTTATGGAAAGCAGCGAGACTTACTAACATTTCTTTATGGGAAATTATGGAAATAATTAAAGAAAAAAATATTAAAATACAATATGGAGAAAAAGAATTAAAAGAAGATCTTAAATTTTAAATCCCAATAAACTATTATTTAGGAACTTTTCAGCTTCTTTAATAATGTCTTTTGCACTTTTAAAACCCAATAATTTTAAAGCTTCTTTATAATCCACCCACTTGAAATCCATGTGTTCGAATGATATTTTGATTTCTTTTGAGCCTGACTTTAGTAAATAATATGCGACTTCTTTATCAATTAATTTACCATCCTTTTTAAAAAAATATTTTATTGATTTTTTAAAACCTTTAATTAACTCTAAATTAACTAATCCAGTTTCTTCTTTTATTTCTCTTAACAAAGTTTGTTCTTCTGCTTCATTTAATTCGACATGGCCTTTTGGAAAATCCCAATATTTATGCTTACCTTCTTTATCGTTAATTCTTTCATATTCTAATAGGAGGTATTTTCTTTGATTATTTTCTTCTATAAAAATTAATCCACCAATAGATTTCTCCTTGACCATTATTATTTGATTTTTTCAAAATATAAAAATATTTATATTAAGCAGTTTAATCAAGATTCATGTCTTTATTTATTATTTCAGGGTCTTCACAATCAGGAAAAACCACCCTAATTAATCTCCTTTTAAAGGAGAAAAATATTGTAAGAATTATAACAGCTACCTCTAGAAAGCCCAGACTAGGAGAAAAAGACAAAGTTGATTATTATTTCTTAAAAAAAAGTGACTTTAAAAACAAATCCAAATTTATTGAAACTGCTATTGTGCACGGCAATTATTACGGAACTTTAAAAAAAGAGCTAGATGACAAATTAAAATCTGGAAAAAATGTAATCTGGATCATGGATGTACAAGGAGTAAAATATGTTTTGGATAATTATAAAGAACTTCCAAAAAATATAGTTACTATTTTTTTAACTCCAATTAAATTGTCTATTCTTCTTAGCAGGATACAGTTGAAAAATGACATAAACATGGAAAAACGAATAACCAGCATTAAGGAAGAAGTAAAGCAACTTAATTTATTTAATTATATTATTGATACATCAAAAAATGTTGAAAATAGCTTGAATGATCTTAAAACAATTATTAATAATGATAAAAATAATATTAAAAAGATTGTTAAATTTACTAAAAACTTTGATATTAATTATTTTATAAACAATTAATTCTTCTGAAGATCATTTATTAATCTAGTTTATTGATATTAATAAAGTTTTTAAATTTAAAAAACAATTCGAAATTATGCAGAAAACTATATACAAGATCAAAAAAATAGAGGTTGCTGATTTTAAACCAAAAGAGTCTGTTTCTATGATTAAAATAACTTATACAAAAAACGACCAAATACAGCAGATTGTCAAAGACTTTTCAACAACAAATAACCCAGTTGAACTTGTTAATAAGATAATGCTGGAAGTTAAAAGTAAGGATAAAGTAATAGTTGAGGAAAGCGACGATATTTTACAAAATATTTACATCACCAGAATTGAAAATGAAGAAGCAACAGAAGAAAAAATGCTAATGTTTTTTCAAAATTTATGCGCTAAATTCTCCAAAATAAAATCCTTGAAAAAAGCATCAGACTACATGAAATTATATGACGAAATTAAAATTACAAAATTAATTTTATGACAGCCGTATCCCAACAGTCCAGCTAGATAGTTTATTAAAAGGAAAAACTCTTGAAGAATGGAAGAAATAAATTTATAATTACTCTTTTCTTTGTTTATACTTATGATTTGTTTAGGCATTGAGGGAACTAGTCATACATTTGGTTGTGGAATTGTGACTAGCAAGAAAAAGATTCTTTCTGATGTTAGAGATATGCATACGACTGAAGAAGGAGGAATTATACCAGTTATTGCAGCAGAACACCATAAAAAAATAGCTAAACAAGTAATTGAAAAAGCAATTTTGGAAGCGAGATATCCAAAAATAGATTTAATTAGTTTTTCAAGAAGTCCGGGATTACCGCCGAGCCTGCATGAAACTAGAAAAATTGCATTGGAATTAGCAAAAGAAATGAATTTGCCAGTTATTGGCGTTAACCATGTTGCTTCGCATTTAAGTTCTGCTCATTTTCATACTAATGTTAAAGACCCAGTATATCTTTTTGTTTCTGGAGCAAATACACAATTATTAATTTTAGAAAATAAGAAATTTCATATTATTGGAGAGTCTTTAGATATTGCAATAGGAAATGCTTTAGACAAATTTGCAAGAGAAATTGGCTTGGGTTTTCCAGGCGGACCAAAAATTGAGGAACTAGCAAAAAATGGTTCTTATGTTGGCTTGCCTTATTTAGTGAAAGGAATGGATTTGAGTTTTTCCGGCATAGTAACTTATCTTACAAATTTGTATAAGAAAAATTTTAAAAAAGAAGATTTATGTTTTTCTTTTCAAGAAACTTGTTTTGCTATGCTAACAGAAGTAGCTGAAAGGGCTATGGCAAACTGCGATAAAAAAGAATTAGTTTTAATTGGGGGAGTAGCTGCAAATAAAAGATTAAAGGAAATGTTAAATATCATGTGCAATGAAAGAAAGTCGAAATTTTATTCTGTTCCATTGAAATATAGCGGGGATCATGGCGCAATGATTGCTTATCAAGGTATTTTGGAATATAATTCAACTAAGAAAGTAAATACAGAAATAAATCCTTATGAAAGAGTTGATCAAATAACTGCTAACTGGAAATATTAGAACCTTTTTAATTAAAAAGCTTTACCAAAAATTTACCCTAGCTTGCTTCTGCGAATTTTATTCTCAAATTTTTTAATTCCTTTTTAATTTTATTATGAATGGTTGCTGCTGAGATGTCTAATTCTTTAGCAACTTTCTTCATACTTTTTTCTTCTTCAAAATACTTTTTAAATATATCTTTAGTTTGCGGTTCCTTGATGCTGTAATTTATACATTTTAATAATTCTTCTTTTTCTAGAATATCTACTTGCTTTTCTCTTTCTGATTCTACTATCTCTTCCAATTGAGACCAATTATTATTTGTAACATATCTATGTCTTTTTTCTTTTCTTAGCGAGTCAAGTATTTTACTTTTTGCACATGAATAAACGTATGTTGAAAATCGGCTTTGATAATTATAATTTTCAATATTATTTATGGCTTTTAATAATCCCAGATTTCCTATGCTTATCAAGTCTATAAAATTAATTTTACAACCTAGAAATTTATTCGCAACAGCACTAACAACCCAAAGATTATGATTTAGCAGTTTTTCTTTTATTTTTTCATCTTTTTTAGCTTTTTCTACCAATTCTTTTTCTTCTTCGTCATTTAGCCTGTGATATTTACTTATTTCATTAAAATAAATCTCAATTACATCAACACCATTTTTTCTTTTATATTCCAATCTTTTCATTATTAGAAATTTAATTTTTGTATTTTAATATATTTCTATCTAGAAAGAATTTTTTATTAATAATTTTAGAATTAAAAAAATAAAAAAACATAGGTAATTGGCTTGTATTTTATTTTTGGGCTATTAGTAACTGCAAGCTGAATACGTCGCCGAAGCTTCGTACTTACACTTCAGTCCTATCAAACTCATGTTCTTTGAGCGCCCTATATCTCTTTTCAAGTATAGCTTCCTCCTTAGATGCTTTCAGGAGTTATCTATTAGAGCGTAGCTGCTCGGCCTGCCTTGTCAGACAACCGATACACCAGAGGCTCCGAATCATTGTTCCTCTCGTACTAAATGATCCTTACCTTCAGATATTAAGCACTTCCAGTAGATATAATCCAAACTGTCTCACAACGTTATGTTAAACGGGAGGAATTGAACCTCGCTTCGGCAAATACATAGAGATGTTTTAATTTGCTTATGTATTTGCTTACAACCGTTGCTTAACCCAGCTCACGAACCATTTTAATGGGTGAACACCCCCACCCTTGGCTGCCTACAGTTCGAAGGACAATTCGTGAAAATAGTTTTCCTTAAAGTCAAAATATTAGTGATTAATTTAATATAGTTCTAAATAGTTCTCAAATTAACATACTAATTTTTAGACTTCTAAGTAATAGATATCGGAAATAAAAGACATTTTGACTTGAAAAACTATTGTTCGTATGATTGTCCTTCGACATTCTGCACAGCCACTATATTGATACAAGAATTAACTTTATATCATGGATATGGTGAGCCGACGTCGAAGTAGCAAACAGCGCCATCGATATGAGCTCTTAGGCGCTACGACTCAGTTCTAGGGATCTAAGAGAAAATTTTTGATCTCTAAGATTATCCCCGAGATAGCTTTTCTGTCATACCTAGCCCCTATTAATAAGGACATAGGGGTTCGCTAGACCAGACTTTCGTCTCTGGATTTTTTAATAGTCAAAATCCAGTCAGGCCAACTTTTGCTCTTGCACTCTTCAGAAGATTTCCAAACTTCTTGAGTTGACCTTAGGGCCCTGTTGATATCTTTTCAACAGGGTGCCGCCCCAGCCAAACTGTCCAACTGCTGCTGTCCCAACTTTCGTTGGTAAGTAACATAAATTCTACAGAGTGGTATTTCAATTTTGTCTATCCTTAACCTAGCAGCTAAGGCATAGCGACTACCACCTATACTACACAGTAGAACATATATCACAACAACAGTCTACAGTAAAGTTCTACGGGGTCTTTTCTTCCCGCTGGAAGTCTCTGGCCTGCACACCAGAAGGGTATTTTCAGTGGATACTAACTAGGGACAGTGCGGATCTCGTTACGCCATTCATGCGCGTCGTCATTCAAACGACAAGGTACAACGATATCATTAATCTCATTTCTCAGATTCAACTTTTCAGTTCAAAATGTGAAAGATATTTTTTGTTTAACAAACCCAAGGCAATTCTCTTAGATGAATGGCTTTTTCATCAAAATCTATAGCGAGATTAATGATAATTTCGCTACCTTAAGAGAATTATAGTCTAGAATTGTTAAAGATTTTTCTTACAACAAATATTCCCGCCGTTTACAAGTCCTTAGCCTCCTTGAAAAGAGGTTTTAGATACTTGCACTGGGCAGACGTCACGTCTCATACACATCATTGCTGACTTGCGAGACGTTACGTTTTTGTTAAACAGTCGGACCCGCCTAGTCACTGCGCCCTGTAATTGCAGTTAGAAACTACAACCGCAGGGATTCCTTCTACCAAAGGTACGGAACTAAATTGCCGATTTCCCTTAGCTAGTTTACACCATCATACCTTAGGCTTCTCACCTAGAGTACCTGTGTTGGTTCTGGGTATAATTATTCAAGATCCTTTTTAATTTCATTTTCACGGACTCCAGGCATCAACCAAATGGACCATAAGGTCCACTATTCTTAAAATTAATCAAGTTCTCACCATTACGGTACTTCCTTGATTTGTTTTAATTAACATCCAAGACAATAGATGTTGGCTTAGCCCAAAATGTCTGAAACTAAACTTGTGTTACCACGCGTACTTGAATAGTAAAGGAATATTAACCTTTTTCCCATTCCCTAAGACCTATTAGGCCTTTGGTTAGGATTAACTTACTCTTAGCTGATTTGCATTGCTAAGAAACCCTTACTCTTACGGTATCAGGGAGTCTTACCCTGTATTGCTCCTACTACTACCAGGATTCTCATTTTTATTAGGTCCACTATTTCTTTCGAAAAAGCTTCTACCCTAACAAAGCGCCTACCTACCACATAAGTTCTTTACTTAGTCTATAGTATCGGTAACTGATTTAGCCCCGTCCATCTTCAGGGCATATAACCTTGACAGGTGAGCTATTACGCTTTCTTTAAAGGATTGCTGCTTCTAAGCATACCTCCCTGCTGTCTCTGGTTATACACGCCTTTTACCCTTTAACACTTAATCAGTATTTAGGGACCTTAACTATAGTCTGGGTTGTTCCCCTCTCGCGATATAAGCTTAACCCACATCGCTTTTTCCTAAGGTCTCAGATGACAAAATATTCGGAGTTGGACGAAGAGGGGAGGAATTTCTTCCCCTTACCCCTAAATCCGTAGCTCTACAATTTTATCTATCTCACTTAAGACTAGACTGAGGCCTATTTCGGTAGGAACCAGCTATAACCAGTCTCGATTGGCTTTTCACCCCTAATCTAAGGTTATACAAACAGATTTACACTAGAACTGCTTCAGGCCTCCACAAGGTTTTACCCCTGCTTCACCTTACCCTAGAATAGATCGACTGGATTCGGGTAGCATCCAAGTGACTATAGGCACTTTCATACCTAACCCCTCCTTGAAAAGTGTGGGTTTTTGGTTTCCCTTCAAGTTCAAACTGAAAAGTTTTTACTTTCGCCACTTAAATGCACTCCCTGGCTCGTTATTCGAAACGCACGATACAACTCCGAAGAGCAGTATCATTCTGTATTCATTAGGTTTCAGGATCTTTTCACTCCATGTTAAAGGTTCTTTTCAACTTTCCTTCGCAGTACTCTTTGCTATCGGTCTCAAGTTATATTTAGAGTTGGAAGTTAATAGCTCCCACATTCACACCCCATATCCGAGGAGTGCTACTCTGGATACCTCGCAAGTCTATTAATCTGCTCTACAGGACTATCACCTTCTATGATGTCTTTTTCCAAAGAACTTTGAGCAGAATTAATTAAGATCAAAAGCAAGGTCCAAACACTACATTTCTATTTTATTTCTAAAATAGATTCAGTTTGCTCTATGTCGTTTTTTCTCGCTGATACTCACGACATCTATTTGATTTCTTTTCCTCCAGGTACTAAGACGTTTCAATTCCCCAGGTTCCCAATCTTTTCAGATTTAATGAGAAGTCTCATTCAGAAATCTCCAGTTCACAAGTTGCATGCACTTCGCTGGAGCTTATCACAGCTTGCCATGTCCTTCTTCGGAACTTGAGCCAAGTCATCCACCTAATGAAGTAGGAAAAATACAGGCCAATTACCTATGCACGGAACTATATAAAAATAATTCCCTTGACCCAAAAAAATTTCTTTTTCTGAGCTGCATTTTAAACTTTTTAAAAAAAGTTTAATCAAAAATAAGAACCGAGGTTCTTTTCAACTCCTAAAAGTTGATTATATTTTTGAATATGAAATGGACCCGTCGGGATGTTCATTACTTTTAATTTCTCAAAAGTTTATTTTGAACCCGAGGCCCCTGCCTTGCAAGGGCAGTGCTCTATTGCCCCAAACTTTGTAAAAAGTTTTGATCAAATTATTTGACCAGACTGAGCTACGGGCCCATTTATTTAATTGAAATATGTAGGTTATTATGCATCTAGTAAAAAAATAAAGGAGGTGATCCATCCGCAGGTTCCCCTACGGATACCTTGTGACAACTTAACCCACCTTACTGAGCTTTGGCTCGATTTAATCTTTAAACTAAACCTCACCAAAACTCTGCTCGGTTGACTTGATGGGCAGTGTGTGCAAGGCACATTGACGTATTCACCGGACGTTGATGACATCCGATTACTAGGGATTCCGGCTTCATGAGGGTGAGTTACAACCCTCAATCTGAACTAAGATAAGGTTTGAGGGATTAACTTCTCCTTACGGAGTTGTATCCTATTGTCCTTATCATTGCAGTGCGTGTGTATCCCAGGAGATTCGAGCCATACAGACCTATCGTTGCCTACACCTTCCTCCTTGTTACCAAGGCAGTCTTCATAGTGTGCACAAACATCGAAAAGACTTGTTTGCAACTATGAATGTAGGTCTTGCTCGTTGCACGACTTAACGTGACACCTCGCGGCACGAGCTGACGACGGCCATGCAGCATCTCTGGGCCTGTTAGGTAAGACCTTCAATCTGACCTTCATTCTGCCATCGCCCCTGGTAAGATTTTCTGAGTAGAGTTAGATTAAACCGCACACTTCACCCCTTGTAGTGCGCCCCCGCCAATTCCTTTAAGTTTCAGTCTTGCGGCCGTACTTCCCAGGCGGTGAACTTAACACCTTCGCTGCGGCACTGCATATCCCCAAAGAATATGCAACACCTAGTTCACAGAGTTTACAGCTAGGACTAATCGGGTATTTAGTGAACAAAAAATATTTCTGAAAAAATATTATTAGTATTTGCAACAAATATTTCTTCTTTTGCTGTTCATATCTAATCCGTGTTGCTCCCCTAGCTTTCGTCCCTCACTGTCAGACCCGTTCTAGATAGATGCCTTCGCCATAGGTAGTCCTCTAAGGATTATAACATTTTACCGCTCCCCAAAGAATACTTCTATCTCTTCCCGGTCTCAAACCTAAAAGTTTCCTCTGCCCACCGTTAGATTAAGTCCAACGATTTCACAAAGGAGTTTTTAAATCAGCTACGGACGCTTTAGGCCCAATAAATATGGTCACCACTTGTGGCGCTGGGGTTACCGCGGCTGCTGGCACCAGTCTTACCCACCACTTATTCTCCGAGCTGCTTACACTCGGCAAAAGCCTACCCAGAAGGTAGGCACTTGGGATACCCTTATCACACTTTCGTGCATTGTAAAGGTTTCGCGACTGCTGCACCCCTTAGGGCTAGGACCCTTGTCTCAGTGTCCTTCTCGAGGCCAGGACTCTCATCCCCTCTACTGATCATAGGCTTGGTGAGCCTTTACCTCACCAACTACCTAATCAGCCACCGACTCATCTTATGGCATTGCTTTTGAGAGAAAGAACGTTCCAGTATCTTTCTCTTATTTGGGTTTGTCCTCAATTTATCAAGGTTATCCCAAACCATAAGGCAGATTATCGACGTGTTATTGAGCCGTCCGCCAGGATTCCGAAGAATCCAAGACTTGCATGTCTAAGTCGCATCCCAATAGCAGTAACCTCCTGCAGGATAAACAGGAATTAATCGCAAGACTTTTATGAAAATAAAAGATCTTTTTACTAGATTCTGCGCGACCTACATATTTGCATCATACTTAATGAAAATTAAGTACTCATAGACCCATATGTTTATCATTGAAATCAAAACATATGGCTTCAATTTATGAATAGAATTGTGAATATTATCTTTAAGCCGCCATGAAAATTTTTAATCAAATTACTTCTATATAAATGTTTCTTTTTAAATGGCTTTGGTGATATAAAATTCTTATAGCTGTTTAACTTGCAGATTAACGAAGTGATTATTGGTTCAAAACTCAATTAATTTTCTTTGGCTTTTTTTATTTTTTAATAAAATACTTTTATTTGTTATTTTATTTATACTAAATTTTAATCTTTCCTGCATATTATTTAATGCTTCTTTTAAATTATTAAATTTTAAGGGTGGTTTTTTGAATGAGTTTCTAGTTACTTCTCTTAAAATGCCGACGCCTAACTGAGCCCAATAATCACCTATTTCTCTTATTATTAAAATCCCAGCCTGCCTTTTTATTTGATTTAAATATTCGCAAGCAGCTAATCTATTTGCATAATATGCTCCTGTAACATCAAAGGCATATTTCTTTTTGCCTTCGTAACCTTCATAATCCTGCCAAAAATAATTATCATCTAAACCAGGCAGCTTTATTTCTATTACTTCAAAAGACCATTCATTTGGGAATAAAATAATTTCATAATGATTTTCTAGATAAGTATCATGAAAAACTAGAATCTCACTTAACCATTGATAATCTTTGATTTTTTCTGTTAAATCTTTTGATATTAAAGTATCAACTGCTGTGATGCTCCATTTTGTCGGAACTAATTTTCTTTGCTCCACGATTCCAAGCAAGCCAGATGATAATATTTTTACTAAGTAACTTATATTGAAACCTTTTTTGTAAAGCTCTAAAATACTTTCTTTTGATTTTACGTCTTTACTGAAAACAGCTTTTTCGACTGGCTTTTCTATTTTAATATTTTCAGTTATTACTGCTTTTCTTAATGGTGCGGGATTAGACATTGGGACTGATTTAGAATCAAAAATAATGTTGAAATCTGGTTTTCTGTCCAAATAAAACTCAACATCAACTGATTTTTTACTCATTGAAACTTCCTGCATAACTTCCAATAATTTATTTTTACTTTTAATATTGCTTTTAAAGCGAGAATATATCATTGAACTTCTTCTAGACAGAATATCCTGGATTTCTAATTTTTCCCTAAACCAGTCTTCAGGGTTGCTTAAATTACCTGAATCTTCTTTATATTCTATTGGGGAAATTATTCCAGTAAATATATTTGGATAATTATATTCGCCTACAAAAATATCTGGCGGTGTGTTTCCTAAAAATTCCAGATTAAATGTTTTTGGAGAGAACTTTTTAGTTATTTCTTTAAATGGACAAAAACCATCTTTTAAATAAGGATGCTTTCCATTACAAGACTGACATAAATAACCCATTTTCATGTATTAGTTAAATAAATATATAATAATTTTGCAATAAGCTTATAATTTAGTTTAATTTCATTCTTTTATGTTAGACAGATTAAAAGAAACTTGTAATTCTTTGAAAACAGCTTATGATTTGGGTTGTGAAAGACAGAAATCTCTTTTAGAAATCACTATTATAAATGGAGATAATAAACTTTCTTCTGAAGAAGCTTGCCGTAGAATTAAAGAATTAGACCTTATTTATATTAACCTTAATATTTTAGAAAAAATAGCTTTTGATTTTGGGTGCATGGAAGAATATTAATTATTATTTTTTATCTGTAATATATTTCTTTTTTAGCAAGAGCATTTTGTCTTAAAAAAGGCTGAGCAGTTCATTGTAATTGAAATAAATTTAACTTATGAAAATTAAGATTTTTGGAGAGAGAAACTTTTGAATTTTGATGAGGATATGAGTTTTAAATAGCGCCAGCCATAATTCTATAATTGTGTTTTTTTATTAAGTCTTCCAAGGCTATTCTTTTCTCTTCGCCTAATTCTCTTTTGGCTTCTTCATCAAAATTTATAGTAATAATTTTATCCTGACCATTTGTTTCCATAACTTTTAGAAATTTTCCAATTAAGCCATCGTAATCAGTTTTACATGATTTTACTTTAGCTGTACCAGAATTATAAACATTATACCTTCCATGCTCGTATTTTATTTTGAAGTCAAAATCCATCTTAAATTTTCCATAGTTTTTATTTATAAATCTTTACTTTATAATTAGTTTTTTTTGTTCCTTAACTGCTGAGGGTGCTTCACCACCATGCCAACTTTTTTTTGGGTGAACTTGTATCTGATAAATTCTTTCTGAATTATCATCAAGCAATATCCCAGCACCCCTATATTTTGGAAGATTATTTATTTGAGTAGCAAGATCAGATATTAAATAAGACTGCATGATTGTGTTTAGAGCTTCAATATCTTTTTTTGCAGTTAGTCTATGGGCTAAAACTATATCTGCCTGAGTTAGCGCGTCTTTTATTATTTCACCAGGCTGCTGTGTAATTAATATTAATGAAATACCTGGCTGACGGCCTTCTCTTATGACTCTTGTCAATGTTTCTGTTGCCGGAGTCTTTTCATCTTTTGACAGAAATTCTTGAATTTCATCGATTACAATCCAGACTAAAGGTTCTTCTTGTTTTCTTTCTTCTTCAAAATATTCACTTTGGAATTCAATGTTTTCTATTTCTTCAAATTTTCTTGAAATAATTCTTTCCTCCAAAATTTTTCTGGAAATTAATGATATTACCAATGCCTTAATCCTTGTATTTCCAGTTATGTTAGTATATGAACTTATATCAATAACTGAAACTTTTCCAGGTCCAATAATCTCTTTTATTTTAGTTCCTCTTTCACTAAACAAGCCCCATTTATCAGATGTTAGAAACCTGTTTTCCAGAGCGATTTTTACTTCAGAATTGATTTTTTTAGATTCTTTTATTTCTTTAACAATATCCTTAATCGAGAAATCATCTTGTTTTTCCTTTAAATCTAAAATTGTTGTTTCCAATGCGACACCCATTGACTCTGTTATTTTAATTTCAAAAACTTCGCACCAATCATTTGCATTTAATTCTGAAGTTCTTATTGAAAAACTAAAATCTGCAGGAATCTTATTTTCTTTATATTTATTATAAAAACCTTCTGGAACATACAAGTCAATTGGAATTGATTCTGCCCTTAAATTCCATTCTTCTAATAATGACTCCTGTATTTTATTTGGAAACTTCATTGTCCAGAAAATCCCCATTGTATCAAAAAATAAAACAGAAATATTTTTTTTAACATCTTCCTGTAATGTAGAAATTTCTTCTGCGATAATAGACGAACTGTAGGATTTCCCAGATCCTTTTTTGCCGACTATTAGGATTGTATGGGTTTTGGCAACATCTAAATAAATATTATTTGACAAGGAAATATTTTGACCTATCTGGACATATTGTTTTCCTAGAAAAATAAGTCCTTTATTACCAAACTTTTTTTTGTCTTCTTCATTTCTTCCAATTATTATGTCAAAAACCATCTTTTTTAATTTGTTTTTATTAGACAGACTTAAATATTAATTTATCGATTTAAATTTATGAAAAAAATTGGAATAATCGGTTCTGGAAATGTTGGTCAGACTCTCGGACTTGGATTTTTAAAATTGGGCTATGAAGTTAAAATAGGAACTAGAGAAAAAAATAAGTTAGACGAGTGGTTAAGCAAAGCTGGAAAGAATGCTTCTGTTGGTGATTTGACAGAAACCGCAAAATTTGCCGAAATCATAATTTTATGCACAAAATGGGAAGGAACAGAAAATGCGATTAATCTTGCAGGAAAAAATAATTTTAAAGGAAAAATTGTCATTGATGTTACAAACCCATTATTATTTGAAAAAGAAAATGAAGCTCCAAATTTAGCTTTGGGATACCCGAATTCAGCTGGTTTAACTATACAAAAATGGCTTCCAGATTCACATGTTGTCAAGGCTTTTAATATTATCACTGCGAATTACATGACAAACCCAGATTTAAAGGACGGAAAGCCTGACATGTTTATAGCTGGAAATGATAAGAATTCAAAAAAAATAATTACTGAAATTTTATTGAAATTTGGATGGAATGTTTTTGATATTGGAGACATAAGCCAGGCTTATTTATTGGAATCCTTAGCAATGCTTTGGATAAGATTTGGGTTTTTAAATAACCACTGGACACATGCTTTTAAGCTTTTACAAAAATAATAGCAAACTATTTAAACAATTAATTTTAAAATTTGTTCATGGCATTAACAATTTTACTTGTAATTTTAGCAGGAATAGTTCTTTTATTTATTTTAATTTATAATAGGCTTGTCAGCTTAAAAAACCAGACAGAAAATGCTTGGTCGCAAATAGATGTACAATTAAAGAGAAGATACGATTTAATTCCTAATTTAGTTGATACTGTCAAAGGATATATGAAGCATGAAAAAGAAATTTTGACAATGGTTACTGAATTAAGATCTAGATTAATATCTGGAAATGTAGAAGAAAAAGCCAAGGCAAACAACCAGTTTAGTAATGCTTTAAAAAGTATTTTTGCTGTTGCTGAAAGCTATCCAAAACTGAAAGCAAGCAAGAATTTTTTAAATTTACAAGATGAATTAAGCGCAACCGAAAATAAAATATCTTATGCAAGGCAATTTTATAATGACAGTGTTTATGGATTAAATACAGCCATAGAATCTTTTCCTACAAATATTGTATCTATAATATTTAATTTTTCCAAGAAAGATTATTTTGCTGTAGAGGAAGAAGCTAAAAAACCTGTTAAAGTAAATTTTTAAAAAACATAATATTTAAATATATAAATAAACTGATAATTTTATGCAGCATAATAACAAAATAATTAGTATTAATAGTTTTTGTTATTTAGTCTGCTAATAAACACTTACACGCGTTTTCTTCTGATTCTTGCTGTAGGTGTTTTACATAAAGTTTCTGAAGAAAATGTGCTGTAATTAGGAGGAAAAATGGTAGAAGCACAAACTTTGGAAATAAAAACTCTGGATGAATATAAGTTAGGCAGTTTTGTTAAAAGAGTTACTGGACGCAGTATTTTTCCTTATTTTAATCAAATTGCTGAAATAGCTGAATTTGATCAAGGTTTACTAGAAGCTCTTATTGGGGCTGTTTCTATTGTAAATCGCGCTGGAAAACTTGGAAAAGAAGTAAACTATGAGACTTTTGATTATTTATCAGACTCATTGCCTAATGAGAAATTAAATTCTTTTTTAAAAGCAATTTATAATAAAGCAAACGGAGAAAAATCTTCATAATTATTTATTTTATTTTTTCAATTAAATTTATAAATTTTGTTAATATTAATAGAATTTTAAAATGGTATATAATCAAATAGCTGTAAACAAGAGAAACTCGATTTTATTATTTATAGGATTCTTTATTTTATTGGCTGTTCTTGGTTATGTGCTTGGTTATATTTTTCAAATTGGCGTTTATACTGGTGTAGTTTTAGGTTTAATTTTCTCTATAATCAGTGCCTTATTTAGCTATTATCTTGGGGACAAAATGGTGCTGAATATTTCTGGTGCAAGGGAAATAAAGAAAAGTGACAGTCCACTTTTATTTAATATTGTAGAAAGTTTGAGTTTAGGTAGCGGTCTGCCAATGCCAAGATTACATATAATAAACGATAATTCAATAAATGCTTTTGCAACTGGGAGGGATCCAAAGCATGCAAATGTAGCTGTAACGACTGGCAGTTTGAGCAAATTAAACAAAGAAGAACTAGAAGGTGTTTTAGCACATGAAATCAGCCACATAAAAAATTTTGATATAAGATTTATGGTTTTAGTTTCTGTAATGGTGGGAACTATTGTAATGCTAAGCGACTTTTTCTTGAGAAGTTTTTTATTTTCAGGATCATCTGATAGAGAAAATAGAAATATAAATATAATCTTGCTTGCAGTTGGTTTTGTTTTGGCTATTTTGTCACCTTTAATTGCTGAAATAATCAAATTAGCTATTTCAAGAAAAAGAGAGTATTTGGCAGATGTTTCAGGCTCTTTACTAACAAAAAATCCCAAAGGGCTAGCAAATGCCTTAAGAAAAATTGCAGGAGATAATAATGTTTTACGAACTGCCAATCATGCAACAGCACATTTGTTTATTTCTAACCCATTTAAGAATAAAAGAAGCTGGCTTAATAATTTATTTAGTACGCATCCACCAGTTGAGGAACGTATTAAAAAACTTGAAGAACTTTAGTTACTTACATAAGTGTTATTTAAAAATTCTGTAAATTCTTCTCTTTCTGTTTCGGGGATATTTAGATATTCAAATGCTGCCTGCAGGGCTTTTTTTGAATGTTCTTTTACATGGGCTTCATTTCTGCAGTTGAAATAAGTTATACATCCATCTTTGTACATTGTATTTGCTATATCTATATCTTTTTTATTTGAATTTGATAAAGCTGGCCTGATAACACTATATAAAAACAAACCAGCTCTGAGACTTTCATCATCTGATGGGCAATAATTTCTCTGAGCGAAAATACAACCAGATATTGATAATAAGATAGTTACTAATGTTTTTTTCATTTATTACCTTTATAAAATCAAATATAATATATTTAAGAATATTTGCTTTTACAATCTTTTTATATATTCTATTTCTTCTTCTGTTAACCTTAACTCTTTTGGATTAATATTTTTTTTAATTAAAGTTTTTAGTATATTGAAATTATTTTGCAGTGTTTTTTTTATTGAACAATGCGTGTATTCTGCAAGTTTTTCTGCGATTGCTATTTTTTTTGCATTTTTTTGATTTTGTATATAAATTTTAAGCAATCTTGTGGTTCTTTTATATGGAGTAAATCCAAGATAACTTTCTTTTTTTGAAAAAGCTATTCCAGCAGTCATTAAGGCATTTCTGTATACTAGCAACCTGTAATATTGTTCTCTGAAAATTCTTTTTTTGTAAATATCTGCCCTGGACAATGCTTCATATCCCCTTTTTATATCCAAAGGCTTTTTATATTCTACAGGCAAGTTTTCATCCAACCACAAGAAACATTCGTCCAAGTCAACACTTGTATTTTCGAAACTTTCCAATATTAAATTTACATCCTTGCTTTTGAAAACAGTTCTTAAGGCATTGAAGATTGTTTCTTCTTTTTCTCTTTCTTCTATTATGTCTACTCCTGTTAATTCTTTTCTGCCCTGGGTTAATGTTTGCAAGTCATTTACTCCAGCCCTTAAGTCACCATTAGATTTTCTTGCCAGCTTTCTTAACGTACTTTCATCATAGAGGACATTTTCTTTTTCCAATATATTTTTTAATGTTACATAAGTATCTTCCAAAGAAATTGGTTTGAACTCTACTAAACAGCATTTTTTCCTTAGTTCTGCTAATTTTTTTGAATATGGGTCATTGGCAGTTAATATTATTGAGTGTTTAGTTTCTTTTATTATCTGATTTAAAGCAGCTATCCCGCCACGATCTTCATTTCCAGCTATTCCATCCACTTCATCAATTAATATTATCTTCCCTGAATTAAACAGACTCAATTGTTTTGAAGAAGATCCTATAATTTCAATTATTTTATCCTTGTTTCTTTGATCAGAAGCATTTATTTCCAATATTTCATAATTTAGTTCATTTGCCAAGACATGAACTGAAGAAGTTTTTCCTGTTCCAGCCGGACCATAAAGAATAGTTGGTTTTTTTTCAAGTATAAATTTTTTTAGGTTTATTACAGACTCTTTATTTGAAACTATATTATTAAGATTTTTTGGTCTATATTTTTCTGTCCAGTTTAAATTTATTTTATTTAGAAGAACCATAACCCTTTTTGCGAAAAGTCTTAACCGAAAAAATGATTAGCTTTTATCATCTCCTTAATTATTTTTATTTATCAATATTAAATTAGCTAAAAAACTTTCTATCTGAACAAACTCATCTGAACCTTCAACTATTCTGAACTCTATTTCCCCGCATTTATCAATCAAATAAACTTTTTTTTGTTCTTCAATCTCCAAAGACCAAATTTCTTTTTGAATCTGCTTAATTGTGTCTATTCCTGACAACCCATATTTTAACATTGTATCTAATAATTTTTCTCTGGATTTCAAGAAGTCACCTTTCAACGCTATATCCATAATTTCTTTTATTTCTTTAGGTCTTGCTGCAGAAACTAAACTAAAAACTAATTCTTCGTTGATATTATTGTCAATTGCAGCACAAGTCTGAAGCATGTTTTCTAATTTTCTACAGTCGCCTTCTGAAACTTTAAACAAGGCTTTAATTGCTTCTTCTGAAATTTTTAGATTTTCTTTTTGCGCAATATTTTCTATAATTTTTCTAATATCTTTTTCTTCCAAAGGCTTAAATCTAAAAACAGTACATCTACTTAACAAAGGATCGATAATTTTACTTGAGTAGTTGCAAGAAATTAAAAACCTTGTAGTTTGTGCAAAAGTTTCCATAGTTCTTCTTAATGCTTGCTGAGCATCTTTTGTAAGATTATCCGCCTCATCCAAGAAAATTATTTTCCAAGTAAAGTCCCCAATTGGTTTTACTCTTGCAAAATCTTTTATTATTCCTCTTATTGTGTCAATCCCACGATCATCACTAGCATTGAGTTCAAGGAAATTTTGCTGCCATGTATCGCCGAACAGTTCTTTTGCTATTACTATAGAAATTGTTGATTTTCCTATTCCAGGAGGACCTGTAAAAAGAAGATGAGGGATATTTTTTAATTTTACCATTGCTTCAATTCTTTCCACTATTTTTTCCTGGCCAATTATTTCGGAAAACTTACTAGGCCTGTATTTCTCTACCCATATACTTTCTTTTATATCCATTTTAAACTTTTAAGGAAAAGTTTAATCAAAAACTTTTTTTGTTATAACTTTGTTGTAAATTGTCTTTTTAAAATTATTTGCTTTTGAAAATCTATTTGAAAACTAAAACAATTTTAAATATACTCAGTATAAAAAAATCGTTTTATTATCTATTAAGTTAAACAATAATCATTTAATAAAGCCCCATATTTTTTATGCTATGATCAATATAATTAAGAGGAAGTTATTTGAAAAAGGATTGACCAGCACCTCATTTTTCAGGAAAATAGTCCGCAAAGTTGCTTATTATACAGCTAATAATGACCCAGAAAATGTACATGATTTAGCCTTAAAGTCATTAAATGATTTTTCTATGGCTATTGATAAAAAAAGCAAGCTTTTTGATTTTCCAGATTTACATCTTAATATTGCTGGCTATGATGCTATGCCATTTGGTACTGCTGCTGGCTTGGATAAAAATGGAGATGCTTTATATCCCTTATCGAAAATATTCGGCTATTTAAAACCAGGGACAATAATTGTACCTCAAAGAGCTGGGAATAACAGGCCGAGAGTTACTGTAGACGAGAAATTGGATGAAATTTATAATGCCCAGGGTTTTCCAAGCAAAGGTTTAGAATATTTTATGAACAATCTTTTTCACTATTATGAGAAAAATATCAAAACACCAATTATACCAAGTATTTGCGGAATACCAAATAGTGTGGATAATTTAAGCGGAGCATATAAGGAATTAGAAACTTTATTAACAATAATCACTCCCTATGCTGATGGCATAGAATGGAACCCTTTTTCTCCAAATACAGCTGCCTTGTCTGCATTAAGAACTCCAAAAGAATTTGAAAATAGTGCTAAATTAATTAAAGAAATTGCAGGCAAAAAGCTGAAAGTAGTTAAGATGGGTCCTTATGAAAAAGAAAAAAGTTCTGAGTGGCTAAAATTAGTAGGGGCTTTTTTGAATGGTGGTGGAGACGGGATAACTGCTGTCAATACTTACATTGTTCCAAAAGAAAAAGTTCCTTCTAAAAGTTGGGGATATCAATCTGCTGGAAGAAGCGGAACTTTTTTACAAGTTTACAGGCAAAGAGCAATAAAAGACACAAGAAGAAATTTCCCAAATGCTTTTATTTTTGCAACTGGAGGCATTAATTCTGCTGAACAAGCCTGGGCGGCTTTTGAAGCAGGCGCAAATGCATTGGAAGGTTATACTCCTTATACTTTCAAAGGATTTGGTTTGATATTAGAAATGGCTGAAGGATTAAGAAGAAAAATTAAAAGAACTGGTTATAAAACCTTGAAAGAGTATTTAAATCATAAAATGCCTTCCCAAGCATCATAGTCATATTCTTTTCTTAATTGAGGAACTTCTTTAATTAAATCTTCTAGTTTGTCCAGAGAAACATCTGTTCTTGGTTTTACATTATCCAATTTTGGAGAAAAAATCTTTTTAGTATTGCCAAATGTAAATTTTTTTATTTGTTCATTATTAAGATATTTTTTTAACCATCTTAAAAATAAAGGAAATATCGGCAATTGCGGAAAACCAGAAAAATAAGGTGGATTTAATTTTTCTTTTTTTATATGTGGAGCGTGATCACTTTCGTAAAAATCTAATTCATTATTAAAAAGCTTTTTTTGCATTGAAAGCATTCTATTTTCATCTCTTAATGGCGGGTTCTTTTTTCTGTATATTCCATTAAATTCTTTCATAAGACCTTCATGCATAAGCAAATGCTGGGGACCAACTCCAACACTTAATTTTTCTTTTAATAGATGTCTATGGCACATTTCAACAGATTCTGGACACGATGCATGAGCTATATGAAGCCTTCCTTGATATCTATTTTCCAAAGCATCTCCAAGCATGTCAGAAACAGAGGCGATTTCAGCTATTGGAGGTCTATTGCAACAATGGCTTATCGGGTTATTTGGATTAAAATCTTTTACAATGAAATCTTCTTTTTCACAGTGTGTCATTAGAACACCTTTATAATTTTCTTTTGCCAGGATTTCGAAAACTTTTCTTTGATCCTTTCTTTTATCTACTTTAGTTTCCCCAACAGAATGTCCTGCAAACATTTTAAAACCAATTGCTTCCTTGTATTTATACCATAATTCAATTGCTTTTTCTATCTGCTTTGTCTGTGGAGTTAACAATATCCACTGAAAGAATTCTACTGAAGAATTTACTTTTACTGCTTTGTCTTGATAATATAGAAATGCTTCTTCATCTATAGTTGCTGGATCCCCATTTCCAACACTAGCTATAGCACTCATTCCAACTCTATATGCAACAGAAAGAATATGTTCAATAGTTTCTTTATAGGCCTGCTTTCCATCTCTAGCATGGACATGAATATCAATAAACATAAATTAATTTTTTTAATTTGAAATATAAGTATTATTGTATTCTTGCACCCAGATCTATATCTTTGTCAGGAGTTATTAATGTAACTTTATTGTCTTTCACTGCAGCCAAAATCATACCAGCACTTTCTTCGCCCCGAATTTTAACAGGCTCCAGGTTTCGAAAAACAACAACTTTTTTATTTAACAATTCTTCTTTTGAATAATGCTGTTTTAAGCCGGCAACTAACTGAATATTTTGTTCTACAGAACTAATATCTACCAAGACAATATATAATTTTTCTGCATTAGGATGATCTTTTACTGCTTTTATTTTTCCAATTCTTAAATCTAATTTTTGCCAGTCGCTAAATTTAATTTTGTCCATAGTAATTATACCTATATTTTCTTCTTTTATAGGTTTTGGTATGTTTTTTAAAATATCAAACTCTGTGACAGTTGAAGTTATTCTTTTTAATTCTTCAATTTCTTTCTTCTCAATAACTTTAAACAAGGGATTGGGCTCATTGATTTTATGATTTTTTAAATTAAATTTATCGACTTTAATCCAATCACTTTCTTTACAGTTTAACATACCCAAAATCTTTTTAGAAGCATTTGGTAAGAAAGGACTTATCGTTAAACCAAGAATTTTACATAAATTAGCACAATTGAATATTACATCTTTATTTTTCGTTTTCCATGGTTCTTTTTCATCAAAATATTTATTTCCCAGATCTGATAATCTTAATATTTCTTTTAAAGCATCTTTTAATTCAACTTTTTCAAATGATTTTTTTATTATTTTTATCTGCTTTTTTATTTTATTCTCGAATTTTTTATCTATTTTGCCTGAAGGTATTTTTTTATCAAAATTATTTGCAATGAATTTTAGAACTCGGTTTATATAATTTCCAAAATTTCCATTTAACTCACTATTTATTCTATTTTCAAATTCTTTCCAAGAAAAATCAGTATCTTTTGTTTCTGGAATTATATAGGATAAATAAAATCGCCAATAATCAGAGTCTAAACCTGTCTTAGATAAATTCTCACAAAATACGCCCCTATTTTTACTTTTAGAAAATTTTCCCCCTTCATAATTTAAATATTGCAATCCAACTACATTATAAGGCAAATTAAATTTTCCATGAGCTAAAAGTTCTGCAGGGAAAAATATAGTATGGAATGGAATGTTGTCTTTTCCAATAAAATGGTAAACTTTTCCTTGTTTTGATTTCCAATATTTTGTCCAATTTTTTGAATATTCTTTAATGAAACTAATATAACCTAATGCATTTTCTAGCCATACGTAAAAAACTTTATTTTCAAAACCTTTGAGTGGTACCTTGATTCCCCATGATAAATCTCTGGTTATGCATCTCTGTCTTAAACCTTCTTTTATCCAAGCCAAAGCCATTTGTCTTACTTGGGGGCGCCAATGTTTATTAGATTTAATCCATTTCTCTAATTTTTTTGATAATTTACTTAAATCGAAGAATAAATGTTTCTCATTTTTAAATTCTATATTTTGAAGATTACAAATTGCACATTTAGGATTATTTAATTTTTCAGGATCTAATAATTTACCACATTTTTCACACTGATCTCCTCTTGCGCCTTCGTAATTACAAAAAGGACAGTTTCCTTCTATAAATCTATCTGGTAATTGTCTTTTACAATTATTACAATATGGTAATTTTAATTTTCCTTCTATAAAATAACCTTTTTTATAAAGTTTGAGAAAAAAATCTTTTACGAACTCATGATGGCTTTTATTACTTGTTCTTGAGAAATTATCATAGTTAAAATTAAACCAATCATAAATATCTTTATGAACTTTAAAATAAAAATCACATAATTCTTTTGGTGTAACTTTATTTTTTAATGCAGCTACTTCGGATGTAGTTCCATGTTCGTCAGTTCCACCAATAAATAAACATTCATAATTATTTAATTTGCAATATCTATAAAATACATCTGCTGGCAAATGACTTCCTACAATATTGCCCAAATGGGGAACATTATTAACAAATGGAAGAGCGGCTGTTATTAATCTATATTCCTTTTTCATTTACCAAATTTCCTGTTTCTTTCTAAAATATTGAGTTTTGCAAGTTTTAAATTCTTTACCCTTTTTTCATGCTTTAAATAAGATTCTATTTTTGTTAGTAGTTTGTATAAATCTTTCTTTTTTGTAATTGCTAATGTCCAGCAAACTTACGAAAAAATCGGAAAGTCTCCGAAAATAGATTTTAAATCAAATTTTTAATTATTTAAATTTTCACATTAAAATGGTTCGTTTGAAACCCATAGACTTACTGCCTTACAAATAGTCAAATATCTTGTAACTCCTTTTTTATTGCAGCACAATTCCAAAGTTTGTCCGTTTTTTATTGGTATTTCTCTAGTAATTGTTTCTTTAATGAACAACCAGGATTTTTTTGTTTCTTCAATCATGCCTACAGTTTCATTGCTTTTGAATATCTGTGTATAAAGCCCAGAATATTCTGATATTGGGGAGATTTTTCCATGCGGACTGCCAATATATCTCGATATAACTGAATCAAAATAAGGAAGAAGTATTTTATTTCCTTCAACAATTATATCAAAACTAATGTGCTTTGACTGTCTATGAATTTCAAATTCTTTATTTAGTTCTACCTGACCAATTTTTTCATTTAATCTATAAACAGTCAAATAAAGCATTCTCTTTATTGTTTTTACATTAGTATTTAAATAAGTTGTTTTTCTTTTATTCATGTTAATTAGTTCGAATGAATTAAGAAATATTAAAAAAGCAATTGACAATGAATTGGGAGAAATAGAAATCTCTTTAGATTTGGGATTAAGCAAAACTAAAATTAAACTAAATAAAGAAGGCTTTTTTATTGAAAATAATCTTGTCAAAATTAAAAATATTAAACAGGGTGATAAAAGCTGTTATTTTATTAATGAGAATAAATTAGAAAAATTGCAGTTCATAGACCATGAAACAGGGAAATTTTACAAATTAGTTCCAACACAATTCAGACCAATTTTAAAAATATCCGGGACTTCGATGCATAAAAAAGAGTTTTTAGACAGATTACAAAGAGACAAACTTTATGGCGATGTTTTGGATTCTGGAACTGGATTAGGATATAGCTCCATTATTATTTCCAAAACTGCTGATAAAGTTACAACTGTAGAAATTGATGAAAATGTTATTCAAGTTGCAAAATTAAACCCGTATTCTCAAGATTTATTTGACAATAAGAAAATTATCATTATTAGCGGAAATATTTGCCAGGAAATCAAGAAATTTGCAAATGAGGAATTTGATTTTGTTGTTCTTGACGGCGGGAGTGTAAAAGGGTCTGACGAATTTTTTTCTTTAAATAATTATAAAGAAGTTTTCAGGGTTTTAAAGAGAAAAGGCAAGCTATATCACTATGTGCCAAAGCATCAAATTAAAAGGGGAAGGGATTTTGCAACTGAAGTTATCAGCAAGTTAAAAAAGGTTGGGTTTAAAAGAGTTTTTAGGGATGAAGAAGGAAGTTACTTAATTGCACAGAAAAGTTAATGATAACTTATAAATATCGGATTTAATTCTTTAAACTATGATAAAAACAAGAACTGCAAAGAAAACTGATTTAAAATATTGCGAAAAAATAAGCAAAACCCCAGAACTTCAAATAGATTTTTACGGCAATTATCCAAATACAGCTTATTTAAAAGAATACCTGGGGAGATTATTTATAGTTGCTGAAGAATCTGGTCAAATTGTCGGATATGTTGTTGGCGAGAGAGATAAATCAAAATCAGTTTCTTTAGTTTTATTGATTGTGAGCAGCAAGCATAGGGACAGAGGAACAGGAAAACTTTTGATTAATGAATTTATTAAACGTGCTAAAAAAATGAAATTAAAAGAAATAATAACTCTTGTTCCCAACTGGAATAACAATACAATGCAATTTTATAAGAAAAATGGGTTTATTGAGATGAAATATTACACTTATTTTACAAAGGAAATTTAGCAAGAATTTAAAATCTTAGGAATTGTTATCGATTTATCTGCACATTCCTCTTCATTTGAAATAGGAACAAATTTTATATAATTTATTTCTGGGAATTTGCTTTTTATTTCTCGCTCTTCGAAAATAGATAATTTAATTGATAAATAAACTATTTTTTCATTATAAAAAATAAAATCTTTTTCATTTGCCAATTTATCATTTATATAATATTTAAATTTACTAAATGTTATGCCTTCATTTTTTACACTTATGATTATTTTATCATCTAATTTACAAGCTCTTTGCAACGAGATAGATATCGGACTGCAAAAAACTGAATTATCTTCAGAATTTTTACCAAAAACAAATAATGCTGATATTATTAATGCTGCTAAAACAATCAATGCAGGGATTAATACATAATAATTCAGGATTCTTTCTTTTATGTTTTCTATAGAAGTTTTTGTTTTTAATTCAACTACTGGTTTTTTTATTTCCTTTAAGTCTTTTGTTAATAGATCGACTTCTTCTTTTATATAACCGAAGTTAATAAGATTTTGTTTTATTTTTTCTATAGAATAGCCTTGATTTATTGAATCGTCCACCCATTTTTTTATTTTATCATCTAACATTATAACCTATTTATAGAAAAAGATTGTACATTTTAAAGGTTTTTATCAATAATTTTCCTTCTTGTTAGAAATGCAAATATTCTGAAAAATAAATCATAAAAATAAAGGAGCAAGTACTAACATTAAAGTTCCTAATAATTTAATTAAAACATGTAAAGATGGACCATTTACATCCTTTGTAATGTCTCCTACAACATCACCAGTTACTGCCGCTTTGTGAGCTTCAGAACCTTTTCCACCATGAAATCCGGATTCAATATATTTTTTTGCGTTGTCCCAAGCACCACCAGAATTATTCATTAAAATGGCTAATAAAATCCCTGAAATAGTTCCGATTACTAAAAAAGCTGCAGCAGCTTCAGCTTTTAATAAAAATCCTACAACTGCTGTTGCAACAACAATTAATAAACCAGGAATCATCATCTCTCTTAAAGCGTTTTTAGTGCAAATGTCTACACAAGCTGCGTAATCAGGTTTGTCTTTTCCCTGCATAATCTTTTTTTCTTTAAATTGTCTTCTAACTTCTTCTACAACAGTCATTGCTGTATCACTTACTGCTTTGAATGTGAAGGAACTAAATAAAAAAATTAACATTGCTCCTAATAATCCGCCAACAAAAACTTCTATTTTAGAGATATCAATTGTTATTATTTCTCCAGTTAATGATTTTACTTCGTCTAAATAAGCTGTGAATAATAAAAAAGCAGCCAATGCAGCTGAACCAACAGCATAACCTTTTGTTAATGCTTTTGTTGTATTGCCTGTTGAATCTAATTTTCCAATTATTTTTAAAACATTTTTGTCTTTTACTCCGGACATTTCTGCTATACCCCCAGCATTATCTGCAATAGGACCGAAAATATCCATAGCCAAAATATAAGCAACAGTAGACAATAAACCAATTGTTGCAACTGCTGTCCCATATAAACCACCAATTAAATTTCCAGAGTCATCAATTATATCCGTATATTGTCCAAATTTATATGATAAAATTAAAGCTATAGATAGAATTATTACTGGTGCTGCTGTACTTTCCAAAGCATAAGCGAAACCAGTAATTACATTTGTTGCATGACCTTTTTCAGATGCTTTTGCAATTTCTTTTACAGGCTTGAAATAATGATGAGTATAATAAGTAGTGTTTATGAACAATAAAATTCCAGTAACTAAACCAACCAAAGATGCATAAAAAAACCAGATATTATTGAATAAACCTAATCCTATATTAACACCAAAAATACTTGATTTCATAATTATAAAATATAAAAATATTGCTGATAAAATTGTTGTAATTAAATAACCTCTTGACATTGATTTCATCGGATCTTCTTCATTTTTGGATTTTGTCAGCATTACCCCGATAATAGAAGCAATTAGACCAAAAGCCATTGCTGTCAAAGGAAACAAAATTCCGTTTAACCCGAATACATTAAACAAGGCTACACCTATAATCATAGCACCAATATTTTCAGCTGCAGTACTTTCAAATATATCAGCACCTCTTCCTGCACAGTCTCCAACATTGTCACCAACTAAGTCAGCAATTACTGCTGGATTTCTTGGGTCGTCTTCTGGTATATCTTGTTCGACTTTACCCACTAAGTCTGCACCAATATCTGCTGCTTTTGTGTAAATTCCACCACCTAATTGCGCAAATAAAGCAACAAAAGAAGCTCCAAACCCAAAACCAACTAGCAAGAAAGGAATTTCTTTCGGAGTATAGTAAAATGAATCAATATAATATAGTAAAGTTACTCCCAATAATGACAAAGTTATAATTGTTAAACCAGCAACTGCCCCTGCTCTTAAAGAAATTTTTAGTGCTTTGTCTAAAGATGAAGAAGCTGCTGCAGTTCTTATGTTCGCTCTTATTGAAATCCACATACTCACTAAACCAGCCAATGATGAGGAAGCTGCGCCAAATAAAAATGATAATGAAGTTAATAACCCCAAACTTTGTTTTCCTATGAAATAATATATTAAATATATTATAATTGCCAATAATAAAGCTAAAATTCCAATTGTGGAATATTGTCTTTTCATAAAAGCATTTGAACCTTCTTTTATCGCGTTTGCAACATTCTGCATTTCTTTTGTTCCAGTATTTTCATTGAGAACATAATGGGCTAGATAAATAGCAACAAATATTGAAATCAATGACAACACTATTATGTATTCTAGCATATTAAAAAACTCTAAATTAAGAATTTATAAATCTAATTATTTTTTATAACCTACAAAACTAGGGCCCCAAGCTGTATAAATTAAATCAAACTCTGATTCATTAATTTTAAATCTCCATCTCCCCTGGACCCAAGTAGCCAAGAAGTTATTTGAAAAACTTATTTGTGTTGCTTTTACGTTTTTTAATGTTTCATCTATTAATTTTGGATTATCCCTATAATCTTTCCTTGAATCCCAAACATTTAAGTCTATATCATGATATTCAGAATATCTTGAAGCACTGCCCCTTATACCTGCTTTTAATTCTTTTGACTCCAGAGCTTTAATCAATATACCTAAATTATTTTTGTCTTTTTCTTTTATATGTTCAAATGTCATATTTTTATTTTAAATTATTTGTTTTTAAATTTACTGTAACTGCAGTAGCAGGGATTTGAACCCTGGTCAGAGCCTTGGGAAGGCCCAATATTAGTTCTTTTATTGTCTAACCACTATACTACTACTGCTTTATCATCATTCTGAAATAGTTATAAATATTTATATATAATGCTTTTTTAATTTTAATAATGCCAAAGAGAGGTAAGAAAGTAATTAATAAAAAAATAAATGTTACTAAAGAAACTAAACATAGATCATTAAATTTTGGACATTTCTTTTTCAGCTTAAGTATATTATTGGTAATTCTTTTTACAATAGCTGACCCTAATCATTTAAGCGGGAATAAGGGTGCATTTTTATTGATTTTGGGTGCAATTGTTGGTTTTTTGGATGTCAATAAAAGAGAAGCGCCTTATTTTTTATTAGCTTCAGTAAGTTTAATGATTGCAAGCGCAGCACCAGTCCAGGTTATAGAATATTTTGGAATTGGAACTTATATTAAAGCTGCTTTACTAAATATGGCTATATTCTTGAGCTTAGCTGTTGTTATGGTTTCTTTGAAAATAATTTACAGAATTTATTTAGAATCAAAATAAGTTTTTCTTAAAAAAACCTTGAAAAAGAATGAAATTTAGAAATCCTTGACTTCCTTTATTATTTTAAGATCTACTTGCTTGATTGCATCTTTATTGCAATATGGGCAAGATTTGTTAAGGATGCTTTTATTTCTTGTAAATTTGAAACCGCAGGCTTCACAATAATATTTCATTTTTTCTTCTTTTGAAGAACTTATTTCTTTTTTAATTTCCTCTAAAGAATTGCTTACATCTTTTGCCTTGTTGAAACATGAAACACATATCATTACGTCGCTATTTTGGTTTTCTTTTTTTAATTCAGAAGGGTGTACTTTTTTATTACATTTTCTGCAGACTACAATTATATCATCAAACATAGAAGGCATAAAGTTTTTCCTATATTTAAAATTTATTGTCTTTGTTTGTAAACTTTCGAAAAATCTATAAATAGCTGGGATTGCATAAAAGGATGAACAGGCTGAATGTTTATGTTGTCTGGATGCTTATTTTTATGACTGTTTTTCTTTATGGATGCTCAGATGGAGAAACTACTGAAAGCGGTGGAGCTCTTAAAGAATGGAAGGAAAAGATATTGGAAAATACTGGACCAGACAGCGAAGCGTCAAAGACAATAGTCAGATGTGAGACAGCAATAAACAAACAAAAAGAAACTTGTTCACAACGCGAGGGCTGGAGCATTGTTAATGCTATGGAAATTACAGATTTTAAATCAAGCAAAAGTTATAGTTTTCAGGATGTTCAGCAAGGTGGCTGTCCTGGCAAATCACCTGATGGCAAGGAATATGATCGAAATGTGGAGACTGGAACTATTGTTACACAAACTGAAAGTGATTCTTCATATCAAGTTGCATGCAATGTTGTTTGTAATTGGTGGGAATGCAAAGAAAAAACAGACAGATTAAAACCAGAAACTTGGACTGGAGAAATAACTGCAAAATTAGATGATCTTGGTGCATCATGCAGTGATGGGGAAGTTTCTTTAAGCTATATTTTTACATTAAATTCGCCAGTAAGTTTGGTTTCTGCGATTAAAGGTGAACAAGAAATTACACTTTGGTCAGAACCAAGCTATAAAGAGGCAAGCGGAATTATTAAGGGAACTGCTGTTGTCAATAATCAACCTTCTAAATCAGGAGTTATTTACTGTGAACTAGAAGAAGGTCAAAGCGAGGAAGTTCCAATTAATTTCTTTGCTACTGGAGATGAATCTGCTATCCAAATTTCAGAACCACCAGGATCTCAACAAAATATAAGAACACCAAGATTTGGGCAGGAATATTATTTTCACGAAGAAGCTGGATTAACTGACCAATCTTTCCTAGCTGGTTTTCCACCAATATTATTAGCTACCTCAATTTCCGAAACTAAAATTTCAGGTTCTTTAAAACCAGGATTTGGATATTTGGGAACATTTACATTAACAAAAACCAATTAAAAAATTATTTTTTTGCTTCTTTATAATATTCATTTACTTTATCCCAATTAATAACTTTGTAAAATGATTCAATAAACTCATTTTTTCTGTTTTGATATTTAAGATAGTAGGCATGTTCCCAGACATCTAAACCAATAATTGGTATTTTTCCTTGAGAAATTGGACAATCTTGATTTGGTGTAGAAATTATTTCTAAATTTCCATTACTCAACACTAACCAAGCCCAACCACTTCCGAAAACTGTCAGAGCTGCTTTTGTAAATTCTTCTTTAAATTTGTCAAAAGATCCAAATTTAGATTCTATTGCTTTTAGAATTTCTCCGGACGGCTTAATGTCTTTTTTTAACATTGGCCACCAAAATGAATGATTAAAATGGCCACCACCATGATTTTTTACTTGGTTTCTAATTGCTTCTGGAATTTTATTTAAATCTTTTAATAATTCTTCTATTGTTTTATTTTGCAAATCTTTATGAGATTCTAATGCTGCATTTAATTTATCTACATAAGTCTGATGGTGCTTATCATGATGAAGTTTCGTTGTTTGCTCATCAAAATAAGGTTCTAAAGCATTATATGCATATGGTAATGTATCTAATTTGTGCACCATTTTAATAACCCCCAATAATCTAACTTAGCAATTATTATAAATAAACCTTTGCTTTATCAAATTAATGAAACATAATATAAAAATAATTGGGATTATAACAATTTTATTCTTGCTTGCACAATTTACTGGGTTGTATATAAGCCATATTTATTTTACAAAAGAATTGCCCTATGACATACAAAAACCACAATTTGAAACAAAATCTTCTTTTGTGAATATTTTTTCAGCTGTTATAATTGCTACATTATTTGCCATAGTTTTGATTAAATTTAAGGCAGAAAGATTATGGAGATTTTGGTTTTTTATTTCTGTTTGCTTTTCTTTATTAATTTCTTTATCTGCTTTTATGAGGCAAGAATTTGCTTTAGTCATTGCTTTAATAATTACATTTTTTAAAACTATTAAACATAATATAATTGTTCATAATTTATCAGAAATTTTTATTTATGGGGGGCTTGCTGCAATTTTTTCACAATCCTTAAGCATATTTTCAGTTTCAATTTTGCTTATTTTAATTTCTATTTATGATATGATAGCTGTATGGCAAACAAAACACATGGTGAAATTAGCTAAATTTCAAACAAAGTTGAATTTATTTGCCGGTATTTTAATACCTTATAAATACAAAAAAGAGGAAAAAACAGCTTTATTGGGGGGTGGAGATATTGGATTTCCTTTGTTATTTGCTTCTGCTGTTTTAAAAAGTTATGGACTTAAATCTTTAATAATACCAATAATAACTAGTGTTTTTTTAGTTATGTTATTTATTTTTGGTAAAAATAATAAATTCTATCCAGCAATGCCATTTCTTTCTATAGGCTGTTTTTTTGGCTATATGCTGGTTCTACTATTTTAATTACTTATAAGTAACTATAATAATAAAATTTATAAAGTGTTAATATAGTGAAATATACAAATATTTTTAGAATAAAATGAAAAACGAAGTAACAGAAGAAAGATTAAGCACTTACTTTAGACTGACTGAAGAAGCTTACAAGAAAGCTGCTGAATCTAAAGATAAAATTAATTTAGACAATGCAAGGGACAAAATCCTGGATATGGTCAAAAGATATATTGATGATGCTTATCATTTTAAGAAAAAAGGAGATATAGTTACGGCTTTTTCAGCTTTAAGCTATGCCCACGGATTATTGGATGCCGGGGCTTTACTGGGGGTTTTTGATGTTCACGACTCGAACTTATTCATAGTCGATTAACATTATAAGAAATAAAATGTCAACATTTTCGTCAAATGAAATGCCTATAGAAATCACTGGGGATGATATAAATAATTACAGGGATCTAGAAAGCAGGGCAGCAGTTCATGGTGGTGGAAAGAAACTTAATGATTTAATAATTGAAACTGCTTCTGATGTCTTGACTATTGTAAAACAAGGTCATTATATAAAAGTTCAAAAAATAGGAAGTGATGGAAAAATTATTTTAAAATATGCACCATTGCCTTTTGACAAAAGAGTTTCTTACTGGAATCCAGAAGACAAATTAAGCAAACATAAGGAACATGATAAGATTAGACATTTAAACCCTTGCTATGTAAATTTATCTTGTGAAGAAGCAGTATCATTGGAATCTCTGACTTATTTACATGAAGAAGTGAAAAGCGCTTATGAAGGGGGCAGCCAATATTCATTCGATGGAGAAATATTTTTAACAGGCTTAAATGCACTTAAGATTTTAGTTGATTTAGCATCTTTTGACTACAGGGATAATGAAATAATCGGCATTAATAAAAATGGTGAGCCTTTTAAAGTTGACAACATAAAATTAAGGGCTGCTGACTTTTTGGAAAGAATAAGATTAAGCGAGGCTAAGCTCTCTGAGGATATTATGGCTGCTTTTTGGTCTCTAGAAAAATTATAAGCAAGTTATTTAAATTTGAATTCTTTAGTTTTTATCATGATTTTTAATAAAACTCTTTTTGTGATTTTATGAATAAAATAAAAGTAATTATTATATCAGGCATACCTGGGACTGGCAAGACTAGTCTGGCGAAAATTATTGAAAAAAAATCTAATTTTAAAATTCTCAATATAAAAAAAATAATTAAAGAAAATAATTTAAATGAATTTTATGATAAGTCAAGGAAGTGCTATGTTGTTGACCTTAAAAAATTGAATAAGATTTTAATAAAATATATTCTTAATTCAAAATTTAATTTAATTATAGATTCTCATTTAGCTCATTTTTTACCTAAAAAATATGCCAGTCTTTGTATTATAACGAAATGTGATCTGAAGATATTAAAGAAAAGATTAATTAAAAGAAAATACAACTTATTGAAAATTAAAGAAAACATTGAATCTGAAATATTTAATGTCTGCCTTAATGAAGCGCACAAATTAAAGCACAATATCATAGTAATTGATACAACAAAAGGAGTTAAAGATTTAAATATAAGAAAAATAATTTCTTTTTGTAAATAACATGGATGTATTATTTGAACACCCAAGATTTAGAAAATTAAAGAAGCAGGGACTTACTTATGTGGACATGCATTATCATACTAATTTTTCCATGGATACTTCTACAAGGGTTAGCTTTATTGCAAAAAGGGCGAAGATGCTGGGATGCGGGGTTGCGATTACAGATCATAATGCAATAGGGGGAGCATTGAATTTAGCTAAAAAGAATGTGATGGTTGTACCTTCCCTGGAAATAACAACTTCTGAATTAATAGACATAATTCCTTATTTTTATAGTTTTAGTGAGCTTAGAGAATTTTACAATAAATATATTAAAAATTACATAAGACCAAATATTGGTTTTAATTTTAATCGTGTTACCTGGAAATTTGCTGAAATATTAGACATATTACAGAAATATAATTGTCTAACAATTATACCGCATCCATTTGCACCATATCCGCAAAGCACAGAACAATTTTTGCTTAAAGACAATAAAAGTCTGCTGAAAAAGATCCATGGTTTTGAGGTTTTAAACGGCTTAATGAAAAAAGAACGAAACCAAAAGGCATTGTCAATAACAAAAGAATTGGGAAAATGCTATATTGGCGGAAGTGATGGACATACATTATTACAATTAGGTGGTGTTGTTACAATAACTGAAAATACAGATTTAGAAGGATTTCTGGATTACATAAGGAAAAAACAAAATATTGTCATGGGAGAAGAATTAACATGGTCTGCCAGAAAAATAGTTCATTTTATTATTATAAAAAATTGCTTTAAATTAAAAATAAAAGAGAAAACACATGGCAATAATTGAAGAATTATATTTTGCATTACCTATTTATGTCGGCAATATGATGCCTGTTTTTGCAAGAAAAATTAATTTTCTTAATTATCCGATTAATCAAAAAATGTTTGGTGAGAATAAGACTTTTAGGGGTTTTTTAAGCGCAATAATTGCAGCTATAATAATCTTTTATTTACAATCTTATTTGTATAAATTTGATTTTATTAAAAATATTAGCTTAATAGACTATCAGCAGGAAAATTTATTATTTTTAGGATTTCTTGGCGGATTTGGGGCTATTAGCGGTGACCTGATAAAAAGTTTCTTTAAACGAAGAAAAAGAATAAAACCTGGACAACCATGGTTTCCTTTTGATCAGCTAGATTTTATACTGGGTGCTTTAATATTTCTTTACCCATTTGTCAAATTAAATTTTGTAAATATTTTGACTTTGTTATTAGTTACGCCTTTTCTTCATATTGCTGCAAATCATGCTGGATATTATTTAGGAGTAAGAGAGGTTAAATGGTAAGATATAGATTAGCTGAAAGATTTATAATGAATAATCAGAAATTTAGGGATATTTTATTCAAGCCTATTTTAACTGTTTTAACTTATTTTAATATAACTGGAAATTATTTAAGCAATCTGAAGTTAATTTTATCTTTACCATTTATTTACTTTGCTTTTATAAATTTAAAAATTGCTTTTGTATTCATTTTAGCTTCTATTTTTGTCGACTTATTTGACGGACCATTGGCAAGGATGCAGAAAATTAATTCTGACAGGGGAAAGTTTGTTGATATTTTTGGGGATTTTATAATATATTTGTCTGTTATATTTACTTTATATTATCTTAATTTATTTAATAATAATTTGCTAGTTTATAATTTATTCATATTTCCCATGATAGCAATTTTATCCACTATTAGAAAACAAGAGTTTACAAAAACAGACTGGATAATAAAACCAGCACCTGAAATTGGGCATTTTAATGCTTTATTTTATTTACTTTTATTTTTATTTATTTATTTTAATATAAATTATATTGACTTAGTTTTATTTTTTATTAATCTTATTTATACTTTTTTAACAATTTATTATTTTATATTTATACAATTTAGATGGTTAAAGAATTAAGGTGATCTAAAATAGGCGCTTGATTTTTCGAGATTAAGAGATAATTACCTAAATAAAGCAGACCTTGACTTATATGATATTTGTATAGCTGTAGATAGTGGTCTAAATAAAATTGAAGACATTTCCAGTTTACTTAATACTTCTGAAAGATCAATTTTGAGAAGAATTAAACTATTAAATAATTATGGATTAAATTTTAGGATTTCTTGGACAAGGTCTCTTTCTAAAAATATTGGAGAAGTATATTTCGAGCTTCATGATCATATTGACGTTGCCTTAAGAAAACTGGATTATGCGCTTGGGATGTGGCCTTTTAACAAAGCAACAAAGTTATCTAAAGAAGAACAGGATAAAATCTTATCGACTTATAAAAGAGTTTTGAACAAAGAAATTAATTGGCCAAGTTGTTATTTTAAAAACTATAATTTAGATGAAATTACAAGAGTAGTGCTGCCTTTTGCTCTTGAAAATGTTCTTAAATTAAACCCAGAGGATTGTTCAAAAAAAGATATCAAAAAAGCAAGACTTGGAACTCTTTTATCCAAGTATTATGGGCAGTCTATAAATAAATTTCTCAGGGTTTGTTATCCATGGCTAAAATTAAAAGTTGGCAGAAAAGAAAAATGGAATAAAGACAGGGCTTCTGAAGCAATTAGGTTATTAGTAAATAGTTATTCATGGTCTCCAGATGAAGCTTATGAAAAAATCAGACATTCACATTTCAGAGAGAAGGGATTGCTTCGCATACTTTATAATCCCCAACTCGGTTTGAAAGGTTCGCTGGATGCTGCCTTGAATTTAGCTTATCAGGAAAATATATTGTGGGAGTAAGGATTTGAACCTTAGTAGGCACTGAGCCAACAGCTTTCTTTTAAGTCAAACTTAACTTGAGGTTGGACAATTTCTTTAAATTTCTGTCCCGTTTGACCGCTCCGGCACTCCCACTTAGAAGAATTTAGATTATTAATTGGTTAAAAACTTTTTGTTAATTAAAAGTATTCCAGAACACTTTTTATTTTTACAGTTATTTTATATTTTTTAAATAATTGATGAAAAATATTTGTATGCTCGGAATCTATTATAATGCAACCTTTTCCTAATTTTTCTGCTTTGTACTTTTGAATTAATCCCAGATAAAATTTTTCATTTTGTTTATATCCAAATAATTGTTTATTAAACAACACTCTTTTCGAATTTGGCTTAATATTCTCCCATATAAAAAATACCTTATGTTTTCCATCTTTTATTTCTGGTTTATATTTTCCGTATAAAATAATTCCATTTGCAACAATACTCGGTTTTAAATCAGTCCATTTATCTAATTCTCCAATCATCAATTTTATTTCGTTTTTAATATTTAATAATTTCCAATAATTTTTATATTTTGCAGAATTTTCAAAACCATTTAAAATTTTCTGAATTTCATTTTCAATTTTCTTATCTTCTCTTATTAAATCTATAAATATGTCTATATCACTATCTTTTCCAACTTCCTCTCTTGCTACAGACCCAAATAAAATAATATTTTTAATTTTATTTTTATCATTGATATTCTGAATCAAGAAAGATGTAAAATCCAATACATATGACATTAATTTATAATTCATTTAAGCCAGCCTCTCTAAATTTTTCTTTTAATTTATTGAAGTTATTATTTTTTAATATATAAATTTTATGGTTCATTTGAAACTATACTTAGGTTTCACTTGAAACTATTAAAAAATCAAAACTTTTTGTTAATTTTTCTTAGACATAAATAAGAACATGTTTTCTTTAATTTTTTAGAGCACTCTTTACATGATATAAATAATTTATCGCATTTTTGGTTGGAGCAATTAATATAACTGCTGCAAGGCATGTGACATAGTTCGCAGATGCTTATTTCTTTTGATTTTTTACTTACTGGAATAGACATCCTGCTGTCAAATACAAAACAACGACCTTCAAAATATTTATCTGGGAATTTATTTATATAATCTAAAATCCCACCTTCTAATTGGAACACATTTTTGAAACCAATTTCTTTTAGAAAAGCTGATGCTTTTTCACATCTTACGCCGCCTGTACAATATGTAATTATTTTTTTATCTTTATATTTTAACAATGATTTTTTTAACTTTTTAAATTCACGAAAAGTTTCTATATTTGGTGTTATTGCATTCTTGAATTTTCCAATTTTGCTTTCATAATTGTTTCTTGCGTCCAGAATTATTACATCTTCTTTATTATCTATTATGTTATTCAATTCTATTGGAGAAATATATTTACCTTTTTTCTTTAAATTTACTTTTAAGTCTGATGTGACTATTTCTTTTTTTACTCTTATGATCATTTTTTTAAATGGATGTTCATCAGAAATTGAATGCTTGAATTTTACGTCATTAAATAAGTCATTTTTTAGGAGATATTTTTCATATCTTGATATTTGTTCTTTTGTCCCAGAAATAGATCCGTTTATGCCTTCTTTTGCAATTAATACTTTTCCTTTTAACTTACTAATCTTGCAAAATTCCTGATTCTTTTCTTTAAATCTTACAGGTGCTTTTATTTTTACGTATTTATAAAAAGATGAAACTATTACTTTCATTTTTTGAAACAAAACCTTTTTATATTTAAATTGTTTACTTTTCTAAGTAAAAAAGGTGATATAAAATCAAAATTGAGATTTCAAATAAAATATTTTTTAGTTCTTTAGTATTATTGCTAATTTTAATAGCTGGTTTAGGGGTTTATGGTTTTGGCACTAGTAATCCAGCTGTTTTCGGGCATAGTGCAGAAGAAATTGCAGCAGGGACAATTGGTGGGGTTTTAACAATAACCAATAACCGAGTCGGAATAGGCACAACAAGCCCCTTGTCTCCTTTAACTGTTGTAGGAGAGATATCAGCAACTCAATTTTCTAAAAGTGGTTGTGTTTCAGGGTTTACAGATTATGGTGTATGCGTAAGCAATGGTTTTTATCTTCGTGATGATCAGATAGGGGATTTTTTTTTAGCAAGTGCTATTAGTGGTAATACTTTTTTAGGAAGGCAAGTAGATGAACATGTTTGCACAAGAAGTGAAATTGCTGCTGCTTGTCGTTATGGTAATAGTAAAGGTTGGGCTACACCACCAAGCGGATATACTTTCTTATTAGGTGATTCTTGTGGAGATGATTGCCAGTTATATGTTAATAATCCAGATCAGTGTGCTGGTTCCCCGGCTGGTTATGTCTTTAATTTTGATGGACCAATTAATCCACATCAGGTAGCTAAATGGGCTGCAAGAATTTGTTATTAAATCATTTTTTATTTTTTAAATGAAAAGAATTTTACAAGTCATTAATCTGCTTGGAAAAAAAAGAAATGAAATTAATATTTCTCAAGACTCTATTGAGTTCATTACTGCTATTTCCAAAAGTTTGAGACCGGAAAATGTTTTAGAAATAGGGTGTTTTAATGGCTATTCTGCTTTATGGTTTTCTTTATTTGCCAAGAATGTTATTACATTAGAAATTGATAATAATAATATAAAATCAGCTAAAGAAAACTTTTTTAAAGCTGGTTCTAAAAATATCAAGATAATTGAAGGCGATGCCAAGATAATTTTAAATAATTTAAAGAAAAAGTTTGAGATTATTTTTATAGACGGAAAAAAATCAGAATATAAAGAATATTTAGAATTATCTTTAAATCTTCTTAGTAAAAATGGGTTGATTTTTGCTGACAATACTATTTCTCATAAAGATTTATTAAAGGAGTTTTTTGCTTATCTAGAAAAAAGCAGCTTGTATTATAAAGAACTTAATCTCGGGAAGGGATTAATAATAATTTCTAATAAACTTTTATAAAAAGTTTAATCAAAGAACCTTTTAACGAAAAAAGCTTCACCAAAAATTGGAAAAGCTTAAGCAAAAATAAAATATTCTAAAAATTCACTTATTTTTTGAGTGAAAAATTACCAGATATTTATTTAAACAGATAAATGTAAAACGCGGATGAAATGAAAGACTTAATCAGACTGGAAAATGTGGAGAAAACCTATAATCTGGGCGAGACTAAAGTCAAGGCTTTAAATAATATTAATTTAGAGATTTATCAAAATGATTTTATTGCTGTTCAAGGACCTTCTGGTTCTGGAAAAAGCACTATTGTTAATATGATTGGATGTTTAGATACGCCAACAAATGGAAATATTTACTTGGAAAAACATAACATTGCACATTTATCAGAAAGTAATTTGGCACAAATAAGAGGAAAAAAAATCGGATTTATCTTTCAAACATTTAATTTAATTCCCAGTTTAACTGCTTTGGAAAATGTTGCCTTGCCAATGACTTTTCAGAATACATTTAGGGCAATAAGATTAAAAAGAGCAGCAGAACTTTTAGAAAAAGTCGGGCTGGGAAACAGATTAAAACATTTGCCCAACCAATTATCCGGGGGACAAAGGCAAAGAGTAGCTATTGCACGAGCTTTAATAAATAATCCTGAAATAATTTTGGCAGATGAACCTACTGGAAATTTAGATACAAAAACTGGGGGAGAAATCATGAATATACTCTTGGACTTTAACCAAAAAGGAAAAACAATAATCTTAGTTACTCATAATTCTGACTTGGCTAAACTTGCAAAGAGGAATGTAATAATAAAAGATGGAGAGATAATAAAAGAAAGATGAGAATCTTAATGACGTTATTACTAATATTTTTGATATTGCCAATAGCTAATGCACAAATAGCTATACAAACTTTTAATTCTTTGCCTAGCAAGGTGTTACCTGGCGAGAAATTAAAATTAGTAATTACTTTAGGAAATGTGGGTGATGAAGATATTGAGAATATTTTAGTAAAGTTAGATTTGTCACAAGTTCCTTTTGCTCCCTTAGGGTCTTCGAGTGAACAAGCTATTAATGAAATTAAAAATGACAGAGAGAAGACAGTTAATTTTGATTTAATTGCATTGCCGAATGCTGAATCACAGATATATAAAATACCTGTGGAAATTTCTTATAATGAAACTAAAAAAAATTCTTTAATTAGTTTAGAAGTCAGCGCCAAAACGAATATTGACTTAATTTTAGACAATACTGAGCTTGTAAAAGTGAATGACAAAGGCAAAGTAAACTTGAAATTTATAAATAATGGGTTATCACAAATAAAATTTCTTAAAGTTATCCTAGAAGAAAGTCCAGAATATGAAATAATTTCCACAAAATCTATTTATATTGGGGAAGTAGATGTAGATGATTTTGAATCTGAGGAGTTTACAATTATTCCAAAACAAAAAAACCCACAATTATCATTTACTTTAGAATATAGGGATGTAAATAATAATCAATTTAGGGAAACCAGGGTTGTTAATTTAAATATTTACACTGAAGAAGAGGCAAAACAACTTGGTTTGGTAAGCCAGAGCTTTAACTGGCTATTCATAGTTTTAGTTGTTCTAGTCTTATTTTTAATTTACTTATATAGAAGAAAGAAAAAAAATGCTGGCTGATTATTTTTTAATAGCTGTAAACAGCATCCGCCATAGAAAACTCAGATCATGGTTAACTGTTGTAGGAATAATTATTGGTGTTGCAGCAATTATATCTTTGATTACTGCTTCCAGGAGTTTAGAGAGCACAATTGAACAACAATTTGAACAATTTGGAGCTAATAGAATTTTGATTTCTGCAAAAGGTTTTCAAGGGCCTGGAACTTTATCCCAGGGGCTGACTATGGATGATGCAGGAACAATAGAAAAAATGTCTGGTTTTAAGTATGTCAGCCCAGGATTATTCAGAACTGCAGAAATAAAGAAAAACAAGGAGACTGGATTTACTTTGGTTGTTAGTTTGCCTGCGAAGGATTTTGAGCATTTTTTTAAGGATGCTGGCATGAAAATTAGTGAAGGCAGATTTATACAAGATAATGAAAAGTTTGTTGCTATAATCGGGGCAAGGGCTGCTGAGGAGATGTTTTCAAAAGAACTGGTTATTGGAAACAAGATAGAAATAAATAAAAAAGAATTCAAAATTGTTGGCATTTTAAAGGAAATTGGAAATGCACAGGATGATAACCAGATTAACATACCTTTAGAAGCTGCAAGGGAAATTTTTAATGAACCTGATAAAATAGATACTATTGTTGCACAAGTTAAATCAGTTACAGATATACCTGATTTACAAAAAAAAATTGAGAAAGAGCTAGAAAGAAAAAGGGATGATACAAATTTCCAGGTTTTAACTGCAAATCAAATTTTGGAACAAATAAATCAGGTTTTAGGAATAATTCAGATATTTTTAGTAGGAATTGCAGCAATTTCATTGATAGTTGGAGCAATCGGCATAATGAATTCCATGTATACTTCTGTTCTGGAGAGAACAAAAGATATTGGGATTATGAAAGCAATAGGAGCAAGAAATTCAGATATATTAAAAATTTTTGTAATTGAATCTGGATTAATTGGATTAGTTGGAGGAATGTTTGGCGTAATTTTAGGAACTGCAATGGCTTTGATTATTGGAAGTATTTCCAAAAATTCCGGTTTCTTATTAATAATCAAAATAGAACCTTTAATCTTAATTTTTGGTTTAGCATTTGCTTTTTTTGTTGGCGTAATTTCTGGAATATTACCAGCTTATCAAGCTTCTAAATTAAAACCAGTAGATGCTTTGAGATATGAGTGAAGCTTTTTTTGAAAAAGCTTTATCAAAAATAAAGTATTCAAGCAAGAAAAAATGAGAAAACTTTTTACCCAATACATATATTTCTAATTTTTATTTTAGAATTAATCTTCTTTTATACTTTTTTTGAAACTGACTCTGTTTGTCTTTCCCTCTGTTTTAAATTTATGAGTTATTTCTGTTTCTATTTTCTCGAATGTTTTATTTAATGTTTTTACCAAGTCCCAATCACTATATTCAACAGAAGCCAACAAACTAGGGGCTTCTATTCTGCCGTGAACAGAATATTTACATCTTTTCCCAGAAGCTTTCATTTTTTTGACATGAAATATTACTAACGGGTCTTGTAAATTTCGACTTGTTTTATTATAAAATCTTTCGCTATAAGTTGTTAATTTACTTAACTCATCCTCATCTAAAGAATTAACACCTATAAAATTTAGGCTCATGAATTCTTTTATAGTTTTTGTTATTAATAAACCTTATTAAAGTTTAATTATTTAGTATGTATTTCAATACTATCATCATCTTTTAATTCGTAATTTAATCCTACTGTCTGGCCTGCAAATTTAACTGATTTACCCCATACCCTTGCAAACTTAAATTTTTTTACAAAATCTTTATGCAATATATTTGCCAAATCCTTAACTATAGCTCCTTTTTTAAAAGCAATTGGCGGAAAATCTTTTTCTCTTCCTGGCTGCTTTGTATATATTTTTACCATCCCAATATTTTTCCAGATTATTTCGATCATATCAAGATCATCAAAATAAATTATATAAGGAGTATTAACTTCATTTTCCCTTAATTCTTTTAAGACCAAGCTAATTTCTTCCTTATTTTTTCCAAATATGACTACTAAATCAGCTTGTTTTAAAATTGCCAGAAACATTGGTCCTTTTTCCTGCACAACATAATCTTTTGTTATTGCCGGAATCTCAACTATTTGAATTTTAATTCCCTTATAATCTAAAGTTCCTATTTCTGGTTTTGTTGTTGTAAATGGATGGGTTCCTATTTTAGCATTAAGTTTTGTTATTTTATTTAGGAAGGTAGTTTTTCCAGAACTTGTTGTACCAATCAAGCAAACTTGGGCTGCACCATCTTTTTTTATTGAGAAAGATGAACTTCCGCCTTTTTTCTTTGATCTGGTTTCTATTTGCTCCCTTAATTTTGCTATTTTTTGTTTTATTCCTGATCTTAATTTTTCAGATGATTTATGATTGGGAGAAGCAGCAAGAACTTTTTGCAATGCTTTTAATTTTTCTTGAGGGGTTTTTGCTTTATCGTATTCTCCCAAGGCTACACTATATTCATATCCAGCATTAATAGGCATATTTTTATTAAAATTAAATATTATAAAAACTTATTCTATAAATAGAAGAAGAACCATTACTGTTACACCAATTACAATCCCAAAAATCTGCATTAAAGATTTCCCTATTTTTACTTCTTTATGAAGTTCTGGTATTAAATCCGCAGCAGCAATATAAATAAAGCCGCCAATTGTTAATGGCAACAGTATCAAATTATAATTTTCGAAGTAACTTCCAAATAAAATCGAAATTAAAGTGCCCAAAATTGCGGTAGTTGCGGTTAAAAAATTAAAAAACAAGGCTTTTGCTCTTGAAAAGCCACCATGTATTAAAACTCCAAAGTCGCCTATTTCTTGGGGTATTTCATGCAATATAACTGCTATTGTTGTAGCTATTCCAGTATTTATATCGACTAAATAACTTGCACCAATAACCAAACCATCTATAAAATTATGCAAACCATCTCCGAAAAGATTTACTATTGCAAACGGGTGCGGATGATCTTTAGATGTTGGTTCGTGGCAATGTCTCCAATGTATTATTTTTTCTATTATAAAGAATAACAAAATACCCAGAATAATGTAAATTGAAACACTTAAGCTTAAACCATATTCTTCTGCTAATTCCGGCAAAATATGGATAAACGCGTCTCCCAATAATGCGCCTGCTGCGAAACTTACTAAAAATAAAAGCATTTTTTTCAAAAGTTTATGATTTAAAACCAAGGTTAAAACACCGACAAAAGAAATAGCAGAAACTATTATCACGCTTATTAATGAATAGAGCAGGATTGTTGAGTTTCCAAATACCATATATTCTTGTTTTATTTATACTATTTAAATATTTTCTACTAATTTGATATAATTATCTTGAGAAATTTTTTTAATTCCCGAGAAATCTCCATAATTTTGCTATGACTGGGTAAAATACAAAATAATATTTACAGTTCTTTTGTAAACTTTTTATCTCTTTATAAATTAGTACGAGACAAAATCCACTGGACAGGACAAAGACCTGCCTAGGGCTTATATATAAATAGCAACTTTTTTAAAATATTGCATATTTTTTTAATTTGTATGCTTTTTTAAGATGAAAGAACTAATAACATTTAAGGACAAGCCAAACACAAGGGTAGAAGTAGAGGAGTTATTAAATCCAACTATCAAGAAGTGGTTTTTTTCAAAATTTAAGGATTTTTCTTTGCCACAACTTTATGGAGTTTATGAGGTTCATTCTAGAAATAATGTTTTGATTTCAGCACCAACTGGTTCTGGTAAAACTTTGACTTCATTTTTAAGCATTTTAAATGAACTAGTTGATTTAGCTGAAAAAAATTTATTAGAAAATCGAATTTATTGTGTATATATAAGTCCGCTTAAAGCTTTAAATAGGGATATTTATAATAATCTCATAGAGCCTCTGGAAGAAATTGAAAAAATTGCCGGAAAAAAATTAGGTATAAGAGTCGCTGTTCGAACTGGAGATACTACGCAAGCTGAAAGAGCTTTAATGTTGAAAAATATCCCGCATATTTTAATTACAACTCCTGAAAGTGTAGCTTTATTATTATCTTCAATTAAGTTTAGGGAGAATTTGAAAAATGTTGACTTTTTAATTTTAGATGAAGTGCACTCTTTGGCTGAAAATAAAAGAGGGGTTCATTTAAGTTTAAGTTTAGAAAGATTACAGAGATTAAATCCAAATATGTGCAGAGTGGGTTTGTCAGCTACAATTGCCCCAATCCAAGAAATTGCAAAATTTTTAGTAGGCAATTCCAGGGAATGCAAGATAATAGATGTACAATTTATTAAACAGTTAGATCTTAAAGTTTTAAGTCCCCTGCCAGATTTGATTGATATGTCTTTTTCTAATTTAAACAAGGAGACTTATAATTTGCTGGATAAATTAATACAAGAACATAAAACAACATTAATTTTTACGAATACAAGATCAGGGACTGAAAGAGTTGTGCATCATTTGAAAATTAAATTCCCACATAAATATACTAAAATTGATGAAAAAGATTCTGGAAAAGTTGAAAGCTTGATCGGAGCACATCATGGAAGCTTAAGCAAAGATCATAGATTTCAAATTGAAGATGCTTTAAGAAAAGGAAAATTAAAAGCAGTTGTATGTTCAACTTCGCTTGAGTTGGGAGTAGACATAGGTTATATTGATTTAGTAATTTGCTTGGGAAGCCCAAAAAGTGTTGCACGTACAACGCAGAGAACTGGTAGAAGTGGGCACAAATTACATGCAACAACAAAAGGGAGAATTATAGTTTTAGACAGGGATGATTTAGTTGAATGCAGTGTAATGGGAAAAAATGCTTTAGAGCATAAGATTGACAGGGTACATATTCCTACAAATTGTTTAGATGTTTTGGCACAGCAGATATTTGGAATTGCTTTGGAAGAGGTTATTGATATTGATGAACTATTTGATATGATTAAAAAAAGCTATTGCTACAGTAATTTAAGCAGAGGAGATTTTATGAATGTTATAAAATATCTATCTGGAGATTTTAGCACTCTTGAGGACAGGCATGTTTATGCAAAAATCTGGTTTAATGAAAATAAGATAGGCAAAAGGGGAAGATTAGCCAGGGTAATTTATATGACTAATTCAGGGACTATTCCAGATGAAAGCAGCGTCAAAGTAAAGATTAATGATTATAGTGTCGGGACTATTGAGGAAGAATTTCTTGAAAAATTGAAGAAAGGCGATGTTTTTGTTTTGGGGGGAAATACTTATGAGTTTAAATTTTCCAGGGGGACTGTAGCGCAAGTTGTCAGTGCAGAAGGGAAAAGACCCACAGTGCCATCATGGTTTTCTGAGATGCTTCCTTTAAGTTTTGACTTAGCCATGGATATCGGGAGATTTAGAAATCTTATGGATGAGAAAATGAAAAAAGAACCAAAAAAAGAGATTATAGAATTCATCAATAAATTTCTTTATGTTGACAATAATGCTGCTGAAGCTATTTATAATTATTTTAAGGAACAATTTGATTTTTTAGGAATTCCAAACAATAAGAAAATAATAATAGAAAATTACAAAGATGAAAAAGGAAAAAGATATGTCATATTTCATACGCTTTATGGAAGAAGGGTTAATGATGTTTTGAGCAGGGCTTTAGCTTATGTAATTGGCTTGACACAACATAGGGATGTTGAAATTAGTTTTAATGACAATGGATTTTATTTGAGTTTTGAAAAAAATGTAAATGTAATAAAGGCATTTAATTCCTTGAAGAGCACAGACTTAAAAAGAATTTTAGAGTTTGCAATTGACAAGAGCGAGATCCTTAAAAGAAGATTTCGACATTGTGCCATGAGATCTTTAATGATACTTAGAGAATACAAGGGAAGAAGAAAGATGGTTGGAAGACAGCAAGTAAGCTCGATGATACTGATGAGCGCTGTTAAAAGAATAAGCAATGATTTTATAATTCTTAAAGAAGCAAGAAGAGAAATAATGGAAGACCTTATGGATATTGAGAATGCGCTTTATATTTTGGGCGAGAAAGAGAAAGGGAATATTGAAATAAAAGAAATTACTACAAATATTCCAAGCCCATTTGCCTTTAATTTAATTATACAAGGTTATTCAGATATTCTGAAAATGGAAGACAGAATTGAATTTTTAAAAAGAATGCACAAACTAGTTTTAGCAAAAATCAGCATTAAAAAATAAACTATATATTTTACCATAGATAATGTTTTTAAAATCTGAATATTTATCATATTATGCTGGAAAATATTGCCAAAAATCTTTTTGCAGGAATTATGTCTTTATACATAGGCTGTGCTTTTGAAAGTCCGAAAAACCTTGATAATTTAGTGGAGAACAGTTTTTATAAACAAAGAGTAATTATTGACGAAAATACCAATGACTGGGAAAATTCAAAAAAATTTGATTATGTATACACCAACGGAATAGAAGCAAAGGTTATTTATAAGAAAACTAAAAAAACAAAGGAACTGCTAATAGCTGTTGTTAAAGATACAAATAACCTCCTTATTTCTGGTACACCCAAAAAAGAACCAATTAATAATGATTTTAGTTATTTATTCTTTTATGGAGACACTAGTTTTAGAGAGCTGAATTTTAAATATAATGGCAATAATATCAAGGTAATATTTAATCAAGATTCCAGCATAAATTATCAATATAACAATGGAGAAATTAAAAAATTAACTGAGATTTTTCACCCACTTGTTTATCGAAAATTAAATAATATAGACGAGGATTTATCTATTCCAGAGCATATAATTATTTTATGGAAATGAATCCTTAAATCATAATATTTTTAATTGGTTTTCTATTTAGTTGTAACATGAATAAAAATTTACTTATAAAAGATCTTGGATTATATCTGAAAAATGAGAAGACTTTATTAATTGGAGACCTGCATTTAGGTTTTGAAGAGTCATTAACAAAACAAGGCATTTTATTGCCCAAGTTTCAATTACAAGAGACAATAAGAAGACTGGATAAAATTTTAACAAATCTTGATGTTGAAGAAATAGTTATTACGGGAGACCTGAAACATGAGTTTGGCAAAATACTAACTACTGAAATGAATGACACACTGGATTTTCTTGATCATCTATTAAAAAAATACAAAGTTGCAATCATTAAAGGGAATCATGACACTATTTTGAGCTATATAGCCCAGAAAAGAAATATCGAATTAAAGCAATATTACAGGATCAATGATATTTTTATATGTCATGGAGACAAGTTATTCAATAATCTTGATTTTTTTAACTCTAAAACATTGGTAATAGGACATGAACATCCAGCAGTATCTTTGATTAATAATAACAGAAGTGAAACTTTTAAATGTTTTTTATGCGGCAAATATAAAGACAAAGAGATTATTGTTTTACCAAGCTTTAATGTACTTGTAGACGGATCTGATATTTTGAGAGAGCAAATTTTAAGCCCATACTTAAGACAAGACATAAGCAACTTTGATGTTTATATTATAGCTGATACTGTTTATAAATTTGGCAAATTAAAAAATCTCAGGAGATTATCTTCTTTTCACTAAGAAGTACAAGATTGTTAATAATAAAAATAAAATTGTCAATGAAATAATTATACTATTATTCATATTGTTTTTGCTTTCTATTATTTCTGTTTCTTGTGTGACATCTTCTAATTTTAATTCATTATTTTTTATTTCTCCCTGAACTTCACTACCATATGCAAAACAATCAATATTGCTGCAAGAATAATCACATTTACAACTTTTGCAATAAACTTTTATATCTGCCCTTATTTTATTTATGTAGATATTTGTCAATTCTATATTAACATCTTTTACTGTTTTTGGTTTTTCTTTGGATACAATCACTTCTTCATTGTTTACGCAGAATAGGACTGAATTTTTACCTACGTCTATCAATGTAATATTTCTTCCATCTCTTGAATAACTTCCGTTTATATCAAGATTAATCTTTGCAGCACTGACTAGCAATGAACAGCATACCAAGAGAATTAAAAAAATATATTTCATTTCATAATATGTTTAGGCTTAATTCTTTAAATTATTTATTCTTCTGCAGATATAGTTAGTTTTATATAAAATAGAAGTTATTTTTTTGTCATGAAGGAAGTTATTTTAGTGAGAAATGACCTTAAGATGCCCAAAGGAAAGATGGCAGTCCAGTGCATGCATGCTGCAGTTGAGGCTACTTTAAAGTCTGAAAAAGATAAAATTAAAGCCTGGCGAGCTGACGGCATGAAAAAAATAGTTTTAAGGGTTGATAGTGAAAAAGAGCTTATACAGTTTAATCAAATAGCCAAGGATAATGGGTTTGTGACTTCTTTGATAACTGATGCTGGAAAGACTTTTTTTAAGGAACCAACAAAAACATGTTTAGCAATAGGTCCAGACAGCGAGGAAAAAATAGATAAGATAACTGGCAAATTAAAGCTTATTAATTAGGCTTTTAGATAGATATAAATATCAAAAATATTATTATTTATTTTAAAAATGGGGTGGTATTATGGAAAAAGATCTTAAAATATTACTTATTGCTTTTTTTATTCTCCTTTTCTCAATGGTCTCATTTAATTTATTTGATGATGTAACTGGCAAAGCTATTGTTTCCAGATCAGTGAAAATGTCAACTGGAGTATATGCATCTGCTGTTTCTAACCCATCTGGAAATGCTCCTCAATTTTCATCTTTTCAAGAATTAACACAAGTTTTAGGAATAAGCGATTCTCAACTCAAATATAATTCTTGCACATTTAGCTCTACACGTACTTCTGGCAAATGCAATTTAAATTTAGAAATAAAAACAGGAAAAACAGGAAATACTTTTCAGACTGGCAGAGATTTTACTGTTGGCGGTGCAATAATTAATCAACAATCTGGGTGGATTACAGAAAAAATAACTTTTAAAGGTCCAACAAATGGACCGCGTGATTTTAGAAATTCAATAAATTTAGAACAAGTTTGTACAGAAGCAAGGGGCTGTCAATTAAATACTGGCATAATAAATAAAGCTGGAAAATATAAAGTTGAAATGGAAATCTCTGAATCTGTCTCTAATCTGGATGGTTCATATATTGAAGGCATTCAAATTGAAAAATCATTATCAAAAACAACTGTAATTGCAGATGATACTATTACTGTTACTTTAAAAGTAATTAATAATAACAATAAAGAAATGAGTTTTACTTTAATAGATAATATCCCTGATTTTATAGAAATTGTTCGTAATAATAACGAACTACAAGATGTTACATTTAATAATTTTAAAGAATTTGAAATAATTGTGCCTGCAAACAACTTTGTTGAGAAAACTTATCAACTTAGATTTTCTGGGATTCCAGCACAATTATGGAATAAAGAACTTTCAACTGGAATAGCTGAAATTATTGATAAAGAAGGAAATAAAATTCAATCAAATGATCCCAAGGTTTTATTTTCAAAAATAATTTCTAGTTTTGTTGCAGCACAATGTGATTATGATTATGTATGTGATTCTGGCGAGAATTATAACACTTGTTTCCAGGACTGTACTTCAGGTTCTTCTGATGGGTATTGCGATGGATTACAAGACAGAAGATGCGATGCTGACTGCAATGCAAACACTGATGCTGACTGCAGAACTGCTCAGCCAGGAGGTTTTGTAAGTCTTACTGGACACACTGTAGCTTTACCTCCAGCACAAGGCAAAAGAGTTCCAGGCACATCAGAGGTACCTTTTGGATCTAGTAGCTCTTCTGGAGGATTATCTGCTACAGGCGGTTCAAAACCAGCAGGAACTCCGCCAGTGGGAACTCCAATTCCAGTTTTAAATGCGCCAGCACCATCTGATCCTACTGGAACTTTATGTGGAAATGGCGCTTGTGGCAGCTATGAAACTTGTGCTAATTGTCCTATTGATTGTGGTGAATGTTCATATTATGGCACTTCTTTAGGTAATAGACATGTTCCTTGTGGCTCTTATTTTATATGGGATAACAAGAAATCAGTTTGGGCTCCGTTCCTTAAAGTTAAATTTAATAATTTAAATGTTGGTAATCCCACTATTAAATTAAAAATTAGGGAGTGGATTTTTAGCAACAATAATTTATATGACCAAATAAAAAATGAGATTTATGATAGTTCAGTTCGAGAAATTTCGCGACGAATCTACAATAAATATTACTCTGGAGAAAATTGGGCTACCCGTTATAAAATGACTTCTTGTGGAAATATGCAAGATCCTACTCCAGACTGGGCACTTCTAAATGGGTATGGGAATTGCGTTGATTGGTCAAATCTTGTTGTCTCACTTCTTCGCACGATGGGTGTCCCGCAGGAAAGAATTTTTATGGTTTGTTTTAAAACTAAAGGGGCTGGATGGTATCCAGGTCATTGTACTGCAGCTTACAAATCCGATTCAAATGATTGGTGGATTATAGATTATGGCATGATTTTTAAGGATACTAGCTTAGGTGGGTCAGAATGGGGATGTGCTGCAAGTGACGAATGGGCTCATTGGGGTAATGATTGGGGTTATGGTTATGGTATGAGGGGGGTTTCTTGCTATTAAGTCTTTTTTTTAATAAATTGCAAATTGCAACCTTTGTAATTAAGAATAAGAATGGATGAAATAAATATTGACAAGAACATATTCAAAGCATTATCAGTTGAAACAAGAGTGAGAATTCTAAAATTATTATTAAAAAATAAATTAACTCAAACAAATATTGCTGAAAATTTAAAATTGACAATTCCTTCTATAAAGGAGCATTTAGATTTTTTAGTGAAGTCTAACTTAATAAGTAGATTAGAAGAGGGAAGAAAATGGAAATATTATCAAGTAACAGATAAAACCAAGAGTTTGTTTAATTCTGAATATTATAAATTTGTTATAACATTGGGTGTATTTGTAATAAGTGCTGGTTTAAGTTTTATAATTTCATTACAGAAATCAGCATCGTTTATTATGGAAAAAACAGAAATAGGAATTATTAGCGAAAAAATAGTCTTAGCAAAAGAACCTTCAATACTTTTTTCTTTAATTTTAATTATAGCGATAATCTCTTTAATACTCGTTATTTTATGCTGGTTTAATTACAGAAGAACCCCTTATAAAATTGTAAGGTTTTTACCTAAATAAAAAGATATAATTATAAATAAAATACTTATTATAAAAAAAGAGCAAATATGAAGAAATACTTAATTTTTGTAATATTATTTTTATTCTTAATCCAAAATGTAAATGCAGATATTATTTCGCCTGGAGATAAACCGATTAATTATTGTATAGATATTTCTAATTTAGAACAATATGATAAAGATTTTCAATTTTTACTTCCTTTTGAATTTAGTAACAGTTATAGAACAGTAAAGAGACAAACAGAAAAAAATTGTTTTATAAAGGGTGGGCGACTTAATACTATTTATGCAATTACAACAGATGATTTTACTAAAAATGTTGATATAGTTGAAGGTGATTCTTCTGACGATACTTTTAAATTACCAGATGATAAAACTCTTTCTAATTTTATTATCAAATCTGGAATTAAATTAAATCCTATAAGTATAGTTGCTAAGAATGACCCTTTAGAAAAAGCTATAGATGTGTTTGAAATTACTAAATTAGATAATAAAAACTTTGAATTAAAAAAATCAAAAGTAATTTATGTTTATACTGATGGAACATCTGAAGAGAAACCCTATGTTTCTCAAGAAGTCAGACCAGAACCTTCAAAAAAAGCAATATTGCCTTGGTGGTTTGCTGAATTTTGGTTTGTTATTCTCCCCTTTTTAGCATTGATAATTATAATTGGAATTATCATCTATAAAAGAAGAAAATGAATATTATATTTGAATATTTATTTTTATTAATTGCAACGATATTTATTGAGTTTTTAGTTTTATTTTTATTTCTTAAAAAGAAACCATTACAAATATTATTTTATTCTATTTTAATAAATTCATTTAGTTTACCTCTTGCTACTTATTTTTATCAAAATTTATTAAGTAATTTTATTCTGACAGAAATAATTGTTTTTTTAATTGAAAGTGTTTTGTTAATGAAATTATTGAATTTAAAATATTCTAAAGCATTTTTAATGTCGTTAACAGCTAATCTTATTACTTCATTAATTAGTTTGATATTAAGGTCTCTACCTAAATAAAGAGGCAAGTTTATATATTTACATAGTTGATTCTAAAATAAAGTGTCTAAAATGAGAAAGATATTTTTATGTTTTATTCTTTTATCTATTTTTATTAATCTTATTTTAGTTGAAGGCTTTGAAATGGCACCCCCTGAGAATTTCTGTTGTGGTAAAATTGGCTTTGACAAAGAAAAATTAGCTCCTAATCAGACAATAAATTCAATAAATTGTTGCAGTAATACTATTAATCCAGAAGCTTGTTATCAATGCGTTTTAGAATCCAAGCAGGGAATAGAAAAAGCAAGATATGAACGTAACAAAATTGTTTATATCTCTTCTGCCTTAGCTATTTTATTTGGAATAGCTATAATCTCTTTTTTTATTGTAAAAAGAAATACTTTAGATTGGAAAGATTTTTATAAATTTAAAATAAGCAAAGCTATTTTGTTTTTTGTTATGATTATAATAGCGGGTTTATTCATCTTATTACAAGCTATGACTTATGATGCCCCGATGAATCCTATATCTTTTGCCATAGTTGCATTTTTCTTTTGGCCATTTTTATTAGCTTTATTCTTTGAAAAACTAATCTTTAGAGGAGTTAATTGGCTTCAATTAAGAGATACTCCATTTATTATTATAGCTTTTATTACTAATGTAATTTGGATTTACTCTACTGTTTGTATTTTATATTATTTATTTAGAGGGAGAAAATGATAGACTGTAAAAGAATAATTCTAGTAGTAATACTAATTTTCTCAATTTTATTATTTGGATGTTCAAAACAAATAAAAGATACTACCCAATATGATTTACCACTTGAAGAATATTGGCGTATTGGTATACCTGTAGGTGCTCCTGAAATATCAGAAGTTCAACTTGAAACTGATAAAGTAGTTTACACACAAGCAGAATTGATTAAATTAACAATAACTAATAATTTTGATAAAAATATTTCTTTTAGGGAAAATCAAGGAGCAAATTTATTGGGAGCTGGACTTCGGAAATTTTCAAATGGAGATTGGATTGCCTCAACAATTTACGGAGATTGGTGTCCTTGTGGTATGGAATGTGAACCGATAATCAATGGTATAGATTTAGCTCCAAAACAGGAAATAGAGAAAACTTGGAATCAGGAAATAAAGATTGCGAAATGCAATTTATTTAAAGCTGGTTTTGTAGACTCATATGAAAATAGATTAAAAGAACCAGGAAAATATAAATTTTTATTAATATTTGGGTTTTATGAGGATGAAGTTTTGAAAGATGGATTTTCATATTCAAATGAATTTGAAATAAGATGAAAACAATTTTAAAAATAATCATAGGAATTGGAATTGCTTTAATATTATTTACAATAGTGATAAATATTCCGTTTACAGAGAAAATAAATAATAGATTAGATAATAATATTTTAGTTGCTTATTCTAAAGGCATAGGCATTGGTGGGGTAGTTAGTGCTATCTTTTTAAATAACGGCACTATAAAAATAAGTCATAATGATTTAGAAACCAAAAGTCTAAGTTCTGAAGAATTAAATCAAATTAAAAATGCAATAAATAACAACCAATTTACGATTAGTAAAATAAGTATACTAGATAAATGGAAAAGAAAATATCCTGGTTGTATTGATTGTTACACAGGAATTGGTATTTTAGTTAATAAAAATGGAGAAACAATAAAAATAGAACCAAATGGAGTTATCTGGAATATTATTTCAAAGAAGAAATTATTTTAATTAAATTCTTTATATTTTAATTTTCCTTCTAAAATATAAAAATGCTTTTAGTTCTTTACATTCTATGTTTTAGATAGTATTTTATTTGTCTGATTTTAGGGGCGCATTCCAGTCTTTTGCAAAGAATCTTGGATTTCTTCTCCAAAATATTTGGCAGAGAAGAATAATAATTTTTATTTTTTATATTTTTAATTCTTTTAAAAAATCTTTTACATTGAGAGCTCTTTCCATCATAGCTTCAACTAATCTTCTTTCTTGTTTTTCTGGGCTATATAATCTAAATTCCAAATTATTAATCTTGCCATCTTTTGGTATAGCTCCCAACTCGTCTAAAAGTTTTTGAGGTGGTAATCTTGAGATTTTTCTAATTTGATTAATTAAGTCGTAAACATAAGTTTGTTCTTCTGGATTTTTGAAAGAATCTATAAATAATTTGTAAGCTACAACTCTTGAAACTAATTGTGTATGAGAGCCATAAATTGGATTTTTTACTTCATCCATTTTTGTTTTGCCAGACAAGTCAAAACCATTATTTGACCTGTAAGGACTTCTTTGTAAGTTTACATTATATCTTGACATTTCTTTAGAAACGATTTTTCTAATTTTAGAGTCTTCTTTTTTTGTTCTATAATGCACTACAAGATTGTCTTGATCATACAAAGTAAAAAATGGCCAGGAGGGAGTTTTCATATCTATTGCATTTCCGGTTTCTTTAGATAATTTTTGTAATCTTTTTGCTGAACTAGCAATAGCATCCAAAAAATTAGACATTTCTTTTGTTATTTCTTTCGGATCCTGAGAAACAGGAACAAATGTAAAATAAGATTTGTAAGTAACAGGAATTGTTTTTCCTTTTCTTTTTAATTCTCTTTTTTTATCATCACCTTTAGTAGAAATATGATACCAGTTATTATTTAATTCTTCATTAAAGTTTTCTCCTAACTTTAAGCTCAAAATTTTATCTTCAAATCTTTTTGAAAAAGGAGAAAATGGTTTGAAATTTATAGCAGTTTGATGATAAGTTTGTTTATCAAAATTAGCTCTTAAAAAATAATTAACTGCTTCCTCAATATCAGAAAGGAATACTGGTTTTTGTCCTTTTTGTGCTTCATCTTTAATTTCTATTAAATCCATTACTAATTCGTCTTCTAATTTAGCATCAAATTCTCTTTTTAATTCAGTATAAGGTTTAGTTATTGGTTTTCTTTCTTCCTTTAAGTATTCATCTACTTTTCTTTCTAATCTTAATTTTTCTTCTTCTCTTTTGAGCCAATTTACCTTTAACATAATTATTTTCCAGAATTAAGGTTATTTAAAGTTTTCTATTTTAACTATTATTAAGTAATAACATCTATAATTTGAAGCCAAGCATATTCACACAGACAGATTAATTTTTATGAATGTAGAATTATTATAATTTAAGTAATTATTTTAAAGACAGAAATTTTAAATAGATTTTCAAGGAAAAAAAGAATTTAATATTTAGGTTTATCAACAAAAAAAACTTATAACTTTATCTGGATAGCACACACTGGAAAATAAACCAACATCTTTATAAATTAAGTATTTTATAAAAAATCTATTCTAAAATGGCAAGCGTTTATACTTATGTAAAAGAAGCCTGGAAAAAACCAGATATTCAAGTTCTAAGGCAGCGAATGACAGATTGGCGTAAAGAGCCATCTGTAATTAAATTAGAAAAGCCTACAAGAATAGACAGGGCCAGAAATTTAGGCTATAAAGCTAAACAAGGTTTTTTGGTCGCAAGAGTTAAGCTCTTGCGTGGTGGAAGAATGAGAGAAGCTTTTGCTGCAGGCAGAAAACCTAGAAAAATGAGAAGAATGGAAATTATAAGCAAGAATTACAGACAGATAGCTGAAGAGAGGGCAAATAAAAAATTTCACAATTTCGAGGTTTTGAATTCATATTGGGTTGGCAAAGATGGTTTATATTACTGGTTTGAAGTTATTTTAGTAGATCCGCATCATCCAGTTATAAAAGCAGATGAAAAATTAAGCTGGATTATAAATAAAAGAGGCAGGGTTTACAGGGGTCTGACAAGTGCTGCTAAAAAATCCCGTGGATTAAGGGGCAAAGGCAAAGGCTATGAAAAAATGAGGCCAAGCAAATATGCCAATCTAAAGAGAAAGTGGGATAAGGAAAATAAAAAAGGATACCATAGAGTTTATTAGTTATTTTTTTCTAAAAATCAGTTTTATTTTTTTCTTCTTAAAAAATTTAAAATATAAAAAAACACAGAAGGCAATAATCAAAATTAAAGCTATAAAAAAGGAGCTTAACACTAATCCAACAACAATTATTAGGGGGAAAAACAAAGACAATAAAATCCTATATTTTAATTTCAGGACTTTCCTGCCATTAATCTCTATTTTAGATATTTTCACGAATATATAAATTGCAATTAAGATTAGAATATAAAGGATAATCCTCTCAATTATTGTAAGCATAATATAAAAATATACATAAGATTTATAAAAGTTATCAAAAAATAGATAAAAAAGTAAAATGAAAAGAGGTTTAATATTAGAAATGCTTTTATTTGTAATTCTATTTGTTTTAGATATTTATGCTTTAAATGTTGATCTTACTTCTCCTGTTGATAATGCAATATATGTAGACAGCAACACAGTTGTCTTTAAATGTAGAGCATCTGGACAAGATTTAAGATTTATAGAGCTATATAATAATATTGGCGGCTGGGGAAAAAAAGCAGAGGTATCAAACCCGCAAAATAATACTGATGCAATTTTTTCTGTGAAAAATATAAGCAATGGTAACTATGCATGGAATTGTAAAGTAATAGACGGGGTTGAAGGGGTAAGATTTAGCAGTTTAAACAGGAGTTTTTCAATAAGTATTGCAGAAAATAATCCCCCAATTTATAGTGGCGGTTTAACACATCAGTCTTGGAATATGAATGCACAAAAAAATAATGCTTTTGACCTGGATAATTTCTTTTCAGACCCTGACGGCAATACATTAACATATTCTGTAAATGGAAATGCAAATATAAATGTAAATATTGACTCAAATAATATAGTTAGTTTTTCCCAAGCACCAAACTGGTTTGGAACAGAACGCGTTTATTTTACAGCAAGTGATGGTAAGGAATCAATAAACTCAAATTATATTAATTTAACAGTTATAAAACTAGATAACCCGAATACAAACCAGCCGCCAGCATCATCTGGAAATACTCAGCCAAAAATAGAGCCAAAAATACCAGATCAAAACAAAAGCAAGGATAGTAGTTTTTGGTTCCTGGATTTAATAAATTATGCAAAAGATAATGAAGAAGACGCAAATAAATTAAACTGGTCAGTTGAAAGCGTTGATACGAACCTTATTAAAGTAGACATAGATAACACAAACAAAAGGGCAAAATTTACAATAAAAAAGCCAGGTTCTGATGCTGTATCATTTATTTTAACAGATAGTTCTGGTCTAAGTGCCAGTCAAAACGTAAAAATTACAATTTACGAAAGTAAGGAAAACACTGATTCTGATTTTGGTGAACTTGTTCAAGAAACTAAAGATTCATCATCAAGTTTGGAAATAAAATCACATTCCCCATTAGATAAAGAAATAACATTGTCTCAAAATCAGGTAATGGCTTTTACAGTTGATTTGACAATACAGGGTGATATAGAGTGGTATCTGGATAATACAATAATCCCTGGTGAAACTAAAAACTATTTCAGCTTTAATTCTGTTGAAGAAGGTGCACATAATCTGACAGTGTATGTAAGTGACTTGGACAAGACAGTTTCAAATAGCTGGGATATAATAGTAAAAAAATATGAACAAAAAGAAGTTACTGAAATTAAAGCACAGATTTGCGGAAATAATGTAGCTGAAGAAAATGAAAATTGTTCTAATTGTGAAGCAGATATAAAATGTCAAAGTAATCAAATTTGTGAAAGCGGAATATGCAAAGAAAAGAGTTTCTGGTCAATAACAGGGAATGTCGTAAGTGACCTGGGAAATAAAATAACCAGCAATGTAAAAAAAACAATACTTTATCCTATTGCTGGTTTATTTGCAGTTGCTCTTATAGGTGTTTTAATGATCAGAAGAAGAAATAAAAAAAAATACTCCCAGCATTTAAAAGAATTTGAAGAGAAAAAAGGCTTTTTTAAAAAACTGCAAAAAAAATTAAGAGATTTTGATACTAAAAGAAAGCAAAAAAAAGCAGATAAAATAAATCTGACAAATCTGGAAAGCAAAAAAATAGAAGAAGTAAAAACATTTGCTCCGAGCGTAAATTCAATTTCTGGATTTATTAAAGAAAGCATGAATAATGGGCATTCTAAAAAAGCAATAAAAAAAGCCTTAAGAGAAAAAGGCTGGTCTAGAATACAAATCTGGAAAGCTTTTAAAAAAACATAATCCCCAAGAGCTCAAGATAAGAGTCTAAATCTTCGTTTTTGAAGAAAAAAAATTATCCAAATGTCAAATTATGCTATGGCTTCACTTAGAGAAAACTCTAAGTGGCGAAGTCAGGTTTTTACCTATACCAACGACATAAAGTGGAATCTCATTTTCTGTCAAGTCAAGAATCTCAGCAATAGAATCATTCACAAAACCACTAACTGAACATGAACCTAAACCTAGCTCTGCACAAACAAGATGCATGTTTTGAGCCATGCATCTAATTTATAAGTTACTAAAATTTAATTAGGGTTAATTCGATTCAAAAATAGAGATTTCTCCAAAATATATTTGTTTTTTTCCGTTAATAAAAATACCTGATCCTTCTGGGATAGCTATAATTTTTATATCTTCATTCAAGTTTGAAAAAATTAATTTGTCTTGATTTGTATTATAATGTGGCCAAATATTTCTATTGTTTAATAAATCTAAGGATTTAAGATCTGTTAAATTTACAATATTTTCATCTCCTGCATCTTTTGCTATAGATATGTCTTTACCAAAAATTATTGCTCCTGCACTTGCTCCGTAAACAACACCCATTTCATTTTTTATATATTTGTTTAATAAACCCAAAAAACTGCTATCCTTTAAATCCTTCAATAAACTAAATGTATTTCCACCCCCGATAAAAATACCTCCAAATTCATTGATCTCTTTTAGAGATTTATTGTTCAAATCTGTCCACATTATTATTTCTCGCTTAAATCCCGCATCAGAGAATACTTTTTGTATCCATAAATAACATTCTCTAAATAGTCTGGTTTTTTTGGCAATGGGAATATAAAGTATTTTTTTATTTCCAATTAGGTTTATGAACAGTTTATCTGTTTTCTTAGTTTTTTTTGGATCTCCTCCACCAGATAATATTAATTTCATAAAAAAATAAAAGAATTGTGCTTTAAGATAATTTCTGTTGATATTTATTGTAACTATAAAATAGTAAAATTTAAAATGTATTAGATTTTATAAATTATATGGAATATTTTATAAAGTGGCCATTTGGATCTAAAGGACACTACCATTTTCCTAATGGAATTTCTCCAGTTTTGATGGATTTTTTAGTTAGAGAAAGATTGCAGAGAGGAGAGGACTTGATTTTTGTTCATGATTCGTGGAATGTTCAGGGAAAATATACGGATTACAAAGCTATTTCACAATTAACTGGGTTAAGGGAAGAAGAAATCAATATCAACTATAGAAAGATATTAAATTCTCATCTGCCAGAAATTGTAGCTTTAGGGAGAGAAATAGCTAACTCTAATATTAAAAAATCAAAAAACTTGAAAGATAAGCTCGGTCTGCTTCCTAGCGGAATTTATCTTGAAGGAGAACTAAGAAGTCCTCTTGAATTTAGAGATGACTCATTAGATTCATGGAAGATCGCTCAACAGAGGTTTCTTCAATTGTATGAAAATGATTTTATATATTGGAACAATGATTCACAAAATCCAGAATTTTTTTTGAATATAAAGAAACTTATGAGAAGAGTTCCTTTTGAAAAATTAACAGAAAATATGCATTTACCAGATTTTGCTCTAAAACAATTTAGAAATGCTTATTATGTTTATGATAGAGACATGCCCATGTCAACAATTAGGGCATATGGGACTCCAATTCCTTTGATTATATCAGATAAAAATTTAAGCGTTCCAAATCTAGAAGAGTTACCTATTGAAACAAGACATGAAGAAGGAAAAATTATTGGACCCCCTGTGGTAATAAAACCGCTGTTTAATTGTTATTTCATTCAAGATGTTATCAGAGAACAAGCCCAAGTTCCTCCTAGAGATATTATTACATGTAATGATCAAAGCCTTATAACTCGCTTCAATTTTCCGCAAGCAATGTTGACTACTTATTTTGGGAGAGATTATCACCAGAACGTTTTTTTTAATGACTTACTAGTTGATGATAAGGGAGAAAGATATAGTTTTAAGAGTAATGTCATCCTGTCTTTAGAAGAATTAACAGAAAACGGGCCAGCACTAGCCAGATTTTTAATAGCGAGAAATACTCGTTTAGAAGGATCTAAATTAAGGTTTGAAGATAATAGAACGACATTTAGGAAACTAAAGAAAGCCGTCTCTCAAATTAAAACAAAAAAAGTATTTTCACAAGATGATAAAAGACAAATTTTTTCAAAAATGTTCAAAGAAAACATTACAGATTTAGATAGGGTATATCAAACGATAGCAGAAACGGGGGAAGTTTGTAGGACCCTAAATTTTTTAACAGATTACATTATGCAGGCATCCAAACTAAAAGGAGATACTATACCATGCTCGGTTAAGAAGGCCATAAACCACTTAGAGTCAATTATTTTGTCTATTCAAAGTTAATCTTGTTAACTTCGTCAATAAATTTATTTTTGCTCAAATTTCCATCTAGCATATATGCCTTTCTTGGAACTTGGAGGACATTTTTAAATTTAATAAGTTTTTTGTATATTTTCATAGATTTTTTAATTTTTTTTCTTTTTATAATCCTCTGATATGCTTTTTCTAAATCAACTTTAATATAGATTACTATTGGAATATAACTATGCTCTTTTGCCATTTCTTTTAATCTATTCCTATACTTAACTAAATCGCTATTACTATCAGAAATAAGGTTGATATTTCTCATCATTAATAATTTAAACATTTCTTTTTGTATAACAAACAAATCTTTTAATGAAAAATCACACTTTATTTTAATTAAGTAATTTTTAATACTATCTGTAGAAATTTTAATAAAATTAAACTTTTTTTCCAATTCTTGTGAGAGAGTAGTTTTCCCGCTTCCCGGGATACTTGCTAGAATAATAAGATAGTTATTTTTGAGCCTGCCTTCTTTAATTCTAATATTCTGGATTAAATTTCTTGCTATTAAATGCATCTCATTTCTTTTCATTTTTACTTTTGATATAATCATCCAATAATTCTTCAGAAAGTCTTTCAATAAAATTAATTGCCCACTCAAAGGTTTTTTCTGTTATGTTATATTCTTTCCTTTTTAATTCAAAGCATTTCTTAACAACATCTAAGTTATTTAAATTCGAAAATTCATATAAGAATTTTTTTTCTACTTCAGCATCTCTATAGATGAATATTCTTTTATAAATCAAAGCAAACTTACAGGCGTAAGTTACGAATTTAACGGCTTGTTTTTTAGCTTCCTTCAAAGAGTTAGAAGTGAGATATATTTTTCTAATCCTATATCCTAGAGTCAATAATAACTTTAGTGCTTCTTCAGGTAATTCGCCATAATCGATTTGTATATTTTTTAGGATATCTTTTCCATAAAGAAGACAGTCGTAGTATTTAATTTCAAATAAAAGTAATGCGTGTCGATATTTATGGGGAAATAATAAACTACTGATAACTTCTTCTTTAATTTCTTTTTTTGATATGATATTTGTATCAATCTTTCTACCGAATTTTTTCTCAGTATCTTTTATAGCACCTTTCAAATCTAATAAGTCGTTGTAATCTGATTTATTTACAAATATATTAAGGTCTATATCACTCTTTTTATTTATTGCATTTTCGGCAAACGAACCCATTGTATAAATTGCTAATACATTATCTTTTAGTTTGTGCTTCTCAACAAGATACCTAGCAATTTTCACTCCTTCTTTAATAGTCTTATTTAACATTTTAACTTATATATCTCTGCATTTTTTATTTTCATTCTTTCAATTGATGATCGGATATCTTTATTCTCTAAATAGCCTTTCATTAATTTTAATATAGTTCCGTTGGATATAATTAGTGCCCTTTCTTTTTCATACCTTTTTTTAAAAAGATTCACAAATTTTTTAGCTCTAATTAGAACTTCGTATAAACTCTCTCCATTTGGAGCTTTTCTCTCTTCATAAGATCCTTTAATCTTTTTCCAGTTTATTAATTTAGAATGTTCTCCAGTAAAGAAGCCATTATCTTTTTCACGAAGTAGTTTAAAGTACTTAACTTTTAATCCAAGTTTTTCTGAAATAATTTTAGACATTTCTTTAGCCCTAATTAAATCACTTGAGAGTATTATTGAAAAATTATATTTTTTTAATCTGCTTATTCTTCTTCTTATTTGCAACACCCCTTTATAATTTAAAGACTCATTTGTTTGTCCCTGTATTAATTTTTTCTTGTTACTATCTGTTTCTCCATGCCTCATTATATAAAACTCCATTTTAATCAAAATATCCTATAGCATTACATTTAATATCAAGATGATATTTTATTTTTCTCTTAATTTCTTTATTGATATTCACATTCTTTTCCTTTAGTTTTAGCATTATTCTTTTATAAAGAAATTTAAACTCTGGTTTGGAAAATACATAATGCCCTGAAATAATTGTCTTTTTAATATCGCTAATTTCTCTATCCTTGTGAATCAACCATTTTTTCCATTTGTTTGAGTTGACAGCCATTCGAATAAAAGAATCCCTCTCCTTGTGCAATCTCTTCTTAGCTAAAATATTTAATATTTCTTTGGTATGTAATGTGCCAAATTCTGGACCAATATTCATAGAATGAACGCCAGCTTCTTTTATTTTTGATAAAGAGAGATTATCTAAATAGTCACAGTTATGAGCTTTCATTCTAACATTGTATCTCTCACATAATTCTACTGCCATTCTAAGATTTTCGATTGGATAATTTGCTTTCTTTATTTCGCCTAAATTTTCTAATTCTTTTACTAATGTCCCTATTTGCGCCACAACAAAAAAAGGAGTTTTATATTCCTTATCTGTACAAAAATCAATAATTATTTTTAGTAGATTATTTGTTTCTTTTGTGTTTAATTTATCGGTTTGTTCTTCCGTTCCAATTTCAAATTCTATATCTTTATTTTTTCTGCGAGAGTATTCACAACAATATTTGTATAAAATAAAGAGCCTTTGAAGAACTTTTGAAAAATCAATTTCTGAATAAAGATCAATGCTCGAATCTATGTGAATCAAATCAAAATCTGAATTTATATCTTCCTTAAAAGACTTTTTGGCAGAATATATTGCTTTTCTAACATCATAATTTCTCTCCACATCATTCTGCCATGGACCTCCATGATCTCTACAAATAAAAATAAATTTCCCTTTATCTTTTTGATGAACATAATCTGCAAACTTTTTAGAATCCCATCCCTCCACATATCCGCCACCCAAAGTTAATGAATCTATTTGTCTCCGACTTGCAATTAACATTATTGGTACTTTTTTGTCATTAGCATATTCAATAACAGAATCAATTATTAATTTGCTCATGGGGCATAATCCTAATAGAACACAATTGTGCTTTTTTTGAAATGTAAGGAGCTCATTTCTCATGGGCTAAAGTAAATCTACAAATTTATAAACCTATTCAAATAATTTAATTTATGGTAAAAATATCAGCATCATTATGGTCAGCTGATCTAACAAATTTATCATCCGAAATAAAAAAAGTTGAGAAATATGTGGATTCTTTCCATTTTGATGTGGGCGATGGGCACTATATATACAGACTGTTATTTTTTCCTGATCTGATTAGATCCCTAAGATCAAAAACAAAACTCCCCTTTGAAATACATTTAATGGTAAAGGATCCTGAAAAATATCTGAAAGCGTTTAAAGATATCGCAGATATAATTTTATTTCATCCAGAATCGTCAAACGGAGCAAAAAGATTGATTAAAAAGATTAAGAACTCTAAAATAAAAAGTGGGATAGTTATAAAAACAAATGAAAAAATTGAGGCTTTTAAAGATTTGATATATGAAGTTGATAAAATTGTGCTTATGGGCACTAAACTTGGAGTCAAAGGAAAAGAACTTGAAAAGAAAACTTTAATCAAAATTGAAAAATTAAAAGAATATATTAAAAAAACAGGTAAATCTGATATGATTATAGAAGTTGATGGAGGTATAAGAAAATATAGTGTTCCTCTAATAGCAAAAGCAGGTGCTGATTTTGTTGTTGCGGGATCTTTAATTTTTAATAAGAATTACAAAAGAATATCTAAATGGATACACTCTTTGTAATATTGTTTTGAATAGAAGATAAAACTCTTTTTTTTAGTGGTAGCATAACCAATATCAAGCAAATTATTCTAATAAATGATTTATACAAAATAATTGAAAATATCGCTTACGCATATATTAATAATCAATAGGGATTTATTTATCTTATTCCCATTTACCAGTTGTAGAATTAAATCTTATTCTGTAATTATCTGAATTTGCATCTGGAGTAGAATTTGTATTTTTATTTCCTGGTGGTCTTGAATATAATATTAATCCAGTGTCCAAATCAATTTGCTGATATCTATCAGGACCTTGCGGATCATTAAATATACTCGATTCTAAATTAGAGTCATTTCTTGCACCAAATGGCTGTGTTATTTCTTGTCTGTAAACTGCTAATTGTTCACTTCCTGTTAGTCTTGTTTTTATTTTAGCAGTTGCACCTATGATCTCATTTGGGGTTGAATCAAAATGTTCTGCGTGCCAACCTAACCCACCAGAATTATCGTCCCATTCTACTCTAACTACACCAGCTGTTCTGTATGGTGGTGGATTTGTTCCTGCTGTAATTGTAATATTGTTTGTAGTAAAATCATGGTTAAACCTTGGTATATTGTTTCTGAATATTGATTCAACTAAATCAATTTCCTGCTGTGTTGGCTGTATTCCAGAACCCAAAGCTGGACTTGTATTTATGTAAACTTGTGGTTGCTGCAGCCATCTTTGTGTCTGACTTCCATCACCAGGTGCTCTTGCAACCTCATCAAAAAAACTTAAATTAAATCTTGTTGGTATTTGATCTAAATTAAGATTTGTTATATCACTATTTGATGTAAAGACACCAGCAAATCTATTATAATAAT